>JAUXSD010000015.1 GCA_030681525.1 Solirubrobacteraceae bacterium
GGCCTACGGCTGGCACGTCTCGGCGGTGCACGACGCCAACGACATGGCTGCGCTCGAGGCCGCGATCAAGAACGCGCAGAAGGTCGAGGACAAGCCGTCGCTCATCCGCGTGAAGTCGGTCATCGGCTACCCGTCGCCCAACAAGTCCGGCTCGAGCAAGGCGCACGGCGCCGCGCTGGGCGAGGACGAGGTCCGCCTGACCAAGGAGGTCATGGGCTGGGATCCCGACAAGC
Organism: Solirubrobacteraceae bacterium; assembly: GCA_030681525.1. Classification (GTDB taxonomy): domain Bacteria; phylum Actinomycetota; class Thermoleophilia; order Solirubrobacterales; family Solirubrobacteraceae; genus CADCVQ01. Next base: position 234 of record JAUXSD010000015.1, read on the forward strand.
AGTTCTACGTCCCCGACGAGGCCTACGCGGCCGCCTCGATGAAGGAGGAGGGCGCCAAGCAGCACGCCGAGTGGACGGAGCGCTTCGACGCCTGGCGCGAGGCGAACGCCGAGCTTGCGAAGGAGTGGGACCTCGCCTGGGAGGGCAAGGCGCTCCCCGGCCTGGCGGACAAGCTGGCGAACATCGACTGGTCCGAGAAGCCGAAGGTGGCCACCCGCAGCGCGGGCGCCAAGGTCATGGCCGCCTTCGAGCCGTTCACCCCGACGATGGTGGGCGGCGCGGCCGACCTGTCGGAGTCCACGAAGACCGAGTTCCCCGACTCCGCGCGCTACACGGCCGAGTCGGCCGGGCGCAACGTCTTCTTCGGCGTGCGCGAGCACGGCATGGGCGGCGCGGTCAACGGCATGGCCGCGCACGGCGGCATCGTGCGGCCCTACGGCGCGACGTTCATGCAGTTCGCCGACTACATGCGCGGCGCGATCCGCCTGTCGGCGCTGACCGGCCTGCCGTGCACGTGGGTCTTCACGCACGACTCGGTCGCGCTCGGCGAGGACGGTCCGACCCATCAGCCGGTCGAGCACCTCGCGGCGCTGCGTGCGATCCCCGGCCTCGTCGTCCTGCGTCCCGCCGACGCACACGAGACGGCCGAGGCGTGGCGCGTCATGATCGAGGATCTCGAGGGCCCGGCGGCGCTCGTGCTCTCGCGCCAGGACCTGCCGGTGCTCGATCGCGAGAAGTACGGCGCGGTCGACGGCGTCGGCAAGGGCGCCTACGTGCTGGAGGACGCAGACGACCCCGAGGCGATCATCATCGCCACCGGCAGCGAGGTCTGGGTCGCGCTGGCCGCGGCCGAGGAGCTCGACGTGCCGGTGCGCGTCGTGTCGATGCCGTCGTGGGAGCTCTTCGAGCAGCAGGACGAGGACTACAAGACCGCCGTCCTGCCGATCGACCTGCCGACGGTCTCCGTCGAGGCCGGCGTGCGGATGGGCTGGGAGCGCTACGCCGATGCGATCGTGTCGATCGACCGCTTCGGCGCCTCGGCGCCCGGCGAGAAGATCCTCGAGGAGCTCGGCATCACGCCGGCCAACGTCGCCGCGCACGTGCGCGAGCTGCTCGACTAGCGGGGGCGAATCGTGCGCCGTCCGCACCTCTATCGGGTGTGGGCGGCGAGCGACGAGGGCTTTACGATGGACAGCACGATGGCCGTAGCGCAGCGGATGACCGTGGCGGAGTTCCACGCGTTGCCGGAGCAGCGGTGGGCAACCCTCATCGAGGGTGAGGTCGTGGTCAACCAGCCGCGGGCGTTGCATCAGCGCGTCGTCCTCGACCTGGTCGTCGCGCTGACCCTCTGGACTCGCGACGGGGCCGGCCGTGGCGAGGTCACCAGCGAGATCGCGGTCGAGCTCGACGAGCACAACTGGTTCGGGCCCGATGTCATGTGGTACCGCGGAGGCCGTGAACCCGGCCGATCCGAGACGGCGCCCCAGCCCATGCCCGACATCGCCGCCGAGGTCCGCTCGCCCTCGACGTGGCGGTACGACATCGGGCCGAAGATGGCGCGCTACGAGCAGTACGGGCTGCCCGAGCTCTGGCTCGTCGACACCGCCGCCGACGTGATCCTCGTCTACCGACGCTCCACCCCGCAGGCGGCGACGTTCGACGTCTGCCTCGAGCTCGCGCGCGGCGATGCGCTGACCTCGCCGCTGCTGCCCGGCCTCGCCCTCCCGCTCGACGAGCTGTTCGGCCCGCCGCCCGCCGCTACGGGCTGACGACCGCCGCCAGCCGCTCTGCCTCGGCCGACACCGTCACGTGGATCGCCGCCGGCTCGCGCACCCAGGCGATGAGGTTGTGCGATTGCAGCCGGCCGAGCATGAACTCGAACGCCAGCGCCTGGGCACGCGAGGCGTAGGTCCGCAGGATGTCGAACGACCAGCCGGTGGTGTGCAGCGAGTAGTTCGGCGTCGCCTCGCGGTTGCGGCGCAGCAGCAGGCGCTGGTAGGCGCGGTCGCGCACGGTGCTCGTGACGACGAGCGGCTCGGCGCCGGAGATCTCCTTGACGGCGGCGCCGACGTAGGCCAGCAGGTCCAGGGCGGGCTTGCGCAGGCCGCGGTAGGTCGTGCGGGAGCGCTTCAGGCGGCTCGCCAGCTCGCCCATCCCGCGGTCGATCGCGATGCCGCGCTCGAGCAGGTCGGCCCGCGGGAGGGCGACGATCAGCCCGTCGTCATAGGCCGCGCGCAGGTCGTCGGGGGTGGCGAACTGCTCCGTCTCGCCCTGGGGATGGAGGACCTCCTCGGCGGAGTTCTTCGCGTTCTGCAGCTCCGACAGGCGATCGAGCTCGTCGGGATCGGAGCGGTACAGGCGCATGATCTCGCGCGCCGCCATGACGCGCCACAGATACGTCGCGGAGTCGTCGCCGAGCGCGGCGAGCCGGCGGTAGGCCTTCGCGTGGTTGACCGGCGTGGAGTCGAAGTACAGCCGCGCGTAGGAGATCTCGTCCTCGCCGTAGTCGCGCAGCGCGTTCTGCAGGTTGCCGATGCCCATGTGGTAGCTCTGCACGGCGAGGTCGGTGCGGCCGAGCTCCTCGCGCGCGATGAGCAGGTAGCGCGCCGTCGCGGCGAGCGCCTTGGGCGGATCGAAGCGCTCGTCGATGCGCCGCCGGCGCTCGCGCAGGCGCTCGACCAGCGCGGTGTCGCGCTTGCGCTCGGCGCGGCGCAGCGAGCGCCCGATCCGGCGCGCGCCCGCCGGGTCGACCTGCATCTCCAGCAGGTTGCGGCCGGTCTCGGCGAGGATCTGCGTGAGCCCGACCGCGCCCTCGAGCTGCGGGTCGGCGGCGGCGTCCGCGCGGCCGGCGCTCTCGAGCAGGACCAGCCCCTCCAGCGTGTCGGGCTCGACGTCGGCGGTCTCCGCGGCCGCCTCGACGAGCGAGCGGTACTGCGCGACGCGCTGGGCGCTGGCGCGCGCCCCGCCCGGCGACTTGGCGTAGATGACGTGCGCGTGGCCGCGGGCGGCGGCGGCGGCGAACTCGTCCTCGCGGCCCTCGGTGTAGGCCAGCGGGTCGTTGTCGACGGTCGTGCCGGGCACCAGCGGCGGGCTGGACGTCTCGTCCTCGAACAGCACGACGACGGCGACGACCGTGAGGACGACGACGACGAGCAGCACGAGCACGCGGCGAACGAGGGACGCCATCCGCCCACACCCTCGCAAATCGTGCGCCCGCGCCGCGTCGTCAGCGCTGCTCGAGCTCGATCTTCTCGCCGTTGGCGCTCACGCGCGCGCCGTAGGTGCTCTTCAGGCCGTTCACGCTCACCTCGCACTCGTAGGCGCGATCCGCGGACGCCTCGGTGCACCTGGCCTCCGCGGCGCCGCCCTCGTTGTCGCCGACGAGCGTGCCGACGCGACGCTCGACCTGCGACAGGTCGGGCTGCACGTCGGTGTTGCCGCAGCCCGCGACGAGACCTGCGCAGAGCACGACGACGACAGCGGCGCGGCGGAGCATGCCGGCGAGCGTACCCCGCGATCACGCGCGGGCAATCGCGGCCGCCGGCGGGTGGCCGTAGATTGCGCCCGTGTCCCAGATCCGGCCCTGTCGCGACGACGAGCGCGGCGCCATCCTCGCGATCGTCAACGCGGCGGCCGAGGCCTATCGCGGCGTGATCGCCGCCGATCGCTGGCGCGACCCCTACATGCCGGCGGCGGCGCTCGACGCCGAGATCGCCCGCGGGGTCGCGTTCTGGGGGTACGAGCTCGACGGCCGGCTCGCGGGCGCCATGGGCATCCAGCCCGTGCGCGACGTCGACCTCATCCGCCATGCCTACGTCGCCCCCACCCACCAGGGGCACGGGATCGGCAGTGCGCTGCTCGAGCATCTGTTGCGACGCAGCACCCGCCGGACGCTCGTCGGGACGTGGGCCGCCGCCGGGTGGGCGATCGGCTTCTACGAGCGCCACGGCTTCGCGCTCGTGCGGCCGGAGCGCGCGGCCGCGCTGCTCGAGGAGTACTGGACGATCCCGCAGCGCCAGATCGAGACCTCGGTGGTCCTCGCCTGGCCGCCGCTCGACGCCGCGGACCCCGGCGGGGGCGACCGTCCCCCGCCGTAGGCTGCACCCACGATGCGCACCCTGCGGGCCGGCGCCCCCACCCTGCTCGACGACGACCTGCTCATCGCGGGCGACAACCTCGCCGCGATGGCCACGCTGCCCGACGGCGCGTTCGACATGGCCTACCTCGACCCGCCGTTCAACACCGGCAGCGAGCAGCGCCGCGGCGAGCTGCGCTACGCCGACGCCTTCGCCGACTATGCCGGCTTCCTCGCGCCGCGGCTGGAGCGCGTGCGGGAGCTGCTGGCGCCGCACGGCACGTTGTACCTGCACCTCGACTACCGCGAGTCGCATCGCTGCAAGCTCGCGCTCGACGAGCTCTTCGGGCCGGAGTGCTTCCTCAACGAGCTGATCTGGATCTACGACTACGGCGGGCGCCCCAAACGCCGCTGGCCGGCCAAGCACGACACGATCCTCGTCTACGTCAAGGACCGCGAGCGCTACCACTTCGACGACGACGAGGTCGACCGCGAGCCGTACATGGCCCCGGGCCTCGTCGGGCCCGAGAAGGCGGCCCGCGGCAAGCGCCCGAGCGACTGCTGGTGGCACACGATCGTGCCGACGAACTCCCGCGAGAAGACCGGCTACCCGACGCAGAAGCCGGCCGGCATCGTGCGCCGGATGGTCGCCGCGTCCTCGCGCCCCGGCGGCTGGTGCCTGGACCCGTTCGCCGGCTCGGGCACGCTCGGCGCCGTCTGCGGCGAGCTGGGCCGGCGCTTCGTGCTCGTCGACGAGAACCCCGAGGCGATCGCCATCAGCAGCGCGCGGCTCGCCCAGCAGCGCTTGTCCGCATAGAGCGCCGACGCGCCAGGACGAGAAGGTCCGTTGGATGCGGCCGGCCCATCCGTGGTCGAAGCAGAGACCCACCCAGATCCCACGGAGAACAGCCATGACCATCACACGCAAGCTCACCGCCGCCACGATCACCGCACTTCTCGCGGGCGCCGGCATCGCCGCCGCGGCCGACGCGCCGATCGTGTCCAAGCAGCACACCTCGACCGCCGGGACCGCCCCGCTGACGATCCCCGGCAGCGGCCTGAAGAAGGGCGACCGCCTGCCCACCGGCGCGCGCCTCGTGTACCGCAACGTCACGCTCGAGGGCGACCAGACCGCGACGTTCAACATCAAGGCGATCCACGGCAAGCGCCTGCGCGGCCTCGGCACGAAGGAGGGCCAGGACGTCGGCTTCGTCGTCGTCAACCGGGCCAGCTACGCCGGCAGGACGAAGGTGCAGGTCCGCGCCTACGCCAACCCGAACGCCGACGGCGAGGTCGAGGGCCGCATCTACGGGCTCGTCCGCTAGGCATCCATCCCCCGACACAGCGGCGCGCCGGACCACCCCGGCGTGCCGCTAGCGTCGATGACCGTATGTCCCCGCTCCTCCAGCGCTCCCGTCACGACGACGCCGAGCTCGCCCGCCGCGTCGCGGCGGGCGACGGCGCCGCGTTCGCCGAGCTCGACGCCCGCCACCGCAAGCCGCTGACCCGCTATGCCCGCTCCCTGCTACGCCGCTCCGAGCACGACGCCGAGGACGTCGTCCAGGACGTCCTCATCCGCGCCCACACCATCCTGCGCGAGGGCCGCGGACCCGACGAGCTGCGCCCGTGGCTGTACCGCCTCACGCGCAACCGGGCGATCGACGAGGTGCGCCGCGCGCGCTGGGGCGACGCGTCGCTGGGCGACGAGGCCGGGCTGCCCGACGAGCGCGAGGACCCCGAGGCCGTGCTGAGGCGCCGCGAGACCATGCGCCGGCTCGTCGACGACCTCGCCGACCTGCCCGTCCGCCAGCGCACGGCGCTGCTGGCCCGCGAACTCGACGACCAGACGCCCCAGCAGGTCGCCGAGCAGCTCGGCGTCAGCGTGGCCGCCGCCCAGATGCTGGCCACGCGGGCGCGCGAGAATCTGCTCAAGACCCGCGCCGCGCGCGACGCTGATCACGCCGACATCCAGGCCGCGCTGCTCGACGCCCACGAGCGCGGGGTGCGCCCCACCGAGCACGTGCGGCGCCACCTCGAGGGCTGCGCCGCCTGCCGCGCCTACGCGCAGGACCTGCGCAAGCTCAGCAGGCAGCTGCACGCGCTGGATCCCGTCATCGGGCTGCCCCTGCTGGCCGGCGTCGCGAAGCTGCTGGGCACCGGCGGCGGCAAGGCCGCGGCGGGCGCCGCCGCCGCGATCGCGATCGCCGCCACCGGCGGGGTGCTCGTGCTCTCCACCGACACGCGCAGCAGCGGCGAGGCGGCGCCGTTCGTGCTCAAGGGCATCAAGCCGCTGACCGGCCGCGCGGTGAACACCGGCGACGCCGTGCCGCGCGGCACCGCGCTCGTCACCGCCCGCGTGCGCGTCCCCGCCGGCGCGCCGCAGGACGGTGAGCGGCGCAGCGTCACGCTCGCCTGCCCGGGGGCGATGAAGGTCGCCGGGCTGTAGGCGCCCGAGCAGCGCTTTCCGCTCAGCTACGGCCTGTCGAGGGGCACGATCATCGGCAACTCGACCCGGGCGCGGATCGACTTCGGCCGCGCGATCCTGCCGCGCGACTACGACGTGACGGTCGGCGTCCTGTGCCGCCGCGCCGACGCGGCCGGCTCGATCACCGACAACCCCCGCCCGACGCAGGCCGGCGAGACGAGGGGGCGCGTGTGCGACAGCTCGGCGTACCTGTACCGCGAGCCCGGCAAGCTGTTCGAAGGCACGGTGTTCAAGGGCCAGCCGGTCTCGATCCTGCGCCGCAGCCCGTCGGGCGAGTGGGCGCGGGTGATCACCGACACGCGCAACAAGGGCTGGATGAAGGTCAGCGCGCTCTGCGGCTGACGCTAGTCCCACGCCTCCACGTCGACGTGGAGCACGATCCGGCCGTCGCGCACGTCGGCGATGACGTGCTCGACGATCCGCTTCCCGTCGCCGAGGTCGACCGTGCAGGCGAACGCGATGCGCTCCTCGCCCAGCACCTCGCGCGACAGCTGCAGGTCGATCGGCATGGCCGCCACCCGCTCGAGGAACGCGCCGATCTCGCTGCTGCCGCGCATGACGTTCGGCGCCCGCGGCGGGTCGCTGTGGCGGTACTCGATCCATTCGGCGTCGTCGGAGTAGAAGGCGAGCCAGCGCCCGACGTCCTTGCTCTCGAAGGCGCTGCGATAGGCGTCGAAGTCAAACGCGGCGGCCATGGCGGTCGAGTATCGCGGGAGCCCGTGCGCGTTACGCGCGAGCAGCGGGTGAGCGGGGGCGGCCGGAGGGGTAGCCGGGCGCTCATGGACAACGTCTCGCAGACCCCGACCGAGCCCCACGACTACGCGGCCGTCAACGTCGCCTGGGCCGGCCTGCTGACCGCGCTGCTGCGGGCAACCGCGCGCGACGACAGGACGGGGCCCGGGCCGGCCGAGCTACCGGTGTACGGGCTGGCGACCTTCGCGCTGACGAAGGCGCTGGCCAAGGAGAAGGTCGGCGTGTGGGCCCGCGAGCCGCTCGTCGAGGAGGACAGCGCCGACGGCGATCGCCGGCCGCGCGGCCGCGGCCTGCGCTACGTGCTCGGCGAGCTCGTGACCTGTCCGCGCTGCCTGGGCACATGGGGCTCGCTCGGCCTCGTCGGCCTGCGGGTCGTGCGCCCGCGCGAGGGCCGGATCGTGGCCGGCGTGCTCGCCACCGCGGCGATCAACGACATCCTGCAATCGGGCTTCACGCTGCTGTGCGCCAAGGCCAACGCCACCCAGTCCGGCGCGCAGGTCGCCGAGCACCAGGCACATCGCGTGCAGGCGCTCGACAACGCGGCGGCGCCCGCGTCGTCGGCGCGCCGCTGACGTTCAGGGGGCGCGGCGCCGCCGGCGCAGCACGACGATCGCCACGAGCAGCACGGCCGCGGCTCCGGCCAGCACCGGTGGCGGCAGCTCCTGCGCGCGGGAGCGGACCTGCACGGCCGTCGGACCGGCCTTCGCCCTGACCTGCTCGGCGGCGGGGGCGACCTTCGCCCGCACCTGCTCGGCCGCGCCCTCGGCACGCGCCTTGACCTCCTCGGCCTTGTCGTGGGCGCGGCTCTTGACGTCGGCCTTGTAGGCCAGCGCCTCGACGGTCTGGCCGAGCTCCTCGCGCGTCTGCTCGACCTGCGCGCGGGCCGCCGCGATGCTCTCCTCGGGATCGGTGCTCATCGGGCGCTCCTCGCCTTGATCTCCCCGATGTCGTCCTGCACGCTGTCGATCGCGCGCTCGGGCTTGGCGGGCGCGGCCTCGGCGACCTCCTGCTTGCCGGCCAGCGCCATGCCGCCGGCCGCCGCCAGCAGCACGAGCGCGACGATCAGGGCCGCCAGCCAGGCGTCCATCGCGGTCGCCAGCGCGAGCACGATGCATGCGATGAGCACGGCGACGCCGAACAGCGCCACGATGCCCGCGGCGCCGAGCAGCCCGGCCCCGATGCCGGCGTGCTTGGCCTTCTGCTGCATCTCGAGCTGCGCCAGGCGCAGCTCCTCGCGGACGAGCCGCGACGTCTGCTCGCTCGCGCGCTTGAGCAGCTCGCCGATCGGCAGTTCGCCGGGGTCGGCGCCGGCTGGGCCGGAACTGCCGGCCGGGGGGCGAGCGAGACGCTCAGCCATGGATGCCTCCTTCGTCAGCGTGGGAAACGGTCTGCACCGCGGCCAGCGTGTACCCGCGGCCGCATCTGCCATGCACGCACCGCCGAGCGCGGTCAGGCCCTGACGAGCAGCTCCTCGGAGCGCGCGGCGCCGAGGCGCATGCGCTGCAACGCATGGCGGATGATCCGCGAGACCTGCATCTGGCTGACGCCGAGGACGTCGCCGATCTCGCGTTGCGTCATGTCCAGCTCGAAGTGCATCCGCAGCACCCGCCGGTCGCGCTCGGTGACCATCCGCAGCAGGCGTTCGAGCACGACGCGCTCCTCCGCGACGTCGTAGGCGTCGTCGTCGAGCCCGATCCGATCCTCCAGCCGGGCCGTGCCGTCGTCCTCGCTGCCGAGCTGGGCCTGCATCGAGACGGCGTAGCGCGCGTGGTGGGCGTGCAGCGCCTCGAGGACATGCTCCTGCGGCTCGTCGAGCTTCTCCGCCAGCTCGGCGACGGTCGGGGCGCGTAGGTCCTCGGTCAGCTCGACGACCGCCGCGTCGACGCGCAGCGCGAGCTCCTGCAGGGCGCGCGGCGGGCGCACCGACCATGTCCGGTCGCGGAAGTAGCGCTTGATCTCGCCGGAGATCGTCGGCACCGCGTACGTCGAGAACGCTACCCCGCGGGCGGGATCGAAGCGGTCGACCGCGTTGATGAGGCCGATCGTCGCGACCTGCAGCAGATCTTCGAGCGTGTCACGCCGCGAGGAGAACCGCAGGGCGATGCTGCGGGCGAGCGGGAGGAAGCGCTCGATGAGCTGCTCGCGAGCGGCGGCGTCGCGCGTGGCGTGAAAGCGGGCAAACAGCGCGGCCTCGCCGGGAACGCGGGCGCTCGGATCCACTGTACGGCTCGGCATGGGTGCCCCCTCGCGTCAGGATGACGTTGCCTTGCCGGCCGCCGAGCTCCCGTGTCGCACGCGAGTGCTCGTCTTCCCTGCAGTTTCCAGCACGTTGACGTTGCCCGTCCGATGCCGAACTTCGTCCTCGGCCGCACCTTACCCTACGAGCGATGCGCCTACGCGCGGTGGGTCAGCCGGCGTCGGCGCGCACCAGGCCGAGCAGGCCGCAGACCTCGAGCGCGCGCTGGACGGCGGGCGGGCCGCTGAGCAGCGAGAACTCGTGCTCGGTGTCCTCGGCGAAGCGGTGCTCGGCGACGATGACGCGGATCCCGCTGGAGTCGATGAACGTCAGCTCGCGCAGGTCGAGGACGACGTGCTCGAAGCCCGCGCTGCGCAGCTCGTGCAGCTGCTTCTCGAGCAGGCTCGCCGTCGCGAGGTCGAGCTCACCGACCGGCGCGACGCGGACGGTGTCGCGCTCGGGGTGCACGTCGACGCGAAACGGCGGCGCGGGCTGGCTGAGCGGTTCGGTGTTCGCGGGCACGGCTCAGCCCGCGGACGAGCCGTCGGCCCCGGCGCCGTCCGTTGACGCGGCCGCGTCGAGGCGCTCGTCGCCGCTGCCGCGCGGCTTGAGGATGAACATCTCGACGGCGATGTCGGGATCGATGTGGTGGTCGCTGAGGAAGGCGAGGACCTCGCGGCCGGTGTGCTGCTCGACGGCCGCCACGAGATCGTGCTTCATCGTGCGCTGAAAGCGGCGGCGCATGTCGATGACCGCGTCGGAGTGGCCGTCCTTGACGAGGCTGCGCTCGGCCTTGAGCAACGCGTCGCGCAGCACGACGATGACATGGGACTCGGTGATCGTCGTGTAGGCCTGCGTCGGGCCGCGGCCCGTGTAGTCACGCAGCAGTCGCACGAGTGCGTTGCTGATCGCCTGGGCGGCTTCACCTCGGCTTACGAAAGCTTCTGGACTCGTCACGAACGGACAAGCCTTTCCCGTCTCCTGCGGAGGATCGTACCGGGTCGGCGGGCATGGAGACGCTACGAGCCCAGACGCGGTGCCAGATCCCCCCAGAAGTGCCCCGCGGCCGATGGCCGCCGGTCAGCAGAGAGCGCAGGTCGATCAACCTTAGCCCACCCGGCGCGTTGTTGGTGACGCAACGCCGGTTTTCGGCGTCCGTGGCCCGGGTAGAGGCTCGGCCAGGGACGACCGCCTCGCTTGTCACCAGTACGACAGGTTTCGCCGGTCATCAGACGAACGACTGCCTTGAGGTGAAAACGTGGCCGCACCGAATCCAACTGCCGCCTGCGCGGACGGTGAAGCGGACGCAGCGCTCGCGCAGGCCGCGGGCGATCGTCGTGCGCGTGAGGACCTGCGCCTGTTTCGCGCCTGGGTGGACCAGGGCGATCGCCGGGCGCGCGCGCAGCTGATCGAGCGCTTCCTGCCGCTGGCACGCTCGCTGGCGCGCCGCTACGAGCGCGGAGCCGAGCCGCTGGAGGATCTCGTCCAGGTCGCGTCGGTCGCGCTCGTCAAGGCGATCGACCGCTACGACCCGGCGCGCGGCTACGCGTTCAGCTCGTTCGCCGTCCCGACGATCGCCGGCGAGCTCAAGCGCCATTTCCGCGACCAGACGTGGATGGTGCGCCCGCCCCGCGGCATCCAGGAGGTCACCCTGCGCGTCGAGGGCGCGCTGGCCCGCCTGACCCAGCAGCTCGACCGGTCGCCCACGACGCGCGAGCTGGCCGACGCCGTCGGTGTCGACGACGAGGCGATCCTCGAGGCGATGCAGGCCCGCAGCGCCCGCGGCGCGCTGTCGCTGCACGCGCCCCAGGGCGACCCCGCCGACGCGATGTCGCTGCAGGACACGCTCGGCGCCGTGGATCCCGACATCGAGCGCGCCGAGACGCGCGCCGAGCTCGATCGGCTCATGACCGAGGTGTCCCCCCGCGCGCGCGAGATGCTGCGCATGCGCTTCGAGGAGGACATGACCCAGGCGGAGATCGGCGCCGCGATCGGGATCAGCCAGATGCAGGTCTCGCGGATCCTGCGCCAGACGATCGCCAAGCTGCGCGAGGTCGCCGGGGCGGGCGCTCAGCCCGACGAGCCGACGCTCGTCTGACCGGCGGCCGTCGCCGGGGCGATCGCCAGGCGACGGCTCATCCGCACCGTCGTGCCGCCGGGCCGCGGCTGCACGTCGACGACGTCCATGAGCTTGCGCATGAGCGGCAGGCCACGGCCGCGGTCGGAGCGCTCGCGCGGCTCGCGCCACGTCCCGTTGTCGCGCACGTTGATCGAGATCTCGCCGCCCTCGGCGGAGAACTCGACCGTGAAGAGGTCGTCGCCGAAGTCGTAGCCGTGCTCGATGGCGTTCTCGCAGGCCTCGTTGCAGGCCATGATCACGTCCTCGGCCTCGTCGACGTCGGCGCCGTGCTCGACGAGCCAGCGGCGCAGCGTCTGGCGCATCGCGAACAGCCCGCCCGAGTCCTTGGAGACCTCCAGGGCGACCGTTGCGCCGAGCGTCTCCTGCAGGCGCACGACGAGCAGCGTGACGTCGTCGGAGCGCGCGGTGTCGTCGCGCAGGCGATCGAGCAGCAGCTCGCATGTCGCCTCGACATCGGTGCTCATCTCGGTCGCCGCGCTGCGCAGGCGCTCGAGGCCGACGTCGAGCACCTCGGTCGGCTCCTCGACGAGCCCGTCGGTGTACATGACGAGCGTCGCGCCGGGCTCCAGGCGCCGCGTGTGCTGCTTGTAGCGCGGCGTCGCCAGGACGCCCATCGGCGGCGAGGGGGGCTCGTCGAGGTAGGCCGCGTTGCCGCCCGCGCCGACGAGCAGCGGCGGCGGATGGCCGGCGTTCGTGAAGCGCAGCGTGCCCGTGCCCGGCTCGAGGATCGCCAGCACGACGGTCGTCATGATCGCCTCGTCGGAGCCGAGCGCGAGCGTGAAGCGGTTCAGGCGGTCGGCCATCTTGCCGGTGTCGTCGGCCTGCATGAGGATCGCCCGCAGCGCGCTGCGCATCTGGCCCATCGTCGAGGCGGCCTCGATCCCGCGCCCGACGACGTCGCCGATCGCCAGCGCCACCCGGCCGCTGGGCAGCGCGATCGCGTCGTACCAGTCGCCGCCGACGGCGGTCCCGTTCTCGCCGGGCTCGTAGCGCGCGCCGAGCGCGATGCCCGCGACGTCGGGCAGGCGCTTGGGCAGCAGCGAGCGCTGCAGCTCCTGCGCGATGCGCCGCTCGCGCTCGTAGAGCCGGGTGCGGCCGATCGCCAGGCCGGCGCGATCGGCGGCGAGACGCAGCAGGGCGATCGTCTCGCGGTCGAAGTCGCGCCGCGTGAGCGTTCCGACCTGGATCGACCCGATGACGTGCGCGGCGTCGAAGAGCGGGACGGCCAGCAGCGACGTGATCGCGCCCCCGAGCGAGTGCGCGTCGACGCCGTCGGCGGGGACGTCGGCGATCATCACCGGGCCGCGCTCGCGGGAGACGCGCTCGACGATCCCGTCGACGACCGCCTCGCGCGCGTCACGCTCGACGATCGTCTCCACACCGCCGGCCGCCCGCGCTCTGATCGGGCGCGGCTCGTCGGTCAGGACCGCGGCGACACGATCGACGTCGAGCGCGTCGAGGATGCGGTCCAGCAGTTCGCGCAGGAGATCCTCCAGGCTGACGGCGTCGAGCACCGCAGCGGCGATCGACTGCATGATCTGCAGGCGCTCGGCGGCGGCCTCGGCCTGCGCGCGCGCCGACTGCGCGCGGATGAGCTGCTCGCGGTCGCGCTGCGCGCGGCGGCGCTCGCGCAGGTCCTGCAGCTGCAGGATGAGGTCGGGCCGCCCGCCGTTGGAGGGCCGCGCCAGCGACGCGCTGACGAGCACCGGGATGGTCGTCCCGCGCGGGCCGGTGAGGCGCCGCTCGAACTCGTACCTGCGGATCGCTCCCGTCATGAGCTCGTCGCGCCGGGCGGCGTCGATGCCGATGTCGGCGGGCGGTCCCAGCTCGTCGAGCGTGTGGCCGACGAGCTCCGCGGCGCTGCGCCCGACGGTCTCCTCGAGCGCGCGGTTGACGTGGCGGATGCGGCCGTCCGGATCGGCTCGCGCCATCCCGATCGGCGCGTCCTCGAACGTCGCACGCAGCTGCTCCTCGCGCTCGGCCAGCGCGCGCCCGCGCTCGTGGAGCTCGCCGAAGACCTCGACCTTCGAGCGCAGGATCAGCGGGTCCACCGGCTTGAAGAGGTAGTCGACCGCGCCCGCGTCGTAGCCGCGGAAGACGTGCTCGGGCGTCTTGCTGATCGCGGTGACGAAGATGATCGGGACGTTGCGCGTGCGCTCCCGGGCGCGGATCAGCCGCGCGGTCTCGAAGCCGTCGATGCCGGGCATCTGGACGTCGAGCAGGATCGCCGCGAACTCGTCGCGCAGCAGGGCCCGGAGCGCCTCGTCGCCCGAGCGCGCGCGCACGAGGCGGTAGCCGGTCGGCTCGAGGATCGCCTCCAGCGCGAGCAGGTTCTCCTCGTGGTCGTCGACGAGCAGGACCGCGGTGGTCGAGCGCGCGTCTCTCATGGCAGCGAGCGCGTCGACGTGGCGGCGAGCTCGACGAGCGCCGGCCCGATCTCGTCGAGCTCGAGCACGCGCGCCTCCGGTGTCGACCACAGCGCGGCCTCGGGCATCTCGCGGCGCTCGGCGGTCTGCGGGTTCTGAACGATCGTCGTCCCGCCGCGGGCGGCGATCTTCGCCAGACCGACCGCCCCGTCGGCGTTGGCGCCGGTCAGCACGACGCCGGCGCTGCGCGCACCGTAGGCATCGGCGGCCGAGCCGAGCAGGACGTCGATCGACGGCCGGCTGAAGTGCAGCGGCTCGTCGACCGACAGCGAGACGGCGCCGGGCTCGACGAGCAGGTGGTACCCCGCCGGCGCGACGATCACGACTCCGGGCGCGAGCTGCAGCTTGTCCTCGGCTTCGCAGACGGGTATCGCGCAGCGCTCGTCGAGCAGGTGCTCGAGCGCGCCGTCGCGCCCGTCGTCCGGGCGGTGCTGGGCGATCACGACCGCCGCGCCGAAGTCGGCGGGCAGGCAGCCGAGCACGATCTCGATCGCGTGCAGGCCGCCCCACGAGGCGCCGACCGCGACGAGCTCGACGCGCGTCATGTGCGCCTCCGGAAGATCTTCTCGGCCTCGACCAGCGGCTCGTACTCGGCGGCGTGGCGCGAATGGCGCAGCGACTCCTTGCGGCCCAGCGCGAGGATTCCCTTGCGGGTCATGCTCGCGCCGAAGAGCCCCAGCACCTTCTCCTGCAGCTCGGGCCCGAAGTAGATCAGCACGTTGCGGCACACGATGAGCTGAAACTCGTTGAACGATCCATCCGTGACCAGATTGTGCTGGGCGAAGACCGTGCCCGCCACCAGCGCGGGGTCGAAGCGCGCGACGTCGCCCTCGGCGGTGTAGTAGGCCGAGAAGGAGTCCGTGCCGCCGGCGCGCTGGTAGTTCTCGGTGTAGAGCTGCATCCGCTCCAGGGCGAACGCGCCCGCCCGGGCGCGCTCCAGCGCCGTCTCGTCGATGTCGGTGGCGTAGATCCGCGAGCGCTCGAGCAGGCCCTCCTCGCGCAGCGCGATCGCCACGGAGTAGATCTCCTCGCCGGTCGAGCAGCCCGCGTTCCAGACCCGGATGAACGGATAGGTGCGTAGCAGCGGAAGCACGTGCGCGCGCAACGCGCGATGGAAGCTCGGGTCGCGGAACATCTCGGTGACGTTGATCGAGAGGTCGCGCAGCAGGCGGTCCATGCAGGCGGGCTCGTGCAGGATGCGCTCCTGCAGACCGGAGATCGTCTCCAGCCCCTCGCCGTAGACGCGGTGCCACAGCCGGCGGCGCAGCGACGCCAGCGCGTACCCCCGGAAGTCGTAGCCGTAGGCGCGCTGGATGGCCTCCAGCAGCAGCTCGATCTCCAGCCGCTCGCGTGCCTCGTGGGCATCGCCGGTCACCCGTAAAGCCATACCCGCATGAGCGAGATGAGCTGATCGATGTCGACCGGCTTGGTGATGTAGTCCGAGGCCCCGGCGGCGATCGACTTCTCGCGGTCGCCCTTCATCGCCTTGGCCGTCAGCGAGATGATCGGCAGGTCCGCGAAGCGCGGATCGGCGCGCAGCGCGCGCGTCGTCGCGTGCCCGTCGAGCTCGGGCATCATCACGTCCATGAGGACGAGGTCGGCGGCCGGGTCGGCGTCGAGCGACTCGATCGCGTCGCGGCCGTTCTCGGCGAAGCGCACCTCCATGGCGCGCGCCTCGAGCGCGCTGGTCAGCGCGAACACGTTGCGCACGTCGTCATCGACGATCAGCACGCGCTTGCCGGCCAGTACGTCGTCGTGCGCGTGCAGCTGCTCGAGGACGCGGCGGCTGTCGGCCGGCAGCGCGGCCTCGGGACGGTGCAGAAACAGCGCCGTCTCGTCGAGCAGGCGCTCGGGCGAGGCGGCGTCCTTGACGATGATCGAGTCCGCGTACCGGCGCAGGCGGGTCTCCTCGCGGCGCGTGAGCTCCTTGCCCGTGTGCACGATGACCGGCACGTCGCGGTGGCGCTCGTCGTCCTGGAGGTGGTCGAGCAGCGCGAAGCCCGTCGTCCTGGGCAGCTTGAGGTCGAGCACGATGCAGTCGAAGCGCTCGGCGTCCAGCGCCTCGAGCGCCTCCTCGCTGGACCCGACGGCGGTCACCGCGACGTCGTCGCCGGAGCCGACGAGCTCGGCGACGCTGCGCCGCTGGACCTCGTCGTCCTCGACGACGAGCAGCCGCCGCACCGGGCGCTCGAGGAACGCCGTCGCGCTCGTGAACGTCCGCGCGAGCTCGTCGGACTCGACGGGCCGCTGCAGGAAGCCGGCGGCGCCGGCGCGCAGCGCCGCGATGCGCTGCTCGGGAACGCCCATCGCGTACACCGGGATGTGGCGGGTGCGCGGATGGTGCTTGAGCTGGTCGAGGATCCCCGCTCCGCCGGCGACCGGCACGGCGAGCAGGATGAGATCGGGCGCCAGCTCGCGCGCAAGCGTCACGCCGGCATTGCCGCGCGGTGCGACGACGGCGCGGAAGCCGTGCTCGCGGGCCTGGACGAGCCCGCGCAGCGAGGCGTCGGGATCGTCCTCCACGATGAGCGCGACGCGGTCGCCGGGGGCGATCCGCCCGCGGTCGTCGTCGGCCGGCGGCAGGATGTCCTCGGGCAGCTCGGCGCCGGGGGCCAGGGCCGGGGGACCCGCCGACGGGGCGCCGTCGTCGCGGGCGCCGTCGCCGCCGGTCTGTTCGCCATCGGCCGGGACGCGCGGCCCGGGCGCGAGGGCCGGCTCGCGGTAGGCGGGCAGCAGCAGCTCGAAGCAGCTGCCCTCGCCGGGGGTGCTCTGCACGCGGATCTCGCCACCGAGCGCACGCGCGATCTCGCGCGAGATCGACAGGCCCAGGCCGGTCCCGCCGAAGCGCCGGCTCGTCGTGCCATCGGCCTGCTGGAAGGCCTCGAAGATGAGCCGCAGCTTGTCCTCGGCGATGCCGATGCCGGTGTCGCGCACGGTGACGCTCAGCGTGTACGGCGTGTCCGCCGGCGCCGCGTCGAGGACGAGCTCGACGCGCCCGGCCTCCGTGAACTTGAACGCGTTGGAGAGCAGGTTGCGCAGGATCTGCTGCAGGCGCTGCTCGTCGGTGTAGATCTCGGCGGGCACCGCGTCGCTCGCACGGACCTCGAACTCCAGGCCCTTCTGCTCGGCGACCGAGGCGAACGCCCGCGCGACGTACTCGCGGATCCCCGACAGCGACGTCGTCGCCGGGTTGATCTCCATCTTGCCGGCCTCGATCTTCGTCAGGTCGAGGATGTCGGAGATCAGCGACAGCAGATCGGCGCCCGCCGTGTGGATCGTCGAGGCGAACTCGACCTGCTTGTCGGTGAGGTTTCGCTCGGGGTTCTCGGCCAGCAGCTTGGAGAGGATCAGCAGGCTGTTGAGCGGCGTGCGCAGCTCGTGGCTCATGTTGGCCAGGAACTCCGACTTGTACTTCGAGCTGACCGCGAGCTGCGCGGCCTTCTCCTCGAGGTCCAGCCGGGCGCGCTCGATCTCGGCGTTCTGGATCTCGATGTCGCGGTTCTGGCGGCTGAGCAGCTCCGCCTTCTCCTGCAGCTCCTCGTTGGTCTGCTGCAGCTCCTCCTGCTGGGTCTGCAGCAGCTCCTCGGAGGCGCGCAGCGACTGCGTCTGCTGCTCGAGCTCGGCGTTGGAGCGCTTGAGCTCCTCCTGCTGGCTCTGCAGCTCCTCGGACTGCGACTGCAGCTCCTCGGCCAGCGACTGGGACTGCTCGAGCAGCTCCTCCGTGCGGCGGTTGGCGATGATCGCGTTCAAGACGACGCCGAGCGTCTCACCGAGCTGCTCGAGGAACGCCTGGTAGACGTCGGAGAAGGGGTGCAGCGAGGCCAGCTCGACGACCGCCAGCACCTGCTCCTCGAAGAGGATCGGCATGACGACGATGTTCACCGGCTTCGCCTCGCCGAGGCCGGAGGTGACCTTGATGTAGTCCCCCGGCGCCTCGGAGATGAGGATGCTCTTGCCCTCCAGCGCGGCCTGCCCGACGAGCGCCTCGCCGACCTTGAAGCGGTTGGAGACCGACTTGCGCTTCTGGTAGCCGTAGCTGGCGATCAGCCGCAGCTCCGGCTCGCTGTCGTGGTCGGCGTGCCGAAGGAAGAACGCGCCGTGCTGCGCGCTGACGAGCGGGGAGATCTCGGACATGATCAGCCGCGAGACCGTCGCGAGGTCGCGCTGGCCCTGCATGAGCCCGGAGATCCGCGCGAGGTTCGTGTTCAGCCAGTCCTGCTCGGCGTTCTTCTGCGTCGTCTCGCGCAGGTTGGCGATCATCTGGTTGATCGTGTCCGACAGCTCCGCGACCTCGCCCATCGCCTCGACGGAGATCTGGCGCGTGAGGTCGCCCTGCGTCACGGCCGTCGAGACCTCGGCGATCGCCCGCACCTGGGTCGTGAGGTTGCCGGCGAGCTGGTTGACGTTCTGCGTGAGGTCGCGCCACGTGCCGCTGACCCCCTCGACCTCGGCCTGACCGCCGAGCACGCCCTGCGTGCCGACCTCGCGCGCGACCCGCGTCACCTCGTCGGCGAACGACGAGAGCTGGTCGACCATCGTGTTCAGCGTCTTCTTCAATTCGAGGATCTCGCCACGGGCGTCGACGGTGATCTTCTGGCTGAGGTCGCCGTTGGCCACCGCCGTGGCCACCTGCGCGATGTTGCGCACCTGGTTGGTCAGGTTCGACGCCATGAAGTTCACGTTCTCGGTCAGGTCGCGCCACGTGCCCGAGACGCCCTTGACCTCGGCCTGACCGCCGAGCATCCCCTCCGTGCCGACCTCGCGCGCGACGCGCGTCACCTCCGCCGCGAACGACGAGAGCTGGTCGACCATCGTGTTGATCGTGTCCGACAGCTCGAGGATCTCGCCCTTGGCCTCGATGTCGATCTTCTTGGAGAGGTCGCCGTTGGCGACGGCGGTCGTGACCTTGGCGATCGCCCGCACCTGGCTGGTCAGGTTGCCCGCCATGAGGTTGACGTTGTCGGTCAGCCCGCGCCACGTGCCCGACACCCCCTCGACCGTCGCCTGGCCGCCGAGCTTGCCCTCCGTGCCGACCTCGCGCGCGACGCGCGTCACCTCCGCCGCGAACGAGTTGAGCTGGTCGACCATCGTGTTGATCGTGTCCTTGACCTCCGCGACCTCGCCGCGCGCCTCGACGGTGATCTTCTTGGAGAGGTCGCCGTTGGCGACAGCGGTCGTCACCTGCGCGATGTTGCGCACCTGATCGGTGAGGTTGTCGGCGAGCTGGTTGACGTTCTCGGTGAGGTCGCGCCAGGTGCCGCTGACGCCCTCGACGGTCGCCTGCCCGCCGAGCTTGCCCTCCGTGCCGACCTCGCGTGCGACCCTTGTCACCTCCGCGGCGAACGCCGAGAGCTGGTCGACCATCGTGTTGATCGTGTCCTTCAGCTCGGCGATCTCGCCCTGCGCGTCGACGGCGATCTTCTGTGACAGGTCGCCGGTCGCCACCGCGGTCGTGACCTGCGCGATGTTGCGCACCTGGTCGGTGAGGTTCGAGGCCAGGAAGTTCACCGACTCGGTGAGGTCGCGCCACGTGCCGCTGACGCCCTCGACCTTGGCCTGACCGCCGAGGCGGCCCTCCGTGCCGACCTCGCGCGCGACGCGCGTCACCTCCGCCGCGAACGACGAGAGCTGGTCGACCATCGTGTTGATCGTGCCCTTGAGCTCGTCGATCTCGCCGCGCGCCTCGACGGTGATCTTCTGCGAGAGGTCGCCGGTCGCGACGGCGGTCGTGACCTGGGCGATGTTGCGGACCTGGCCGGTCAGGTTGTTGGCCATGAGGTTCACGCTGTCGGTGAGGTCGCGCCACGTGCCGCTGACGCCCTCGACCTCGGCCTGGCCGCCGAGGCGGCCCTCCGTGCCGACCTCGCGCGCCACCCCCGTGACCTGCTCGGCGAAGACGCGCAGCCGGTCGGTCATCGAGTTGATCGTCTCGGCGAGCGTGGCGACCTCGCCCTTGGCCTCGACGGTGACCTTCTGCGCGAGGTCGCCGTTGGCGACGGCCGTCGTGACGACGGCGATCTGGCGCACCTGGTCGGTCAGGTTGGAGGCCATGACGTTCACGCTGTCGGTCAGGTCCTTCCAGGTGCCCGCGACGCCGCGCACCTCGGCCTGTCCGCCGAGGACGCCGTCGGTGCCGACCTCGCGCGCGACGCCGGTCACCTGCTCGGCGAAGACGCGCAGCGTGTCGGTCATCGAGTTGATCGTCTCGGCCAGCGTGGCGACCTCGCCCTTGGCCTCGACGGTCACCTTCTGCGTCAGGTCGCCCTGCGCGACCGCCGTGGTGACGACCGCGATCTGGCGCACCTGGTCGGTCAGGTTGGACGCCATGACGTTGACGTTCTCGGTGAGGTCCTTCCAGGTGCCGGCGACGCCCTTGACCTCGGCCTGGCCGCCCAGCACGCCCTCCGTGCCGACCTCGCGCGCGACCCGTGTCACCTCGTCGGCGAACGACGAGAGCTGGTCGACCATCGTGTTGATCGTGTCCTTGAGCTCGAGGATCTCGCCGCGGGCCGGGACGGTGATCTTCTGCGACAGGTCGCCGTTGGCCACCGCCGTGGTCACCGCCGCGATCTGACGCACCTGGTCGGTGAGGTTCGAGGCCATCGAGTTGACGTTCTCGGTCAGGTCGCGCCACGTGCCGCTGACGCCCTTGACCTGCGCCTGGCCGCCGAGCTTGCCGTCCGTGCCGACCTCGCGCGCGACGCGCGTCACCTCGTCGGCGAACGAGCCGAGCTGGTCGACCATCTCGTTGACGGTGTTGCCGATCGCGGCGAACTCGCCCTTGACCGGCTGGCCCTCGATCGTCAGCGCCATCTTCTGCGACAGGTCGCCGCGCGCCACCGACTGGATGACGCGCGAGATCTCGGTCGTGGGGCGGACCAGGTCGTCGATCATCGAGTTGACCGAGTCGACGGTGTCGCTCCAGGTGCCCTCGACCGTGCCCAGTGAGACGCGCTCGGTCATGCGGCCCTCGCGCCCGATGATCCGCGCGACGCGGGCGAGCTCCTTGGCCTGGCGGGCGTTGATCGCCAGCAGCTCGTTGACGCGCTGCTGGATCTCGCCCATGGCGTCGCGGCGGCGGGCGCGCAGGCGGACGCTGAAGTCGCCGTCGCGGGCGGCGGTGAGGACGCGCAGCAGCTCCTCGAGAGCGGGGTCCTCGGGCGGCTCGCCGTCCCGGGCGGCCGCGCCACCGTTCGCCGTGCCCCTGCGTCCAGCGGGCTTTGCGCCAGTTGCCATGCTGCCTGACCCCCAACTCGTTGCTCGTCCCCAACCGGGGCGCGGTACCCGTCCGCGATCCACCCTAACCCTACGTTTGGCCCGGCGCCGCGGCGGGGCAAGTGCCGAGCGTGAACACCGCCCGGCCCGCCTGGCCAGCCCGCCATCGCTCGCGCCGCCCCGCCGGCTACCGGCGCCGCGGTCCGGAACGACGGCCGCTGCTCGTGCAGTGGATGGAGAGCGCCGCGCTGTACCGCCGCCGCGTCACCCGCCGGCGCCGCCTGCAGCGCCAGGTGCACTACGGCGCGATGGCGTACGCCCCCGCGGCGATCGCGCTGACGACGTTTCGCGAGCGCGTCAACCTGCCGCCGTGGCTGGCCGTCGCGATCGCCAGCGGGGCGCCGCTGGCCGTCGCGGCCGCGCTGCCGCCGCGCAGCCGCGTGCGCTACGCGGCCGCGGGGATGGCCTACATGTGGCTGTTCAAGATCAGCTGGGAGCTGCCGGCCGACGACGAGGGCACGCATCGCCGGCGGCTGAACGTCGACTACCCGATTCGCTTCGACAGCGTGCTGTGCGGCGGCGCGCCGCCGAGCCAGCGGCTGCAGCGCGCGCTGCGCCGCAGCGGGAGCGTGTCGCTGCTCGACGGCGCCGTGTGCGTGATCTACGGGTCGTGGTTTCTCCCGCACGTGCTGCTCGGCTACGCACTGCTGCGCCACCCGCAGTACGTTCCGCGCGCCGCCGGCCGGCTCGCCGCCTCCTACCACCTGACGACGCCGTTTTACTGGTTCGTGCCGACCGCGCCGCCGTGGTGGGCGTCGGAGGTCGCCGGCCAGATGGACGGCGAGGTGCGCCGCGTCGTGCGCCACGTCGTCTGCAAGGTCCTCGACCGGCCGCCGCCCAGCGAGGACGACGAGGTGCCCGGCAACCCGTGGGGCTCGATGCCGTCGGACCACAT
Source organism: Solirubrobacteraceae bacterium (assembly GCA_030681525.1). Classification (GTDB taxonomy): domain Bacteria; phylum Actinomycetota; class Thermoleophilia; order Solirubrobacterales; family Solirubrobacteraceae; genus CADCVQ01. The sequence continues at coordinate 22,519 of JAUXSD010000015.1, forward strand.
CTCCTCGGCGGCGATGACGGCGATGGCGCTGTCGGAGATCGGCGTCGCCCACGGCGTGGTCGGCTGGCTCTACGTCAGCGGCGCCGCGTTCGCGGTGATCTACCTCGGCGAGCACTACCTCATGGACGTCCTCGCCGGGCTCGCCATCGCCGAGGTCGTGCGCCGGGCCGAGCCGCTGGCGGCGCCGGTCGTGCGGGCGGTGGCCTACGCGTTGGAGTAGGGCGCGCCCGCGCGCGGGTAGGAGCATGGTCACGGCGGCCCCGCCGCCCTCCCGATTCCCCGAGCCCGAGAGGACCCACCATGGCTGAGCGACCCCGCGCTCACGCGCTCAGCGAGCGCATCGTCGCGTCGAGTGCCGCGCTCGACGGCGCCGGCAGCGTCATCGCCAAGAAGATCCGCGGCATCATGCCGGCCGGCGGAGGCGTCAAGGACGTCTTGAGCGGCGTGTTCCTCGGCCACGCCCTGCACCCGCTGCTGACCGACGTGCCGATCGGCGCCTGGACCAGCGCGACGATCCTCGACCTCGTCGGCGGCGAGTCGAGCCGCCCGGCGGCGCAGAAGCTCGTCGGCATCGGCCTCGCGGCCGCGGCGCCGACGGCGTGGACCGGCTGGACGGACTGGGCCGACACCGAGCCCGGCAACCCGACCGTGCGACGCCTGGGGCTGGTGCACGCCGCCGCCAACGGCACCGCGGCGCTCATGTACGGGCTGTCGCTCGCCGCGCGCCGGCGCGGCGCGCACACCACCGGCGTGGTGTTCGGTCTGGCGGGCGCGGGCGCGATGGGCGCCGGCGGCTGGCTCGGCGGGGACCTCGTCTTCGCGCGCGGCGTCGGCGTCAACCAGACGGCGTTCGACGCCGAGCCCGGGGACTGGACCGCGGTGCTCGACGCCAGCATGCTCTCCGACGACCGCCCGACCGCCGCCCTGGCCGGCGAGCTGCCGCTGGTCGTCGTCAAGCGCGACGGCACGATCTACGCGATGGCCGATCGCTGCGCCCACCGCGGCGGCCCGCTGCACGAGGGCGAGCTCGAGGGCGACTGCATCGCCTGCCCGTGGCACGGGTCGCGCTTTCGCCTGGCCGACGGCTCGGTCGAGCGCGGCCCGTCGGCCTACCCGCAGCCCGTGTACGAGGCGCGCGTGCACGACGGCCGGGTGGAGGTTCGCGCGGCACGCTGACGCCGAGCGCCGAGACTGCGTCACCATCTAGAGAGGCAGCGCTTGCGGGTAGGAGCCTCGCGAGGCAGCGCCTGGCGTGACCCGCAGGCTGGCTGCCGCACAGTGCAAACGAAAGCTCGGAGGAGCAGATGGCGGCAGAGCGCGGCAGCGGCGGAAACATCGGCGGGATCGGCCTGGGCGGCATCCTGGTCATCGTGGGCATCGTCGTGATGCTCGTTTGGAGCTTCTTGCTGGGGCTCATCATCACGCTCATCGGACTCGTCGCGTTCGGCGGCTTCGCGAAGGGAAAGTGGTACTGACCCGCCAAGGGTTCACGGGTGCAGCGGCCGGGCTCGGTTCGCGTCTCGCTAGCCGGCGCGGTGCGGGGGGCGGCCCCGCCCTCTCCCGGTGTGACCGGCCTCGTCGCGGATCTCGCCGACGAGTTCCTCGAGCACGTCCTCGAGCGCGACGACGCCGAGGGTCTTGCCGTGGTCGTCGGCGACGCGGGCGAGGTGGGCGCCGCTTTGCTGCATCGTGCTGAGGATCGCGCGCAGGCGGTCGGTCTGCCTGACCGTGGGCAGCGGCCTGATCCACGACCGGGCGATCGGGCGCTGGCGGTGTTCGTCCTTGAACTCGAGGACGTCCTTGAGGTGCAGGTACCCGATCATGTTGCCGTCGCCGCTGACGGGGAAGCGTGAGTAGCTGGTCTGTCCGGCCAGCTGCTCGAGGACGGCGGGCGTCACCGCGTCGTTGACCATGACGAGGTCGCCCGTCGGGAGGAGCACGGAACGGGCGTCGCGGTCCTCGAACTTCAGGGCCCCGACGAGCAGCCGCTCTTCGAGTGGGTCGAGCAGGCCCTCGCGCCGCGACTCGTCGACGAGGCCGGCCACCTCGTCACGGGTGAACGCGCTCGTCACCTCGTCCTGAGGGGTGACGCCGACGAGGCGCAGTGTCGTGTTGGCGAGCGCGTTCAGACAGACGATGGCGGGGCGCAGGATGCGTACGACCAGCGCGAGCGGGGGACCGAGCGCGAGCGCGGCGCGCTCGGGGCCGGCGAGGGCGAGGTTCTTGGGGACCATCTCGCCGAGGACGACGTGCAGGAAGCTCACGATCGCCAGGGCGACAGTGAACGCGATCGGGTGCAGAAGTCCGCCCGGTACGCCGACGCTCTCGAGCGGACCTTCGATGACGTGCGCGATCGCGGGTTCGCCGAGGTAGCCCAGGCCGAGCGAGCAGATCGTGATGCCCAGCTGTGCTGCCGCCATCATCAGCGATACGTTCTCGATCGCGCGCAGCGTGATCTTCGCCGCCCAGCTGCCGGCCTGCGCGCGCGGCTCGATCGTGGTCCGCCGTGCCGATACGAGCGCGAACTCGGCCCCGACGAAGAAGGCATTGGCGCCGAGCAGGACGACGGACAGCGCGATCGCCGATCCCGTGCTCATCGCTCGTCGCCCCGGTTGTCACCCGACGGGCGTGGCGTGCTGTCGAGGTGCACGCGGTCGACGCGCAGCCCGTCCATAGCCGAGACGGTCAGGATCACGCGCTGGGGACGGCGCTCGGTATCGAGGGTGTCGAGCTTGATGGTGTCGCCCTCGCGGGGCATCCGTCCGAGCCGGAAGCCCACGAGCCCGCCGAGGGTGTCGTACTCCTCGTCCTCGGGCAGCGCCAGCCCGACGGCGCGCGCGACCTCGTCGGGTCGCAGCAGGCCCGAGAGCGACCATGCGCCATCGGGTTGGCGGCGGATCGAGTCGTCGTATCTGTCGTGCTCGTCGCGGACCTCGCCGACGATCTCCTCGATGAGGTCCTCGAGCGTGACGATGCCGTCGACGGCGCCGAACTCGTCTACGACGACCGCCATCTGCAGGCCCCCGCGCTGCAGCTCACCGAGCAGACGGTCCAGGCCGACCGATGAGGGCACGAAGACCGGCTCCGCCATCAGCGCGCGTACCGGCACCGCGCCGCGGCGCTCGTGCCGGACCGACATCGCGTACTTGATGTGAACGATCCCGATGACGTGGTCGTTGTCGCCGTCGATCACCGGAAAGCGCGATCGGCCGGTGCGGCGCGCGCACTCGAGCATGGTGAGCACGCTGGTGTCGGCCTCGACCGTCTCCATCCGGACCCGGGGGGTCATGACGTCCGCGGCGTGCCGATCGCCGAAGGCGATCGAGCGTTCCAGCAGCGTGGCCGTTTCAAGCTCGAGCGTTCCACGTTCGGCGGAGCGGCGCACGAGCGACGTCAGCTCCTGGGCCGAACGCGCCGACCTGAGTTCTTCCTGCGGCTCGATGCCGAAGCGACGCAGGATCGCATTGGCGGTGTGGTTGAAGAACCGGATCGCCGGTCCGAAGAGGCGGGTGAACCCCCGATGAAAGCCCGAGACGGCCCTGGCCGTCTCGAGCGGCCGCGCGATCGCGAGGTTCTTCGGCACGAGTTCGCCGAACACCATCGTCACACCGGTCGCCAGCGTGAAGGCGATCACGACCGACAGGCCGCTGACCGAGCCGTCGGGCACACCGGCCGCCTCGAGCGGTCCGTCGACGACCCGTGCGACGGCCGGTTCGGCGAGAAAGCCGATCAGGAGATTTGTCAGCGTGATGCCGACCTGCGCCCCCGACAGCTGGGTGGAGAGCGACCGCAGCGCCGCCAGGATTCCGGCCGCGCGCGCGTCGCCATCGGCAGCCGCCCGTTCGACGCTCGACCGGTCGACCGTGATGAAGGAGAACTCCGCCGCCACGAACGCGCCGCAGGCGGCGACGAGCAGCAGCGCGATGAGCAGCAGCAGAACCTCGGTCACGCGGTCTGCGCCTTGGCCGGCGCGCCCTCAGCGCGCCGCGAACTGCAGCTCGGGTCGTCGTCGGCGTCGTCGTCGACGCGTGCGGGGCTCATGCCGTTCGCCAGACAGTCAATCAACCCGCACGGGCTTACGCGTCGGTTACGATCACGCGCGCTTGCCTCGATGCTGCTCGTAGTCTTCGGGCTGCTGTTCGCTGCGCTGGCCGTGGCGGGGACGCGGTGCCGGGTTCGGCTTGGCGTTTGGTGACCGCGACAAGACGCGGACGGCGATCGAGCGGATGCAGGACCGCGCGTTCGACGCGTTGTTGGAGAACACGCTGTTCGACAAGGCGATCGACCGGCTGACTCCACGTCGCTGCCCCCGCTGGGTCGCGCGCGATCGGCCCATGGCGTCTGAGCATCCGGGCTAGGTGCAACGACGACGGCGTGAGCTTCACTTGGCGTCCCCGAACACGACCCTGAACCCGCGTCAGGGGTCGGGCACGTCTAGCCCTTGGTCCGGTGTTCGCGGGCGCGTCGGTCGACGAGCCTTGCGCTCATCAACCACAGCGCGCCACGCCGGCGCCCCACGAGGAGGCTCACCATGTTCCGCACCACGCTCAAGAGGTCCGCTCTCGCCGCCGTCGCCGTCGCCGCCACGGCCGCCACGGTCGCCCCCGCCGCTGCATCGGCCGCCACGGTCAACCAGTCGGGCGGCACGCTCTCGGTCAACGCGCTCTCCGGCGAGACGAACAACATGCGCGTCACGCTGACCGACACCTACCTCGAGATCCTCGAGAACAACAGCGGCGGCGTGCAGCCCCAGGCCGGCACGACCTGCATCAGGTTCTCGCCCGGCCACGCGCGCTGCAACCTCACGGGCGTGAGCTTCATCCGCATCAACGCCGGCGACATGCACGACTACGTCGTGGGTGACCTGTACAGCTCCAGCCGCGCCTTCACGATGACCGGCGGGACCGGCAACGACTACCTCGACGTCATGGGCTCGGTCGACAACCGCGCGTTCATCCACGGCGACGACGGCGACGACCAGCTCTACGGCCGCCAGTTCGGCGACACGATCTACGGCGGCAACGGCAACGACATCATCGGGGCCGGCGGCGGCGTCGACTCGCTCAACGGCGGCCCCGGCGTCGATCGCATCGACGGCGGCGCGGAGAACGACTTCATCTACGCCAAGGACGGCGGGACCCGCGACTACGTGCAGTGCGGCACCGGCTCGGACTGGGCGCAGGTCGACCGCAACTGGTACGGCGGTGTGGTGGACACCGTGTACGCCGGCTGCGAGACGCTCGCAAGCTGAGCCTGCACCGCTAACGTGGACCGAGCAGCCCGCCATCGGCGGGCTGTTCGTCGTTGGCGCGAGGCGGGTATCCGGCGGCGACAACCGCCGCCGCGGCGCTAGGGTGGTGGAACACTGTGTGGAGGGCTCCTACCGGGGACCGCAGGGCAGGAGCCGCGCCGGTCGTGGTGCCATGAACTTGTCGAGGAGGATCTTGATGGTCTCGCGTCGCATCTACGTTGGATTTCTGGGTGTTCTTGCCGTCCCGCTCACGGTGGTGTCGCTGGCCTGGGCCTGCGTCCCGGCGGGTAGCGTGACGATCAGCCCGGAGAGTGCTCCGAGCGGCTCGACCATCACGGTCACGGCGGCGAACTTCCCCAATCAGGAAGTCGCCCTGTACTGGAACGGCTTGAGCGGGCCAAGGCTGGCGACCGGCATGGGCCCGAGCTTCACGGCCGATGTCAGGGTGCCGAACGTCGCGGCAGGCTCCTACGTCGTCTCGGCGGCCGTGACCGACGAGCATGCGCAGCACTCCGAGGGTCGCGCGCCGTTCGAGGTCATCGGCTCCGCCAACTCCCCCACTGCGCCCACGCCGACGCCCGGCTTCGACCCGAACCCGGCTCCGCTGAACCCGTTCGCACCCGCGCCGAGCAACGGCGGCAAGGTCATCACCGGCACCTCCGGCAACAACCGGCTCATCGGCACGTCGGGCCGTGACGTCATCCGCTGCGGTGGCGGCAACGACGTCGTGATCGCCGGCGCCGGCAACGACTACATCGATTGCGGCGCCGGCCGGGACCGCGTCAACGGCGGCTCGGGCCACGACGAGATCCGCGGCGGAAGCGGCAACGACCACCTGACCGGCGGCTCGGGCAACGACGAGATCCGCGGCGACTCCGGCAACGACAAGCTGTTCGGCGGGATCGGGTCCGACAACCTCAACGGCGGGCGCGGCATCGATCACCTGCGCGGCAACGGTGGCCGTGACCGCCTCAACGGCGCGGCCGGACGGGACACGCTCTACGTCGACAAGTCCGATCGCATCTCCCGCGGCGTGGGCGACAAGGTCCGCCGCTGATGCCGAGCCGCGGTCGACCGTTCTCCTGGCTTCGCAACGCGCTGCTCGTCGCCGCGGTCTGGCTGATGGCGGCGGACGTCGCGCACGCGGTCCAGCGCGACATCTGGGTCGCGGCGGTTCCCGTGGTGTTCGATCAGGTGCCGTGGGGCCTGGACCCGATCTCGGGGCGGGTGATGACCCACGAGGAGCGGTTCATGAACGCGACGATCTTCCGGCGCACGACGGCGAACTGGCGCAGGCCGCTGCGCAACGCCGACGTGAGCAGCCAGCCGCGCGACCAGGTCCCCGGACCGCTGATCCGCGCCAGGGTGGGCGACACGATCAACGTGCACTTCAAGAACATGGAGCCACCGGGCGGCCGCGCGCACTCGATGCACTTCCACGGTGTGAAGTATCCGCCGAGCTCCGACGGCGCGTTCGTGCCCGGTGTCTCGGGCCCCGATGCCGAGGTCATGCCGGGGCAGACCTGGACCTACAAGCTGCGGGCGCTGAGCGAGTCCGAGGGCGTGTGGCCCTACCACGACCACGCGCCGGACATGCACCACGCGATCGAGGAGGGCATGTACGGCGCGCTGTCGATCATCGGCAAGAAGGATCGCTGGCCCGACCGCGAGTTCGTCGTGTTCTTCAACACGACGCACGACTTCGAGACGATCAACAACCGCGCCTTCATCCGCAACACGCCGACCTTCCGGGCGCGTGTCGGCGAGCGCGTCCAATGGAGCGTGCTCGCGCTGGGCTCGGCGCATCACACGTTCCATGTGCACGGCCACCGCTGGGTGAAGGGCGAGCGCGTGCCCGTGCCGGAGGACACGCGTACGCTCGGACCCGCCGAGAGCTTCCGGGTCAGCTGGACCGAGCGAGATCCCGGAACGTGGCTGTATCACTGCCACCGCGAGGACCACATGTCGCGCGGCATGGTCGGGCTCTACAAGGTCGAACCGGCGCTGAAGTCCCTGCGAAAGCTGAAGGCCCGCCGGGACGCAAAGCTGCCGAACCGGCGCCAACCGCCGACGCGCCCCGCGCCGCAGCCGGTGAAGACGCCGCCGCCGCCCGCCGACGATGGGCACGACCACGAGCACGCGCCGCCGGTAGGACCGTGAGCCGGTCCTGCCGTGAGTGAGTGAGTGAGTGGAGCTAGGGGGACTCGAACCCCCGGCCTCCTGGGTGCGATCCAGGCGCTCTCCCAACTGAGCTATAGCCCCGAGACGACGGAGTCTAGCTTCATTCCCATGCATCCAGGGGTGCGGGAACCGCGCCGATGCGCCGATACGCTCCGCACACGTGAGCTTTCGCAATCGCCTGACGCTGTTCTTCGTCCTCATCGTCATCGTGCCGATGCTCGCCGTCACGTTTCTTCTGTTCCGTCTCATCGACGAGAGCGAGCGGGGCCAGACGGCCGCGGCGATCGCCCAACAGCACAGCACCGCCAGCCAGCTCTTCGGTGAGCAGCGCCGCCTCGCCGCGGCGGCGCTGGCGGAGGTCGCCGGTGGGAGCGGCACGCCGGCGATCGAGGACTTCAGAAGCGCGTTGCAGGACGGCCGCCGCGGTCGCGCCCGGGCGCAGGCCGCCGCGCAGCGGATCATCGCCGGCCAGCGCGAGCTGCCCGTGTCGAGCCGGCGCATCGAGCGGATCGTGGTCGTCCGTGGCAGGGAGGTCATCGTCCAGGCCGGCGTGCGCACCGCGATCGCCCCGGCGATCGCGCCGGTCCAGTCGCGCAGCCGGCGCGACCTGGGCGACCTGGCCCTGTCGGTGACCGACGCCCCGACGTACGCCAAACGGGTGCGCACGCTGACGACCGAGAGCGACCGCACCGGCCTGCACGTCGTCGTCCTCAACGGCTCTCGCATCCTCGGTAGCACCCTGCCCACGGTCGACATCGAGGCGCTGGAGGCCGCGCGCAACGAGCCGCTGACGATCGACGACGTCGACTACCGCGTGCGGAGCTTCAGCGACGCGGGCGCCTTCACGAACCAGAACGTCCGCGTGTTCACACTCGGCTCGCTGGCCGGCAACGCCGGATCGGCCTCCGACAACCGCACGTTCGCGGCCGCCATCCTGCTCGGCTTCCTGCTCCTGGCGCTGGCCTGCGCGATGCTCGTCTCGCGCACGCTGCAGCGCGAGATCGCCGGGTTTCTCACGGCGGCGCGCAAGCTCGCCGCCGGGGATTTCTCCGCCCAGGTGCCGACCACCGGCCGCGACGAGTTCGCCGCGCTCGGCGAGGAGTTCAACAAGATGTCCGGCGAGCTGGAGCGCCGGCTCGCCGAGCTCTCCCAGGAGCGCGGCCGCGTGCAGTCCTCGATGCGCCGTCTCGGCGAGGCCGTCGCCTCGAACCTCGACCGCGACGCGCTGCTGGAGCTCGTCGTACGCACCGCGGTCGACGGCGTCGGCGCCGACGCGGGTCGCGCATGCGTTCGCGTGAACGGAAGCGGCTCGCTCGAGGAGCGCTCGCGGGTCGGCAACCTCAACGGCTTCGAGACCGCGCTGCAGTCCGTCGAGACCGAGGCCCTGAGCAGCGGCAGCGCGCGCGAGACGACGCACGGCGCGACGACTGCGATCGCCCATCCGCTGCGCGGCGCCGACGCACTGCACGAGGTCGTCGGCGTCGTCTCGGTCGCGCGCAACGGCCGCTTCACCGCCGGCGACCGCGAGCTGTTCTCCTACCTCGCCGGCCAGGTCGCGCGCTCGATGGAGAACGTCGAGCTGCACGAGACGACCGCGCGCCGCTCGGTCACCGACGAGCTCACGGGGCTGTCGAACCGGCGCGCGTTCGACGATGCGCTCGCGGCCGAGGTCGAGCGCGCCAAGCGCTTCGGCACGGACCTCGGGCTCGTGCTCATCGACATCGACGACTTCAAGCGCGTCAACGACACCTACGGCCATCCGCAGGGCGACGTCGTGCTGCGCGAGGTCGCGCGGGTGCTGCGCGACAGCTCGCGCGAGGTCGACCATCCGGCCCGCTACGGCGGCGAGGAGCTGGCCGCCGTCCTGCCCGGCACGGACCTCGAGGGCGCGTTTCAGCGTGCCGAGCGCATCCGCGAGGAGATTGCCCAGCTGCGCATCCCGCGCCTCGACGGCAGCGGCTCGCTGAGCGTCACCGCGAGCTGCGGGGTCGCCATCGCGCGCGGCACGAGTGCCGATTCGCGCGGGCTCGTGCAGGCCGCGGACAGCGCGCTGTACGTGGCCAAGCGCAGTGGTAAGAACAAGTCTGTGCGGGCGAGGTAGGCTTCGGCGAGATGGGACTGCTGGACGACGCCATCCGTGAGCATCTCGAGCTCAAACGGCGGCGCGGTGCTGACGCCGGCGATATCTCCAGGGAGGAGAGCGAGGCGCTCGGGCCCGTTCGCCGTGGGCCCGACGGGGCACCGGACCTCTCCGACACGTTCGTGCCGCCCGGGATGGCCGACGAGGCTGCGCCGGCGCCGCCGCCCGACGAAGGCGACCAGACCTCCGTGCTCGGCCCGCCGCCCGCCGCGCCGCAGCCGCCGCCGTCCGCGCCCGCCTACGAGCGTCCGTCGCCGCCGTCCGCCGCGCCGCCGCCGTCCGCCTACGAGCCGGCCGAGCCGCCGCCGTCCGCCTACGAGCCGCCGGCGCCGCCGTCCTACGAGCCGACGGCCGGCGGCGCGGCCTACGAGCCGCCGCCCTCGCCGATCCACGAGCCGCCCCCCTCCACCCCCGCCGACGAGCGTCCGTCGCCGCCGGCCGCCGAGCCGCCGCCGTCCGCCTACGAGCCGGCCGAGCCGCCGCCGTCCGCCTACGAGCCGCCATCGCCGCCGCCCTCCGCCTACGAGCCGCCCGCTGCGCCGCCGGCCAAGCCCGATCACCCGTGGTTCGAACGCGCCGACGACGAACCCGCGACCTCGGCCTTCGAGCGCGAGCCGCACCCGGAGCCGGAACCCGAGCCCGACCACCCGTCGCTGCTCTCGCGTTTGCGCGTCGGTCGCAAGTCGAAGTCGCCGCCGCCGCCCGCCGCGGCGGAGTCGCCCGCGAGCTACGAGCCGCCGCCGCTGCCGGGCAGCTACGAGCCGGCGTCCCCGTACGAGCCCCCGCCGCCCTCGCCGCGGCCACCGGCCTCCCCCAGCTACGACGCGCCGGCACACCACGAGCCCGACATCGTCCCCGCCGACGACGAGGGCGAGGTCGAGGACGTGCTCGAGGAGACGCCGGACTTCCTCGAGGAGACGCCGGAGCACGACCGGCTCTGGTTCGAGCAGCGCCCCCCGCGCGACTTCGACTTCGACGACTGACCGCCGCCGGTGCGCCGGCCCGTCACCTGGCTCGACGTCTTCACCGCGACGTTGCTGAGCGGCAACCAGCTTGCGGTCGTCCATGACGCTGACGGCCTCGACGACGCCACGATGCTCGCGTTCGCGCGCGAGACGCGGCTGTCGGAGACGACGTTCGTGCAGACGGCCGACCGCAACGGCGCGGACTACCGCAACCGGATCTGGACCATGGCCGGCGAGCTGCCGTTCGCCGGCCATCCCTCGCTCGGCACCGCCGTCGCCGTCGCGCGCGCCCGCGGGGAGACACACGCCGACTACGTCCAGCAGACGCCGGCCGGCCTGCAGCCGGTCGGCGTGCAGCTCGACGGCGACCGCGCGCGGGCGTCGATGCTGCAGGAGCCGGCGTCCTTCGGCTCCGCGGCGGCGGCCGCGGACGTGCTGGCGGCCGCCGGCCTGCGCGAGGGCGACCTGGATCCCGAGCTGGGACCGCTGGTCGTCTCGACCGGCGTCGCGCACCTCGTCGTCGGGCTGCGCGATCGCGCGGCCCTGGCCGGCGCCGCCGCCGAGCGGGCGCCGCTGCAGGCGCTGCTCGAGCCGCTGGAGGCCGTCCTGCTCTACCTCGTCGCCGTCGACGGCGACGTCGCCCACGCGCGCGGCTTCTTCCTCGGTCCCGGCGGCGTCATCGAGGATCCCGCGACCGGCTCCGCCGCGGGTCCGCTGCTCGCCTACCTGCGCGCGCGCGGCGGGGCCGACGAGCTCACGGTGCACCAGGGCATCGAGATGGGCCGCCCGAGCCGGATCGACTGCGCGTGGGAGGACGACCGCCCGCGCGTGTCAGGCGACGTCGTCGTCGTGGGCGACGGCCACCTGCTGCTCGGCAACTGACCGCCCCGGCGGAGATCCGCCGTTCGTGCGCGGCAGCACCTCGGCCGGCCCCTCGATCCACGCCTGCACGCGGTCGCCCGGGTGCCATGCCGGGAAGCCCAGCCGCCGCGAGCAGATGACCTGCCCCGACTCCAGTCGCAGGCCGACGAGCTGGTCATGGCCGAAGAAGCGCCGCGAGACGACCTTCGCGTGCGCCGCGCTCGACGGGCCGCTGACCCCGATCGCGACGGACTCGGGTCGCACGAGCACGTCGCAGTCGCCGCTGACGTCGCCGGCCGGCAGGCTGCCCAGCTCGCAGCTCGCACGCCCGTCGGCGGCGTCGCCCGGCAGCACCTCGATGTCGCCGAGGAACTCGGCCATCCAGCGCGAGGCCGGGCGCAGGTAGACCTCCTCCGGCGTGCCGGCCTGCTCGACGCGACCGTCGCGCATGACCGCGACCGTCTCGGCGATGCTCATCGCCTCCTCCTGGTCGTGCGTGACGAACAGCGCCGTCACGCCCGCGGTGCGCAGGATCTGCGAGACCTCCTGGCGCAGGCGGTCGCGCAGGGAGGCGTCGAGGTTGGAGAACGGCTCGTCGAGCAGCACGAGGTCGGGCGTCGGCGCCAGCGCGCGGGCCAGCGCGACGCGCTGCTGCTGGCCGCCGGAGAGCTCGTGCACGGGGCGCTTTTCGGAGCCTGTCAGGCCGACGAGCTCGAGCGCCTCGCGGATGCGGCCGCCGTCCGGCTTGCGGCCCAGGCCATAGCCCACGTTGCCGGCGACGTCGAGGTGCGGAAACAGCGCGTAGTCCTGGAAGACCATGCCGATCCGGCGCTGCTCGGCGGGAACGAAGCGATCGGCGCTGGAGACGACGCGCCCGCCGACGACGATCTCGCCCGCGTCGGGCCGCTCGAGCCCGGCGATGAGCCGCAGCGTCGTCGTCTTGCCGCAGCCCGACGGTCCGAGCACCGAGCACGTGCCGCCGGCGCGCAGCTCGAGGTCGGCGCCGTCGACCGCGCGCACGGCGCCGAACGACTTGCGCAGGCCGTGCAACCGCAGGCCGACGCACGGCGGTGTGAAGGCGCCGTTGCCGTTGCGGTTTGCGGTTGCCGCGCTCATCCCTATGACCCCACGCTGCCCTTCTTGTCCAGAAGGTACAGCGGCGGCGCCGCGATGAGCAAAAGCAGCAACGCCGGGATCGCGCTCGCTTCGAAGAAGCCGAACGAGGTCTGGCGCCACACGTCGGTGGCCAGCGTGTCGAAGCCGATCGGCGCCAGCAGCAGCGTGGCGGGCAGCTCCTTGAGCGCGTGCAGGAACACGAGCGCCGCTCCGCCGAGCACGCCGCTGGCGACGAGCGGCGTCGTGATCGTGCGAAACACCGCCATCGGGCTGCGTCCGAGGCCACGCGCCGCCTCCTCCAGCCGCGGCGGCACCTGCAGCAGCGACGAGCTGACCGGGCTGACCGCGAGCGGCAGGTAGTGGATCGCCAGCGCGAAGACGAGCACGGCCAGCGTCTGGTAGAGCGGCAGCGCGACGCGCGTCGTGAAGAACACGAGCGCGAGCGCGACGACGATCCCCGGCAGCGCGTAGCCCGCGTAGCCGACGCGCTCGACCGCGCGGGTCACGTAGCTCGGGTAGCGCACGGCGAGCAGCGCGACGACGATCGCGGCGAGGCCGGCGGCCAGCGCGGCGAAGGCGGCGGCGAGCAGCGAGTTGCCGGCGTTCGCCATCAAGGTGCCGAGCTCGAGGCCGCTGGAGATCTGCTTCGTCGCCCAGTACGCCAGCACGCCGACCGGCAGCACGAGCGCGACGCCGACGACCGTCGCGCAGAAGCCGAGCGCCGGCCAGCGCCAGCGCCCCAGCCGCACCGGCTCGAGCGGGCGCGGGGTGCCCGGCGTCGAGCGATGCAGCGCCCGCGCGGCGCGCACGCGGGCGTAGAGCGCGAACAGGACGAGCATCACGAGGACGAGCACCATGCCCAGCGCTGCCGCCTCCGTGCGCCCGAAGCCCGACTGGAAGGCGATGTAGATGTCGCGCGTGAACGAGTTGAAGCGCATGATCGAGACCGCGCCGAAGTCGCTCAGGGTGTAGAGCGCCACGAGCACGCTGCCGGCGCCGATGGCCGGCGCGAGCTGCGGCAGCACGACGGTGCGAAACACGTCGCGCTGCCCGCGCCCCATGACGCGGGCCGCCTCCTCCAGCGACGGGTCCATCCGGCGCAGCGCGCTGCGCAGCGGGATCAGCACGAGCGGATACGTGAACAGCGTCAGCACGAGGAAGGCGCCGGCGAAGCCGTAGATCGACGGCAGCCGCACGCCGAGCAGGTCGGCGAGCGCGCCGCGCGGGCCGAGCGCGGACACGAAGAGGTAGGCGCCGATGTAGCTCGGGATGACGAGCGGCAGGGTGGCGAGCGTGGCCCAGGTCCGCCGCCCGGGCAGGTCGGAGCGCACGGTCAGCCACGCGAGCGGGACGGCGATCGTCACCGCGGCGACCGTGACGGCCGCCGCCAGGCCGAGGCTGCGGGTGATGAGCCCGACCGTGCGGCCCGTCAGGATCGCGTCGAGCGCGGCCGAGAAGTCCTCGACGACAGCGACGACGAGGTACAGCGCCGGCAGCGCGGACGCCAGGCCGATCGCCAGGCCGAGGCCGAGCAGGACGAGCGGCGGCCGGCGCACGCCGAGCACGCGCGCCGCCGACGGCAGTCGGCGGCCCAGCGCGCGTCCGGCAGAGGCGGCGGTCACCGGCGCTCCACGCCTACAGCGCCCCCGTGTCGCGCATGAGCTCCAGCGTGCCCCGCTGATCGCCGAGCTTGGCGAGATCGACGCGCGGCGACGGGATGTCCTCCAGCGGCGTGAGCTCCTCGGGCGCCTGCACGCCGGCCGCGAGCGGGTACTCCTTGGAGCTGTCGGCGAAGTAGGTCTGCGTCTCCTGCGAGAGCATCTGGCGCACGAAGGCCAGCGCCCGTTCCCTGTCCTCGCCGGCCGAGGCGAGCACGCCGACGCCGGCGACGTTGATGAGCGAGCCGAGGTCGTCGGGCGGGAAGTGCACCTTGACGGGGTAGTCGGGATCCTCCGCGACGGCCTCGGCGACGTAGTAGTGGTTGATCAGGCCGATATCGATCTCGCCCTCGGCGATGGCGTCACGCACGGGAATGTTCGAGTCATACACCTGGACGTCGTTGGCCACCATCCCCTCGAGCCACTGCTTCGCGACGTCGTCGCCCTCGACGAGCCGCAGCGCGGTGATGTAGCCCTGCAGGGAGGCGTTCGTCGGCGCCCAGCCGACGCGCCCCTTCCACTTCTCGTCGGTGAGGTCCAGCGGCGAGTCGGGCAGTTCGGCCTCCCGCAGCTTCTCGCTATAGGCGATGATCCGCGAGCGCCCCGTGGTGCCGACCCAGCTGCCGGTCGCGGAGCGGTACTGCTTCGGGACCATCGCGAGGATGTCGGCCGGCAGCTTGGCCAGCAGACCCTGCTTCTCGACGGAGTCCAGGGAGCCGGCGTCCTGCGCGAAGAAGAGGTCGGCAGGCGAGTTCTGGCCTTCCTCGACGAGCGTCGCGGCGAGCGCCGGGCTGTCGCCGAAGCGCGTGCGGACTTCGGTGCCCGACGCGTCCTCGTACTGCTTGATCGCCGGGTTGATGATCGGGCCGATCCGCCCGCTGTACAGCGTGATCGCGTTGTCGCCCTCCGACGACGAGGATCCGCAGGCCGGGAGTGCGACGAGCAGCGCCGCGAAGGCGGCGATCGCTGCGGGGTGGCGACGAACTACCATGCTGGACTCTCCTCCTGGGTGATGCGGACGGCCTCGCGGCGCATCTTAGGCCACCCTAACGCCTGACGCCACGATGCCCCGCCGACTGCTCCTCGCCGTTCTTGCCTGCACGGGCCTCGCCGCGGCCTCGCTGCTGGCCGCTGCCGAGCCCGTCTACGACGCCTGGGCCTGGCTCGTCTGGGGACGCGAGCTGACGCATCTGCGCATCGACCTGACGACCGGTCCGTCGTGGAAGCCCCTGACGGTCATGCTCACGATGGCGCTCGCGCCGGCCGGCGACGCCGCGCCCGCCCTGTGGCTGGTCATCGTGCGAACGGCATGGCTGCTGTCCCTCGTACTGGCCGCCGAGCTCGCCCACCACCTGACCGCCGGCCGGCCGCGGGCGCACCGGATCGCCGCCGCCGCGTTCGCCTCCGCGGCCCTCCTGCTGCTGTTCGACAACGTGACGCTGTGGGGACGTCAGGCCGCGGGCGGGATGTCCGAGCCGCTGCTCGTGGCGCTCGTGCTGGGCGCCGTGCGCGCTGCCCTCGCCGGCCGGCTGCGCGTGGCGCTCGTCCTCGGGGCGCTGGCCGCGCTGCTGCGGCCGGAGGCGTGGCCGCTGCTGGCGCTGTTCGGGCTGTGGTGCTGGCGCACCGAGCCGCGCGCGCGTCCGGTCGTCGCCGCGGTCGCCGTCGCGGTGCCCGCCCTGTGGTTCGCGCCCGAGCTGCTGGCCGACGGCGGGGGTGGCGCGGGCCGCGCGCAGCGCGACACGAGCGACCCGCTCGAGGCGCTGGGCCGCGCGGCGCTGCTGCCGCTGGCCGTCGCCTGGCCCCTGGCCCTGCTGGCGCTGCGCGGCGGCCGGGCCGCGCGCGTCCTCGCGGACGGCGCGCTCGCGTGGATCGCGGTCGTCGCGGCGATGACCACGATCGGCTTCGCGGGCCTGCCGCGCTTCATGGCGCCGGCGGCCGCGGTCGTATGCGTGCTCGGCGGCGCCGGGCTGGCCGAGCTGCTCGCTCACGTGCGCGCCGGCGCGCGCCCGCGCGCGGGAGCGCTCGCGGCCGGCCTGCTCGTGGCGCTGGGCGCCGGCGTCACCGCGGCGGGACTGGTCGATCGCGTCGCCGACGTGCCGCAGGCGTGGCGCGTCGCGGCCCGCGGCGAGGACGCCAACGACCGCCTGCGCCGGCTCGTGCGCCGGGTCGGCCGCGAGCAGCTGTTGCGCTGCGGCAAGCTGGCGACGAGCGACGCGCTCGTGCGCACCGCGCTGGCGTGGGAGCTCGACGTCGCGCTGTCGCAGGTCGTGGTCTTCGGCGCGCCATCACGCGCGTCGGGCGCGTTCGTCGTCGGCCTCGGCGCACCGCGGGACCTGCACGACGACGTTCGTGCGGCCGGGCGGCTGCTCGGCGTCAGCGGCGAGTGGCGCGCCTACTCGATCGGCTGCCCGGTGACCGCGAGCGCGTCGCCGCGCAGTGCCGGCGTCACGGGTGCGTCGCGGTAGGGCTGCTCGGGCACGCGCGCCTCCTCGTGGTACTCGCCGTCCGCGTTGACCGCCCAGAGGTCGTGCTCGGCGCCGTGGCAGGCGTTCTCGACGGCGCGCAGCGCGGTCAGCATCGAGTGGTCGGAGTTGTTGTAGCGGTGCAGCCCGTTGCGTCCGATCTGCTGGAGGTTCTCGATCCCGGCCAGCCACGCGCGGATCGTCGCCACGCGGGCGTCGTAGTCGGCGTCGTAGATCGGATAGGCCTTCGGCACGCGGACGACATGGCCGCGCTCGACGCGCGCCGCGTCGGCCAGCCCGATCGCGTCGAGCTCGCGCGTCGCGCGCGCGACGAGCTCGGCGTCGCCGGCGTTCCAGAGCTCGTCGCCCTCGAAGCAGAAGTACTCCAGGCCGACGCACGTGCGGTCGGGGTCGGGCACCATCGCCTCGCTCCAGGCGCGGAAGTTCTGGATCCGCCCGACCCGCACGTCCGGGTCGTGGACGTAGATCCAGTTGTCCGGGAACAGGTCCTCGCCGCGGACGACGAGCGCGACCGTGAGGAAGTCGCGGTAGCGCAGCCCGGCGGCGGCCGCGCGTACGGCGGGCGGTGGCGGCGGATCGGCGAGCGCGACCACGTCGCGCAGCGCCAGCGAGGAGACGACCTGCGAGACGGCCACCCGCTCGCCGCTGCCGTGCACCGCCGCCACGCGGTCGCCCGCGAGCTCCAGGGCCGTCACCCGGGTGCCGAGCCGCACCTGGCCGCCGGCGCCGACGATCTCGGCCGCCATCGCCTCCCACATCTGCCCGGGACCCAGCCGCGGGTAGTGAAACCGCTCGATGAGGCTGCGAACGTCGCCGCCGTCGTTGAGCAGCGCGGCGCGCACGACGCGCGAGAACGACAGCGTCCGGATGCGCTGCGCCGCCCACTCGGCGCGGATCTCGGATGTCGAGACGCCCCACACCTTCTCGGTGTAGCTCTTGAAGAACAGCTCGAACAGGCGCCGGCCGAAGCGATCGCAGACCCACTGCTCGAAGGTCTCGGGCGCGCGCCGGCGCCGCCGGCCGCGGCGGGCGACGGCCAGCCCGTACGACGCCGAGCAGCGGGTCAGCTCGAGCGGGCCGACCTTGCGCACGACGTCGCCCAGACGCAGCGGGTAGTCGATGAAGCGCCCGCGCCAGAAGATCCGCGAGAGCCGGTCGCGCACGAGCAGCTCTTCGCCGAGCACCTGCTCCCACAGCGTCTGCACCTCGGCCGACTTCGTGAAGAAGCGATGGCCGCCGAGGTCGAAGCGATAGCCGTCGCGCACGACGGTGCGCGCCAGACCGCCGACCTGCGTGTCGGCCTCGAAGACGACGACGGCGCGCTCGTCACGCGCAAGCACGTAGCCTGCCGTCAGCCCGGCCGGTCCGCCCCCGAGTACGGCGAAGGGTTCGCTTCCGTCCTCTCCCACTTAGGGCACTCTAACTTAGGTCCGCCTAACTTGCTTTCCGTCGTCATCCCCGCCACGGACGCCCCGCCCACGCTCGGCCGCTGCCTGGCCGCGCTGGGACGCTCGACCGAGCCGCACGAGGTCGTCGTTGTGGCCGATCCGCCGGGCGCCGGCCCGGCCGCCGCGCGCAACGCGGGCGTCGCCCGCACGAGCGGCGACGTCGTCGTGTTCGTCGACGCCGACGTCGAGGTCCATCCCGACGCGCTGCGGCGCCTGCGCGAGACGTTCGAGTGCGCCGTCGCGCCCGACGCGGTCTTCGGCGCCTACGACGACCGGCCCGCCGTGACCGCCGTCGTGTCGCGCTTTCGCAACCTCCTGCACCACCACGTGCACGCCGGAGCGGGCGGGCCCGCGACGACGTTCTGGGCCGGCCTGGGCGCGGTCCGCCGCGAGGCGTTCGTTGCCGCCGGCGGCTTCGATGCCGAGCGCTACCCGCGGCCGTGCATCGAGGACATCGAGCTCGGGATGCGCCTGCATGCGGCCGGCCGGCGGATCGTGCTCGACCCGGCGGTGCGTGGGACGCACCTCAAGCGCTGGACGCTGGCGTCGATGCTGCGCACCGACCTCACCGCGCGCGGCGCTCCCTGGGTGGCGCTGCGCCTCGAGCGCGGCGGCGCGGGCGGCGGCGCGCTGAACCTCGCCTGGGGCCAGCGCCTGGCCGCCGCGTGCGCGGTGCTCGCCACGGCCGCCGCGCTGGGCGGCCGGGGGCGCCTGGCGCTCGCCGCGCTGGCCGCGATGCTCGCGCCCAACGCCGGCTTCTACGTGCTGCTCGCCCGCCTCGGCGGCCCGCGCCTGGCGCTGGGCGGCGTGCCGCTTCACCTCGTCCACCACCTCACCGCCGCCGCCTCGGTGCCCGCCGGCGTCGTGCTCTGGGCACGCCGGTCGCGCCCATGAGCGAGGCCCCCCTGCGCCTCGGGCTCGTCGGCTGCGGGCGATTGGCCGAGCTGGGCTACGCGCCGGCCGCGCGCGTCGCGTCGAGCGTCGAGTTCGTCGCCGTCGTCGACCCGGACCGCACGCGCCGCGGCGTCGTGGCGGCGAAGCTCGGCGTCCCCGGCCACGCGCGGCTCAGCGAGTTGTTCGCCGCCACGACGCTCGACGGCCTCGTCATCTGCACGCCCGCCGAGCAGCACGAGGAGACGACCGCGCTCGCCGCCCAGGCGGGCCTGACCGCGCTCGTCGAGAAGCCGCCGGCGCCGGACGCCGAGGGTGCGCTGCGGATCGCCGCCCTGAGCCCGGCGCCGTGGATCGCGTTCAACCGGCGCTTCGACCAGGGCCTGCAGCTCCTCCGCAAGGTGCCGCCGGGCGGCGACCTGACGATGAGGATGGTCCTGCACTACCGGCGCAGGTCGTGGCGGCCGGTGCAGCGCGGCGACGACGCGCTGCTCGACCTCGCCCCGCACCTCATCGACCTGGCGCTGTTTCTCACCGGCTCGCTGCCGCTCGCCGTACGGGCCAACGCGACGCGCGACCGCGCCGGCCTCGTGCTCGCCACGACGCGCGCCGAGGTCCAGATCGAGTGCGCCACCGACCGCCCGCACCACGAGCTCGTCGAGATCCGCAGCGCGGGCGGCCGGGTCGCCGGGCGCGCCGTCAGCGCTGGCCGCGCCCGCGGCGCGCTGGCCCGGCTGACCCCCGGAGCCCACCCGCTCGTGCGCTCCCTGGCCCAGCAGCTCGAGGCCTACGCGCGCGCGCTGCGCGGCGCCGATCCCGGCCCGCTGGCGACCGCCGCCGAGGGTGCCGCGGTCATGCGCGTGCTCGACGCCGCGCGGCGCTCGGACGCCGTCGGGGGCGACACCGTGGCCGTCGAGGGCGTCACGGTGAGAGACCACGCGTGATCTGCGTCCTGCAGTTCGACGCCGCCAGCGTCGCGGTGGTCGGGCGCATGCTCGCCGCGGGGCGACTGCCGGTGCTGACCGGCCTGATCGCGCGCGGCGAGCAGATGACGCTGCGGACGCCGGCCGACCACTTCGCCGCCGGAGCGTTTCACACGCTCTACAGCGGCATCGAGCTGGCCGACCACGGCCTCTTCTATCCCTTCCAGTGGGACGCGGCGTCCCAGCGGGCGCGCTACATGACGGCGTTCCCGGCGCCGCCCGCGATCTGGGAGCGGCTGGCTCGCGGCGGCCTGCGCACGCTCGCGATCGACCCGTACGAGAGCCGCCCGCCGCACGACTGGCTGGGGACCTACGTCTGCGGTTGGGGCTTTCGCGACCGGGTCGTGCTGCCGCGCTGGTCGCTGCCGCGCGCCGCGGCGACGCAGCTCGCCGGGATCCACGGCGAGGGTCCACACGCGACGGAGATCTTCGGGCGCCCGACGGTCCGCGAGCTGCTCGCGCTGCGCACGAAGCTCGTCGCGGCGCCGGGCCGCGTGGCGGCCGCCGCCGTCGAGCTGCTGGGCCGCGAGCGATATGACCTCGCCTGGCTGACGTTCAGCGCCGCGCATCTCGCCGGCCATCAGTTCTGGGACCTGTCGCAGCTCGCCCAGGCGCCCGAGGGCCGCGAGCGCGAGCTGCTCGAGGGCGCGCTGGAGGACGTCTACGCCGAGGTCGACGCGGCGTTGGGCAAGGTGCTCGCCGCACTGCCCGGCGACTGCGACGTGATCGTCGCCTCCGCCGTCGGGATGGACGTCAACAGCTCGCGCGCCGACCTGCTGCCGCAGATGCTCGAGGCCGTGCTGCGGGGCGGGCCGCGCCCGGCCGACGGCGGCGGCGACGCGGAGGGCGGGGCGGGGGCGATCTGGCGGCTGCGCGCGGCGATCCCGACCGGCGCGCGTGGCGCGATCGCCCAGGCCCTGCCCGACCGCGTCGCGCTCGAGCTCACCGCGCGGCTGGAGCTGCGCGGGATCGACTGGTCGCAGACGGCCGCCTTCTGCCACCCGGCCGACAACCAGGGCTACATCCGCCTGAACCTGCGCGGCCGCGAGCGCGACGGGATCGTCGACCCCGGCGAGGCCGACGCGCTGCTGCGGACGATCGCCGAGGGCCTGGCGACGTTCTGCGATCCCGACGGCGCGCCGGCGGTCGCGAGCATCGACCGCGTCGCCGAGCACCACGCCGGCGAGCGCACCGGCCGGCTGCCCGACCTGGTCGTGCAGTGGAGCGAGCGCCCCGCCACGACGCTCGCCGGGGTCCACTCGGCGAGCTTCGGCGACGTGATGCGCCGCGGCACCGGTAGCGGCCGCTCGGGCAACCACACGCCCGGCGACGCCTGGGCGGTCGTCGTGCCGGGGGCGCACGCCGCCCGCTCGCCCGCCCGCCCGCCGCGGCTCGCCGACGTCGCGGCCACCGTCGCGGCGGTCTGCGGCGTCGACCGCGCCGGGCTAGCGGGCGAGCCGCTGCTCGGCGAGGGCTAGCGCCGCGCCGGCGGCGACCGCGGCCTGCGCCAGCACGACGCAGGCCGCCGTGCGTGGCCCGGCCGCAGCGGTCGCTCGCGCCAGCCGGCGATAGAAGGCGCCGCCCGCCAGCGCGCCGCCGGCGTCGCGGAAGCCGACGGCGCCGCGGCCGTAGCGCACCTGCTGGCGCACGAGCCCGCGCACGCCGAGCGCCGGGCGATGCACGACGGCCGCGCCGGGCACATGGTGCAGGACCCGGCCGCCGGCGACGAGCCGGGCGCACCAGTCGCGGTCCTCGCCGGCGGCGAGCGGGAACGCCTCGTCGAACGGCACCGCGCGCAGGGTGGCGGCGGGGCAGGCCAGGTTGCAGGTCGGCGCGAAGCGCAGCGTCGCCGAGCCGTCGGCGGCGGGCGTGAGCGTGGAGAGCATGAGCGTGTTCGTCAGCAGCTGGGCCGCCGCTGCGGCGGCGCCGGCGGCGGGGTCGGCGAGCGTGGGGCCGGCGGCCGCACCGCCGTCCGCGCAGGCGGTGGCCAGGCGCTGCGCCCAGTCGGGTGCCGGCACGCAGTCGTCGTCGGTGAAGCAGACGATCTCGCCGCGCGCGGACCGCACGCCGAGGTTGCGGGCGGCCGCCGGACCGCGGCCGCCGCCGTGGACGACGTGC
>JAUXSD010000023.1 GCA_030681525.1 Solirubrobacteraceae bacterium
AGCCGTCGGGGTAGCGCTTCCAGACGTCGTTGAACGTGATCTCAGCCACGTCTCACCCCTTCACTGCGCCGGCGGTCAGGCCGGCCACGATTCGTTTCTGGAACAGGAGCACAAGCAAGATCAGCGGGATCGAGATGACGACCGAGGCCGCCGACTGGGTCCCGAGCGGCACCTCGAACTGCGACGAGCCGGTGAACTGCGAGATCGCGACGGGGACCGTGCGCGCGTTCTGCGACGACGTCAGCGTCAACGCCAGCAGGAACTCGTTCCACGCGGCGATGAACGTCAGGATCGCGGTCGTCGCCAGGCCCGGTGCCGCCAGCGGCACGACGACCTTGCGGAAGGCCTGGAAATGCGTCGCGCCATCGACGAGCGCGGCCTCCTCGAGATCCTTCGGGATCTCCTTGAAGAACGACACGAGGATGTAGATCGACAGCGGCAGCGCGAACGTCAGGTACGGGATGACCAGCCCGATCAGCGTGTTGTACAGGCCGATGTCCGACCACAGGCGAAACAGCGGCGCCGCGATCGCGATCTGCGGGAACGTCGTGATCGACAGCACGAGCGCCAGCAGGCCGAACTTGAACCGCATCTTCAGGCGCGCCAGCGCGTAGGCCGCGAACGACCCGACGATCACGCCGATGAACGTCGTCGTCAGGCTCACGATGGCGCTGTTGCCCAGCGCCCGCGTGAAGCTCGAGTTCTCGAAGATCGACGTGTAGTTGTCCAGCGACGGGTTCGGCGGGAGGATGTCGGCCGACGACAGGTCGGCGCCGGTCTTCAGCGAGATGTTCAGCAGCCAGTAGAACGGAAACAGGCAGAACACGACGATCGCGGCGACCGACAGCCACAGCCACCACGGCGTGGCCGGGCCCTTCGGCGGCTTGCGCTTCGCCGCGACCTTGTCCGCGGTCCGAGCGGCGGGTACCGATGCAGCTTCCATGTCAGTCCTCCGCCATGGCTTTGAGGTTTCCGCCGACGAGCCGGATGTACGCGAAGGAGATGAGCATCACGATCACGAACGTCAGGATCGAGAGCGTCGCCCCCTCGCCGTAGAGCCGGTTCTCCTGGAACTCGCGCGCCGCGATCAGCGACAGCGTCTCGGTCCCGTTGGCGCCGTTGGTGAGCACCTTGGGCAGGTCGAACGCCCGCAGCGCGTCGAGCGTGCGGAAGATCAGCGCGACGAGCAGGGCCGGCATGAGCAGCGGCAGCGTGATGCGCCGGAAGCGCTGCCACGCGGTCGCGCCGTCGACCTTCGCCGCCTCGTAGACCTCCGACGGGATCACCTGCAGGCCCGCGAGCAGCAGCAGGGCCATGAACGGCGCGGTCTTCCAGACATCCGCGAAGATCATGACCATCAGCGCCTGCGGCTCCTCGCCGAGCCAGACGGTGTTCGTCCCGAGCATCGTGTTCACGAAGCCGAGGTTCGGGTCGAAGATCGTCTTCCACATGATCGCGGTGACCACGGTCAGGACCGCCCACGGGACGAGCACCACGGTCCGCAGCAGTCCCTGGCCCTTGAAGGCGGAATGCATGATCAGCGCCATCGCGAGGCCGAGCAGCGTCTCGAGGAACACCGACGCGATCGTGAACACCACCGTGATCCGCGTCGCGCGCCAGAACTCGCTGCTGGCCAGCGCATCCTGGTAGTTGCCCAGGCCGAACGGCTCCGCCCAGCGAGACACGCCCGCCTGCACGAGGCTGTACTCGTGCAGCGACAGCCAGATCGCGTAGACGATGGGCCACAGCGCGACGAGCGCGATGAGGCCCAGCGACGGCGCGACCATGTAGGCCGCGAGGCGGCGCTCCGGGGTTCCCCGGGAGCGCCGCCGCGCCGGTGGTGCGGCTGCTGGAACGGACGCGGCCTCCATCGTTTAGAAGGTGGCCAGCGCCTTGTCCATCTCGGACTGCGCGGTCTCCAGCGCCTTCTCAGGCGTGACCTTGCCGGTCAGGGCGTCGTGGACGTTCTCGTAGATCGCCTGCGACACCTGCGGGTACAGCGGCGAGACCGGCCGCGACTTCGCCTGGGAGATCGCGTCACGCAGGTCGGTCGCGAACGCGTACTTCTTCTGGACCTCCGGATCGTCGTAGATCGCCTTCAGCGTCGGCGACTGTGAGGCGTTCATGAACTGGTTCTTCTGGTTCTCCTCGCCGGTGATGTACGAGATCCACTTCAGCGCGCCGCCGGGGTTCTTGGAGAAGACCGACACGACCTGGTTGTGGCCGCCCAGGATGCCGGCCTTCGTGCCGCCCTCGAACTCGGGGTAGGGCATGACGTCGAACTTGCCCTTGACGGCGGCGGCCTTGCTGCCGAGCGCGTACGCGTACGGCCAGTTGCGCATGTAGGTGGCGCGCCCGCTCTCGAAGTAGCGACGCGACTCCTCCTCCATGTACGTCGTCACGCCACGCGCGGCGGTGCCGTCCTTGACGGCGTCGGCCATGAGCTTCAGCGCCTCGACGTTCTCGGCAGAGTTGATCTCGGACTTCTTGCCGTCATCGGACAGGACCTTGCCGCCCGCGGCATAGGCCATCTCCAGGAAGTTGACGGTCAGGCCCTCGTAGGGGGCGCCCTGGTAGACGATGCCGTCCTTCGCCTTGGCATCCTCGTAGACCTGCTGCCAGGTCGTCGGCTTGTCCTGGACCTGGTCGGTGCGGAAGTAGAGGAAGCCGGCGTCGGTCTGCTGCGGCATGCCCCAGACCTTGCCGTCGAAGGTGGCGGTCTCGAGCGTCGCCTCGATGAGCTCGTCGCGCCGCGTGTCGACGTACGGCGTGAGGTCGTACAGCCACTTCTGCGACGCGAACTCCGCCGTCCAGATCACGTCGGCCGAGAAGACGTCGCATTCGCCGGACTTGGCCTCCTGGCGCTGCACGAACTGCTGACGCTGCTCGTCGGCGGAGGTCGAGAACTCGAGGATCTTCGCGGTCACGCCGTTCTTCTGGGCGTTGAACGCCTTGATCGCCGCGGTGACGTCGCCGCCGGTGTCCTTGCCCATGCAGATCGTGACGTTGCCCTTGGCGTTGTCCATCGCGCCGACGTCGATCGTCTTCGCACCCTCGGTCGCGCCCGTGGATTCACCGCCGGCGCCGGTGCCGCCTTCGTCGTCATCCCCGCCGCACGCCGCGAGGAACCCTCCGCCGCCGAGGACGGCAACGCACATCAGAAGCACGAGACGCTTGGACACGTTCATTCCCTCCGTTTGAGTCAGCTTGGTCGGGGCGCGGCGCCGAACAGTGGCTGCCTGACGACCCGGTTCTCCACGCCGCCCCTATTCCCGGTTCGTAGTGACCTGAACCTCGCACAACGTTGCGGACGGCACAAGGCTGACAACGAAATTTGCCTGCTCCTATGCTCCTGCCCATGCCTGAGCAGCCCGACGAAGCGCCCAACACCGATGTCCCCGCCTCCTGGTGGCGCGACGGCGTCCTGTACCAGGTCTACCCGCGCTCGTTCGCCGATTCGGACGGTGACGGGATCGGCGACCTCGTCGGCATCCGCGAGCGGCTCGACCATCTGCAGTGGCTCGGCGTCACCGGCATCTGGCTGAATCCGACGATGCCCTCCCCGAACGACGACTGGGGCTACGACGTCGCGGACTACCTCGCGGTGCACCCGGACCTGGGCACGATGGACGACCTCGACGCGCTCATCGCGGCGGCGCGCGAGCGCGGCATCCGCGTGCTGCTCGACCTCGTCCCCAACCACACCAGCGACCGGCATCCGTGGTTCGTCGACGCCCTCTCCGGCCGCGACGCGCCCGACCGCGACGTGTACGTGTGGGCGCCGCCCGCGCCGGACGGCGGGCCGCCGAACAACTGGATCTCGAACTTCGGCGGCTCGGCGTGGACCCTGCACGAGCCGACCGGGGAGTACTACCTGGCGCAGTTCTTGCCCACGCAGCCCGACCTGAACTGGTGGAACGAGGAGGTGCGCCAGCGCTTCGACGACATCCTGCGCTTCTGGTTTCGTCGCGGCGTCGCCGGCTTCCGGATCGACGTCTGCCACGCGATCGTCAAGGACCGCGAGCTGCGCGACGACCCGCCGGTGACGCCCGACGACCACCGCGAGCTGCGCCACCGCAGCGTCAAGCCGGTCTACTCGGCCAACCGGCCGGAGGTCCACGACGTGCTGCGACGCTGGCGCGACGTCGCGGACGCCTGCGCCGATGACGCCGACGGCGACACGCCGATCCTCGTCGGCGAGACCTACGTGCTCGAGCTCGACGAGCTGCTGCCCTTCTACGGCACCGGTCGCGACGAGCTGCACCTCGCCTTCAACTTCCTCTTCGTCCACGCCGACCTGGACGCCGACCAGATGCGCGAGATCGTCGAGGGCGTCGAGGCCGGCCTGCCGCCCGACGCGTGGCCGGTCTACACCGGCTCCAACCACGACGCCGGCCGCCTCACCACCCGCTGGGCGCAGGACGACGAGCGGCGGGCGCGCGCCGCGCTGCTGATCCTGCTGACGCTGCGCGGGACGCCGTTTCTGTACTACGGCGACGAGATCGCGCTGCCCAACGTTCCCCTGGACGCCGAGACGGCCCTCGATCCGGTGGCGCGCCGCACCGGCGATCCGTCCGACAACCGCGACGTGTGCCGCACGCCGATGCCGTGGACGGACGCGCCCGGCGGGGGCTTCACGACCGCCGAGGCCACGCCGTGGCTGCCGTTCGGCGACCTGGCCGCGCACAACGTGGCCGCCCAGCGAGACGACCCGGCGTCGACGCTGCACCTCGTCCGCGACCTCATCGCGCTGCGCCGCGGGACCACCGACCTGACCGCGGGCGCGTACGTCACGCTCGACGCCCCCGCCGGCGCCTGGGCCTACCGCCGCGGGGACGGGTTCGCGGTCGCGGTGAACCTGTCGGACGCGCCGGTGACGGTGGAGGGACTCGACGGTGCCGTCGCGATCGCCACCGACCGGGCCCGCGACGGCGAGCCCGTGGCGGGCGCGTTGGAGCTCGGCCCGTGGGAGGGCGCCGTCGTCGAGCTCGGCTGAGCCTGAGGCCGGTGCGCCGCGTCAGGTCCGTGGCCGCGGCGTGCCGAGCTCGCTGCGCAGCTGGTGCACGAGCGTGTCCTCGTCCATCGGGCCGGGCTGCTCGAGCGCCTGGCGCAGGCGCTCGACGATCGCGTCGTCCCACGCGTGGGTGCGCAGCAGCAGGTAGCGCAGCGCGCTCACGCGCATGTACGCCTCGGCCTCGGTGCCGCGGCCGAGCAGCCCCGCCTCGCGCAGCAGTTCGACGACCGGCTCGTACTCGTCGCGAAACCACGCCTCGGCGACGTGCTCACGCGTCCGGAACTCGCCGCGCTCCTGCATGTAGCGAAAGCCCCACGCCTCGACGCCCTCGGCCAGGGCGGCGTAGCGCCATTCGTCGGACAGCTCGATGCGCCCGCGGAACTCGGGCGGCAGCGGGACGCGCTCGGCGAACAGCCGCTCGTGGCTCTTGAGCGCCAGCTCCCCGAGGCGCAGGTCGCCCGGCGCGATGCGGGTGATGACCTCGGTCACGTATGCCTCGATCGTGGCCAGCCCGAGGGCCCGCGCGACCGACACGCGGTGGTGGCCGTCGCGCACGAAGTGCAGGTCGCCGACGCGGTAGACGTCGATCGGCGGCATCGTCTCGCCGCGGCGCTGGGCGGCGGCGATGCGCTCCCAGCGCTCGCGCAGCCGCGGCGTCGTCGGGCGAAAGTCGCGGTCGAACTCGCGGGTGCGGTCGACGGTGCCGACGATCGAGTCCAGGTCGATCGTCTGCAGTCCCAGCGGCCGTGCGCCGGTGCGCCCGAGCGCCTCGACGACCTCCCCGTAGGGGAGGATCATCGCGACGTCGTCGGGCTCGCGGCGCAGGCGGGCCGACAGCCGCGCCAGCGCGCGCCGGCGCCGGGCGCGCGCGAAGTCCGACTGGGCGTCGGCTCGTGGGGAGCCGGTGTCAGGCATGGCAGACAACGCTACCCGGCGAACGGCGGGCGCCACCCCGGGCTGCCGCGCGCCCCAGGCTCAGCGCAGCGCGACCGTTCGCCCGTCGACGAAGTAGTCCGCCGAGGCGATCAGCTCGTCGATCAGCGCCTGCGGCACCTCGCCGTCGGTCGTGAGGATCATCACGGCGTGCTGCCGCTCGCCGTTGTCCGGCGCGTGGCCGACGGCGGCCGAGCCGATGTTGAAGCCGCGCTCGCCGAAGAACGTGCCGACCCGGCCGATGACGCCCGGCCGGTCCTCGTAGCGAAACAGCGTCAGGAACGGCTCGATCTGGAGGTTGAAGCGCTGCCCCCACGCCTGCAGCAGGTGCGGCCGGTTGCGGTTGCCGATCGTCGTGCCGGCGACCGTCGTGGTCCCGGGGCCGCAGACGACGTTGACCCGCACGAGGTCGGTGAAGTCGTGGGCGGTCGTGCTCGACGTCTCGCTGACGCGGATGCCGCGCTCCTCGGCGAGCGCGTGCGCGTTGACCTCGTTGATCTGCTCCTCGGTGTGGCCGTGCAGCACGCCCAGCAGGACCGCGGTGACCAGCGGCCGGGTGTCGCGCTCGGCGATCCGGCCGAGGCACTCGACCTCGATCGCGTCGATCGAGCCGCACAGCGCCAGCTGTGTCCCGAGCCGGCCGAGGTGCCGGCAGAGCGGCAGAAACGGGCCGAGCTCCTCCAGATCCTCGGGCTTGATCGTGGCCGCGTTGACCGCCGTCGTCACGCTGCCGCCCTGCAGGGCCGCGACGATCTGCTCGGCGGCCTGGTAGCCGGCGCGATCGGTCGCCTCGGTCGTCGAGGCGCCGAGGTGCGGCGTGACGATGACGTTGGGATAGCCGAACAGCGGGTGGTCGGTCATCGGCTCCTGGCGGAACACGTCGAGCGCGGCGCCCGCGACCTTGCCGCTGTCCAGCGCGGCCTTGAGGTCGTCGTCGACGATGAGCGAGCCGCGCGCGACGTTGAGGATCCGCACGCCGTCGCGCATCTTGGCGAACGCGTCGGCGTCGAGCCAGCCGTTGGTCTCGGGCGTGTTGGGCAGGTGCACCGTGATGAAGTCCGCCTGCGCGTACAGCGCGTCGGACGTGTCGACCTTCGTCACGCCCGCGCTCTCGTAGAGCTCGCTGGCCACGTAGGGGTCGTAGGCGACGACGTTCATCCCGAAGGCGCGCGCCCGCGCCGCCACGAGCTGGCCGATGCGACCGAAGCCGAGCACGCCCAGCGTCTTGTCCATGAGCTCGACGCCGGTGAAGTTCTTGCGC
Source organism: Solirubrobacteraceae bacterium (assembly GCA_030681525.1). GTDB lineage: Bacteria > Actinomycetota > Thermoleophilia > Solirubrobacterales > Solirubrobacteraceae > CADCVQ01. Next base: position 7,209 of record JAUXSD010000023.1, read on the forward strand.
TCCCAGCGCCCCGCGGCCAGCGCGCCATGCGCCTGCGGGATGTTGCGCGCCAGCGCCAGCAGCAGCGCCATCGTGTGCTCGGCGGCCGTGACGATGTTCGAGCGCGGCGCGTTGGCGACGATGATGCCGCGCTTCGTCGCCGCCCGGACGTCGATGTTGTCGATCCCGACGCCGGCCCGCGCGATTGCCCGCAGGTTGTCCGCGCGGGCGATCAGGGGCGCGTCGACCTGCGTCGCCGAGCGCACGAGGATGCCGGCGAAGCCGCCGATGCGCTCCTCGAGCTCGCCCCGCGTCCAGTCGCTGCCGACCTCGACGTCGAGCCCGGCCGCCCGCAACAGCTCGACGCCGGTCTCCCCCACGTTCTCCGCCACGAGCACGCGATCGCTCATGCCGCGGCCTCCGTGCGCTCGACGACCCAGTCGATGCAGGCCGTCAGCGCGCGCACGTCGTCGGGCTCGACCGCCGGGAACATCGCGACGCGCAGCTGGTTGCGCCCGAGCTTGCGGTAGGGCTCGACGTCGACGATGCCGTTGGCGCGCAGCGTCGCGGCGACGCTCGCCGCGTCGACCGCGTCGTCGAAGTCGATCGTGCCGACGACGAGCGACCGCTTGGCGGGGTCGGCGACGAACGGCGTGGCGTAGGCGGATGCCTCGGCCCAGCCGTAGAGAGCGCCGGAGGACTCGGTGGTGCGGGCGACGCACCACTCCAGGCCGCCGTTCTCGTTCATCCAGTTCAGCTGGTCGGCGAGCAGGACGAGCGTCGCCAGCGCCGGCGTGTTGAGCGTCTGGTCTGAGCGGGAGTTGTCCAGCGCCGTCTGCAGGCGCAGGAACTCCGGGATCCAGCGGTCGGTCGCGTCGATCTCGGCGATCCGCTCGACGGCCGCGGGGCTGAGCAGCGCCATCCACAGCCCGCCGTCGGAGCCGAGGTTCTTCTGCGGCGCGAAGTAGTAGGCGTCGGCCTGCGCGGCGTCGAGCGGCAGGCCGCCGGCGCCCGAGGTCGCATCGACGAGGACGAGCGCGTCGTCGTTGCCGGCCGGCCGGACGACCGGGACCATGACGCCGGTCGAGGTCTCGTTGTGCGCCCAGGCGACCACGTCGGCGGCCGGGTCGGCGATCGGCTGCGGCGCGTCGCCGGGGTCGGCCTGCAGGACGATCGGATCGCCGAGGAACGGGGCGTTGCGGGTGACGTCGGCGAACTTGCGGCTGAACTCGCCGTAGGTCAGGTGCAGGGCTCGCTCGCGCACGAGCGACAGCGCGGCAGCGTCCCAGAAGGCGGTCGTGCCGCCGTTGCCGAGCGCGACCTCGTAGCCGTCGGGCGCCTCGAGCAGGGCGGCGATGCCCGCGCGGACGCGGCCGACGAGCGCCTTGACGGGCTTCTGGCGGTGCGACGTGCCAAGCAGGCCGGCGTGCTCGCCGGCCAGGCGCGCGAGGGCTTCGGGGCGGACCTTGGAGGGACCACAGCCGAACCGGCCGTCGGACGGCTTCAGGTCGGCGGGGATGTTGCACTGCGTACTCGTCGTCATGTGGGCAGACGTCCCGGTGTCAGGGGTGCAGGTCAGGCCCAGGCGCGCGGCGATGCTGCTCCGCCGCTCCCCGGTGGTGTGCTCCACCCGAACGCCAGTCGCGACGGCCCGACCGAGTCTAGCGGTCAGGCCGTCACGCCGGTTGGCGCGTCCGCCGCGCGCCTCCAGGGAGCCCGTCGACTCCCTAGGGACGCGTCATGCCGAAGACGAACGTGCCGCCTCCGCTGTAGGAGTACACGCGCCAGTAGTACGTGCCGGCGGTGCCGCTGTAGGCGATGTTCTCGGTCGACGTCGCGCCCTGCGAGACGGCGACGCGCGACCACGAGCCCGACGACTTGCGCTTGTAGAGCGCCAGGTCGAAGTCGGCCGTCGACGGTCCGGTGAGGCAGCCGCGGTGCGTGCCGCTGCGCGTGACCGTGTAGCCCGACGAGGTCGGCATCTGCCGGAACGCGTTCGTGCCCGACAGGCTGCCGGAGTACGACTCCGCCAGACCACAGCCGGTCGGCGGCGGCGGCGGTGGCGGCGGCGGCGGCGGCGGCGGTGGCGGCGGCGGCGGGGTCGTCGTCGTGCCCGGACTGGTGTACAGCAGCCGGTTCGGCGATCCGGTGCCGGCGCCCGTCACCTTGCTGGGCGTGGCGGCGTTGACGATCGCCGCGTTGACGGCGGCCGGCAGCGCGGCGGGGTTTGTCTGCAGGATCAGCGCGGCGGCGCCGGCCACGTGCGGGGTCGCCATCGACGTGCCGCTGATCGTGCTCGTCGCGGTGTCCGAGGTGTACCAGGCGGACGTGATGCTCGAACCCGGGCCGAAGAGGTCCAGGCACGTGCCGTTGTTCGAGAACGACGAGCGCGCGTCGCCCGACGTCGTCGAGCCGACGGTCAGGCCCTCGGCCGTGCGCGCCGGCGACGAGTTGCAGGCGTTGGTGTTCTCGTTGCCGGCGGCCAGCGCGTAGGTCACGCCGTCGGCGATCGAGTTGCGCACCGCCTGGTCCAGCGACGACGAGACGCCGCCGCCGAGGCTCATGTTCGCGACGGCGGGCGCGCCGGACGCGTGGTGGCCGGTGACCCAGTCGATGCCCTGGATGACCCCGGAGGTCGAGCCGCTGCCCGAGCAGTCCAGCACCCGGACGGCGACGAGGCTCACGCCCTTGGCGACGCCGTGGACCGAGCCGCCGATCGTGCCGGCCACGTGGGTGCCGTGTCCGTTGCAGTCGGCGGCGGGCAGGGCCCGGTCGATCGCGTCGAAGCCCGACACCGCGCGGCCGCCGAACTGCCCATGCGTGGTGCGGATGCCGGTGTCGATGACGTAGGCCGTGACCCCGGCCCCGGTCGCGTCGTAGTTGTAGGTCCCGTTCAGCGGCCGGTCGCGCTGGTCGATGCGATCGAGGCCCCAGGTCGCGCCGGTCTGCGTCGCGCTGGCCGACACGATCGCGTCGGGCTCGACGTAGGCGACGTCGGGGTCGGTGCGCACGTCGGCGAGGGCGTCGCCGGAGAGCTCGGCGGTGAAGCCGTTGAGCGCGCGACGGTACTGGCGCTGGACGCGGCCGCCGCGGCCCCGCGCACGCCGCTCGACGCGATCGGCGGCGGCGGCGCCCTTGCCGTCCTTCAGGACGACGATGTACTGGCCCGGGATGGCGGTTGGGCCGGCGACGGGCTGCAGCGGCGCCGGCGCCGACTGGGCGAGCGCGCTCGCGGGGAGGGTCGCCAGCGTCAGCGCTGCGACGGTGATCGCTCGTGCGCCTCGCGCACTGCGGGAAAGCATCCGGATGGGTCCTCTCGACGGGGGTTGGCGCTACGACTCGGTCCCGACGGTCAGCCTCGGCAGATCCGCTGCGAACCTTTAGCCGAACGCCGGCCGGTCAACGCGCCCGGCAGCGGATCAGATCCCGGACCACGCCGGGATCGTCATCGTCGCCGAGGCAGCGGAGACGACCGTCCCGCACTTCGCCGTCACGAAGGCGGGGTACGAGGAGGCGCCGACCAGGCCGAACAGCGTCCGCGGGTTGGACGGGTCGATCGAGTACTCGAGGGCCCCGCCCCACTCCGGCCGCGCCAGCCAGACGCTGTAGCTCGTCGCTCCGGGATGGCTCCACGAGACCGTGGCGCGGTCGGAAGCGCTGCGGTTCACGCTCGTGATCGTCGGGGTCGCGCAGGTCGTCGCCGGCGGTGGAGGCGGCGGTGGAGGCGGCGGAGGCGGCGGAGGCGGCGGAGGCGAGGTCGTGCCCCAGGCCGGGACGGTCACGGTCGCCGACCGGTCGGAGGTCGTCGTGCCGCAGCGCGCGGTGACGAACGCTCCGTACGAGCCGGTGCCGAGGCCGAAGAGGGTGCGCGGGTTCGACGGGTCGACCGACCACTCCAGCGGCCCGCTCCACTGCGGTCCGGTGAGCCACACGCTGAAGCTCGTCGCGCCGGGATGCGTCCACGACACGGTTGCCTTGTCGGCGGCGATCCGGCCCGCGGCGACCCCGGTCGGGGTGGCGCACGTCGAGCCCGGCGGCGGCGGTGGCGGAGGAGGCGGCGGCGGCGGTGGTGGTGGTGGTGGTGGTGGTGGTGGTGGTGGTGGTGGTGGTGGCGGCGGCGGCGGCGGCGGCGGTGGCGGCGGCGGCGCGGCACTCGGGGCCGTGTAGAGCAGCCGGTTGGGCGAGCCGCTGCCGGGGCTGCTGACCTTGCCGCCCGACGCGTTGTTGACGATCGCGGCGTTGACGGTCGCCGCCGCAGCGCCCGGGGCGCCCTGCAGGAACAGCGCCGCGGCGCCCGCGACGTGCGGCGACGCCATCGAGGTGCCGCTGATCGTGCGCGTCGCGGTGTCCGACGTGCGCCACGCCGACGTGATGCTCGAGCCCGGCGCGAAGATGTCCAGGCAGGTCCCGTAGTTCGAGAACGACGAGCGTGCGTCGCCCGAGGTCGTCGAGCCGACGGTCAGCGCCTCGGCCGTGCGGCTGGGCGACTGGCTGCAGGCGTCCGCGTCGTCGTTGCCGGCGGAGACCGCGTAGGCCACGCCGTCGGCGATCGAGTTGCGCACGGCCTGGTCCATCGAGGACGAGGCACCGCCGCCGAGGCTCATGTTCGCCACCGCCGGCGTCCCCGCGGCGTGGTTGCCGCTGACCCAGTCGATGCCGCGGATGACGCCCGAGGTCGGGCCGCTGCCACCGCAGTCCAGGACGCGCACCGCGACGAGGCGCACGCCCTTGGCGACGCCGTGGACCGAGCCGCCGACGGTGCCGGCGACATGGGTGCCGTGTCCGTTGCAGTCATCCGCGGTGCCGCCGTCGATCGCGTCGTAGCCCGACACCGCGCGGCCGCCGAACTGCCCATGCGTGGTGCGGATGCCGGTGTCGATGACGTAGGCCGTGACCCCGGCCCCGGTCGCGTCGTAGTTGTAGGTCTGGTTCAGCGGCCGGTCGCGCTGGTCGATGCGGTCCAGCCCCCAGGTGGCGTTGGACTGCGTCGCGTTGATCGAGACGATCGCGTCGGCCTCGACGAACGCGACGTCCGGGTCGCTGCGCACGTCGGCGAGCGCGTCGGCCGAGAGCGTCGCGCTGAAGCCGTTGAGCGCGCGGCGGTACTGGTGGCGCACGCGGCCGCCTCGGCCGCGGGCGCGCCGCTCGACTCGATCGGCCGCGGCCGCGCCCTTGCCGCCCTTGAGCACGACGATGTACTCGCCCGCGATCGCGCCGGCCTGGCCCGCGCCGACCACGGGAGCGGGGCCGGCCTGGGCCCACGCGGCCGCCGGGACGAGTGCGAGCAGCACCCCCACGGTTGTCGTGGTGAGGGCCCTGCGCAGGTTCCTGGCACTCATCCCGTCGTCCTCCGGCTCCGAACGCTTCCGTACCGGCACGAGCCTAGCCGACCGAAACGGGAAGGGCGATGATTCGTCCAGGCGCTGTGGACGCCGCCACGTGAGCGCGCGCCGGGACGGCCGGCTACTCGCTGAACTCCGTGTCGATCCAGTCCATCATCGAGCGCAGCTCCTTGCCGGTCGTCTCGACCTGGCCGGCGGCCTGCTCGGCGCGCATGCGCTTGAAGTTCTCCTGGCCGGCGCGGTTCTCGGCGATCCACTCGCGAGCGAAGTCACCGTTCTGGATCTCCGCGAGGATCTGCTTCATGTTCGCGCGGGTGTCGTCGGTGATGACCCGCTTGCCGCGCGTGTAGTCGCCGTACTCGGCGGTGTTGGAGATCGAGTAGCGCATCCCCGCCAGGCCCTTCTCGTACATGAGGTCGACGATGAGCTTGAGCTCGTGCAGGCACTCGAAGTACGCCATCTGCGGGTCATAGCCGGCCTCGACGAGCGTCTCGAAGCCCGCCTGGACGAGCTCGGACGCGCCGCCGCAGAGGACGGCCTGCTCGCCGAAGAGGTCGGTCTCGGTCTCGTCCTTGAACGACGTCTCGATGACGCCGCCGCGCGTACAGCCGATGCCCTTGGCGTACGCGAGCGCCAGCGCCTGGGCGTTGCCGCTGGCGTCCTGCTCGACGGCGATCAGGCCGGGCACGCCCGAGCCCTCGAGGTACTGGCGGCGCACGAGGTGCCCGGGTCCCTTCGGCGCGATGAGCGCGACGTCGACGCCGGGCGGCGGCTGGACCTCGCCGTAGTGGATCGAGAAGCCGTGGCCGAAGAGCAGCATGTTGCCCTCGGCGACGCCGTCGGAGACCTGGCCCTCGTAGACCTCGCGGTGCAGCTCGTCGGGGACGAGCATCATCACGAGATCGCCGCGGCTGGCGGCGTCGGCGACGCCGAGCACCTCGAGGCCGTGCTCCTGCGCCTTCGCGGCGGACGCCGAGCCCTCGCGCAGGCCGACGACGACGTCGACGCCCGAGTCCTTGAGGTTCAGCGAGTGGGCGTGGCCCTGCGAGCCGTAGCCGATGATGGCGACGGTCTTGCCGTCGAGGAGGGTGAGATCTGCGTCGTCGTCGTAGTACATGGCGCGGGATGCTAGTTCCCTCGCCTTGCCGCCGCTCAGGCGCCGGCGGCCGCGACGTGCGTCAGGCCCGGCAGCGTGACCGAGCCGTCGTCGGCGACGTACCGCGCCAGTCGCACGTCGATCGCGTCGCGCAGATCGTCGCGCTGCGCGGGCGTCAACGCGCCGACCGCGCGGGCGACGCTCGCCGAGATGTCGAGCGTCGTGTCCCACCAGTCGTCGAGGCTCGGGTAGCGCCAGACGATCGCGACCTGCTCGACGACGATGTCCTCGAAACCGGTCTCCTCGAGCAGCCCGACGATCGCCCGCGGGTCGCGGAAGGCGAACATGTCCGGCGCATCGGGATCGGTCGGCGTGATCGCGCCCATCGCGGCGAGCTCGGCACGCGGCGCGGACGCCCACGGGTTCTCCGCCGGGTCCGCCCACGCGGCGAGCGCCAGGCGGCCGCCCGGCCGCAGGACGCGGCGCGTCTCGCGCAGTGCGGTGGCCGGATCGGCGAGGAGCATGTAGACCCAGCGGGCCAGCACGCCGTCGAGCGATGCCGTCGGCAGGTCGATCCACTCGGCGTCGATCGTGCGGAACTCGACGTTCGCGATGCGCAGCTCGGCGGCGCGGGCGCGCGCCTGGTCGACCATCTCCTCGACGAGGTCGGAGCTGATCAGCGTGCCGCCCGGCTCGATGAGCTCGGCGGCGAGGAAGCCCGTGTCGCCGGGGCCGGCCGCCAGCTCGAGCACGCGATGGCCGGGCTGGGGATCGATCGCGTCGACCATCCAGTGCGAGACCGGCTCGGCGGCCGTCTGGAGGACGTGGCGGTACGTGCCCCAGGCAGCGGCCGCGCCGGCCCAGCTCTCGCGGTTGGCGGCGCGATACTCCTCGGGATCGGTCGCCGGCACGTCGGCGTCAGCGTCGAGGTTCGCCGCCGCGGCGCCGCGAGAGCGGCGCCGCGGAGATGCGACGGGTCGTGCGGCTGGCGCGACCCGCCGCCGTCACCGGTTCGTCAGCCTGAAGCGCCGGATGGCGTCGCCTGACGGCGCCGAGTTGCCGGCCGCGCCGCCGTTGTCGAGACCGAGCACGATGATCCGGTACGAGCCGGCGCTGAGCTTCCTGCGGTCGGCGTTGTAGGTCCACGTGCCGTCCGCGGCGAGCCGCGCCAGCAGCAGGGGCGGCTTCGTGCAGCTCTTGAGCACCATGCCCTTCTTCGCGTTGTACCACTTGCACTTCGCGCCGGCCGCCGTGCCGAGCTTCTGGATCGTGACGATGACGCCCTTGACGCCGGCGGGGTCCGTGGCCGTGCCGCTGATGGCGAGCCGCTTGAAGCGCGTCGTCGTCGTCCGCCGCACCCGCTTGCCGTTGCGCGTGACGGTCCGCGTCCGCCGCGACGTCTTCTTGATCCGCTGGTTGGCCGTCGGCTTCATGACGGCGATCGCCGGCGCGGTGCCGTCGTTCGGCAGGGCCGGCGAGGTCGGCGCGGCCGGAGGCGGTCCGGGGTACCACTCGTCGGCGCCGAGATCCGTCGGGGCCGCCGACCGGTCCTGCCCGTCGATGTCCGTCGCGGACTCGCCGGGCGTGACGCTGCCCTGGTTGATCGCCGCGGATGCGTCCTGGCGCAGGTGGTAGTTGCCGCCCGCCGGGTTGACGAAGAGCGCGGCGGGATCGCCGGACTCCAGCGTGCGGGTGCGCGTGAGCGTGGCCGTATTGCCGCCGAGGAGCGGCAGGAGGAACCCGGAGTAGCTCACGACGCGGTTGTTGAAGGCGATCGAGTCGGTGACGGTCGCCGTGATGTTGCCCTGGTTGGCCGGAAGCAGCGCGCGCGCGTTGCTCGCGTCGAGGTCGATGCCGTTGGACGAACCGGCCGCCGTGATGTGGCGCAGCGTGAGGTCGATGTCGCCGGCACGCCGGCCGGCGAGCGCCTCCGCCTCGTTGTTGCGCGTGAATGCGCGGATGCCGGCGCCGCCGCCGGACATGACCGTCGACTCGACGACGACGCCCACGTTCGGATCGTCCGGCCCGGTCTGGACCTGGACGGCGCTCGCCGTCTGGCCGCCGCCGGTCGCGACCCCGCTGCGGACGATCTTGTTGCCGGCGCCCGCGGTGATGAACATGCCGAAGCCGTCGCGGCTGATCGCGATCGAGTCGCTCAGCTCCAGGCCGCCGCCGCCGCTGACGTAGATCGCCGGCGCGTTGCCCGCACCCGTCACCACGGCGACCTTCGAGACCTTCGAGACGCCGCCGCCGGTGAACTGCAGGGTGCCGTCGACCACGAACCCGGCGGCGCCGTTGATCGTCACGTCGGTGGTGAACGTCGCCGACGTGTAGGTGCCGACCGCGACGTTGAAGACGTCGCCGGCTGCGGCCGCCGCAGCCGCCTCGACGAGGCCGCCGCAGGCGAGATCGGCGCCGCCGCAGGGCCCGTCACCGGCCTTGACGGTGTAGGTCGCGGCCTGCGCCGCGGCAGGCGCGGCGAGCACCGCCAGCGCGGTGGCGGCAAGAGTCAACGAGCGACGACGGCCCAGGCGTGACATTCAATCCTCCAAAGATCGGCGCAAAATCTTCCCTGAGACCGTTCTCGGTAACTCGCGGGTGAATCTGACGACCCTGGGCACCTTGTTGCCCGCGAGTCGCACACGACAATAACCGCGCAGGTCGTCGGCTGTTGCGGTGTGCGCCTCGCGAAGGACGATCGTGGCGACCACGCGCTCGCCCCATTCGGCGTCGGGGGCCCCGTGAACCGCCGCCTCGGCGACCGCCGGATGGCTCTCGAGCACCGCCTCGACCTCGGCCGGCGCGACGTTCTCGCCGCCGGTGATGATCGTGTCGCCGGCCCGCCCGGTCACCGTCAGGCGGCCCGCCGCGTCGAGGGCGCCCTCGTCGCCGGTGTGCAGCCAGCCGTCCGACGACAGCGCCGCGGGCGCCACGGTCGGCCCGGCGACGAGGATCTCGCGGCGGGCGCCGATCCGCACGCGTGTGCAGAACAGCGGCGGGCCGCCGGTCGTCACCTGCGAGCAGGCCTCGGTCAGCCCGTAGGTCCCGACGGCCGGCACGCCGGCGGCGGCGGCCCGTTCGAGCAGGGCCGGCGTGATCGGCGCGCCGCCGATGAGCGCCACGCGCAGCGACGGCGGGTGGCGCAGGCCGCTGTCGAGCAGCCGCGCGAGCGTCGTCGGCACGACCGACACGAGCGTCGAGCGCACGGCGATCTCGTCGGCGGCGGCCTCGGCGTCGAAGCGCTCGTGCAGGACGACCTTCGTCGCATAGATCACGCTGCGCACGAGGATCGACAGGCCGCCGACGTGCGACAGCGGCAGCGTGCACAGCCAGACGTCGTCGCGGCGCACGCCGAGCGCCGCGGCCGAGCCGAGCGCGCTCCACAGCCAGTTGCCGAACGTCAGGCCGACGGGGCGCGGGCCGCTCGTCGTGCCCGACGTGTGCACGACGATCGCCGTCGCGGTGAGGTCGTGCGTGCCGCTCAGCGGGGCGCCCTCGTCGGCCAGCCCGTCCAGCGGCCGGCTGACGACGGTCGCGCAGCTCGCCGTCTGGGCCGCGCGCTCGGCAGCCTTCAGGCGCCGGTCGACGGGCAGCGCCACGGCGCCGAGCAGCAGGCAGCCGTGCAGCGTCTCGGCGAACGCCCGCCGCGCCGGCAGCGCGATCCCGACCCGGTCGCCGGGTCGCACGCCAAGGGCGCTGAGGCGCCGGGCGGCGAGCGTCGCGGCGGCGTACAGCTCGCCATAGGTCAGCGCGCCGTCGTCGGCGCGCAGCGCGACATGGTCGGGGCGGGTACGGGCGGCGCGGTGCAGCCAGGCCTCGACGAGCATCTGTGGAAACTAACCTGCACGGCATGGCGATCGAGTGGACGGCGGGCGAGGGCGAGTACACCGACATCCGCTACGAGCTCAGCGGCGACGGCATCGCGAAGATCACGATCGACCGGCCCGAGGTGCGAAACGCCTTCCGCCCGCAGACGATCGTCGAGATCTCCCGCGCGCTCGAGCGCGCCCGCGAGGACACGTCGGTCGGCGTGATCGTCCTGACCGGCGAAGGCGAGCTGGCCTTCTGCTCGGGCGGCGACCAGAACGTCCGCGGCGACACCGGCTACCTGACCGAGCCCGGCAAGCCGGGCGCCGTCGGCCGCTTCCACGTCACGGACCTGCACGTCCAGATCCGCCGCACCCCCAAGCCGGTCGTGGCGATGATCGCGGGCTTCGCGATCGGCGGCGGGCACGTGCTGCACCTCGTCTGCGACCTCTCGATCGCCGCCGACAACGCGCGCTTCGGCCAGGTCGGTCCGCGCGTCGGCTCGTTCGACGGCGGCTTCGGCGCGAGCCTGCTGGCGTCGCTCGTCGGACCCAAGAAGGCCAAGGAGATGTGGTTTCTCTGCCGCCAGTACGACGCCGGCGAGGCGCTGGCCATGGGGCTCGTGAACACCGTCGTGCCGCTCGCGTCGCTGGAGGAGGAGACCGTCGCCTGGTGTCGCGAGATGCTCGCGATGTCGCCGTTCGCGCTGCGCCTCGTGAAGGCGAGCTTCAACGCCTCCGAGGACGGCTTCAGCGGCATCCAGCAGCTCGCGCACGACGCCAACCTCCTGTTCTACGAGAACGCCGAGGCGCAGGAGGGGCGCGACGCCTACCGCGAGAAGCGCCGGCCGGACTTCTCGAAGTTCCCCAAGCGGCCGTAGCGACCCGGCACCGCTTGCTCCGCACGACCGGCTAGGTTCACGCGCATGGCCGCCACCGCCCCCAGCACGCCCGCGCTGCGCATCTGGCTCATGGCGGCGCGCGTGCGCACGCTGCCCGCGGCGATCGCGCCCGTGCTCGTCGGCACGTCGCTGGCGATCGCGGCCGATATCTTTCGCGTCGGGCCGTTCATCGCCGCGCTGCTGGGCTCGATCCTCATCCAGATCGGGACAAACCTGGCCAACGACTACTCCGACGCGCGCCGCGGCGCCGACAACGAGGACCGGCTCGGACCCGTGCGCGTGACCGCCGGCGGCCTCGTGCCGCCGCGCCAGGTGCTGATCGCGACCTACGTGACGTTCGGGCTGGCCGTCGTCTGCGGGCTGTACCTCGTGTTCGCCGCGGGGATCGAGCTGCTCTTCATCGGCGTCGCCTCGATCGCGGCGGGAGTGCTCTACACCGGCGGTCCCAAGCCCTACGGCTACGAGGGCCTCGGCGAGGTCTTCGTCTTCCTGTTCTTCGGCATCGCCGCCGTCACCGGCTCGACGTTCGCGCAGACCGAGTCCTGGCCGACCGAGGCGTTCCTGCTCGCCGTGCCGGTCGGGCTGCTGGCCGCCGCGATCCTCGTCGTCAACAACGTCCGCGACCTCGACGGCGACAAGCGCGCCGGCAAGCGCACGCTGGCGGTCCGCCTCGGGCGCGAGCGCGCCCGGACGGTGTACGGGCTGATGCTCTACGTCGCGTACCTCGCGGCGCCGCTGCCGTGGCTGGTGGGCTCGCTGTCGCCATGGCTGCTGCTGTCGTGGCTGACGCTGCCGCTCGCCGTGCGCCTGGCCCGCACCGTGCGCACCCACGCCGACGGCCCCACGCTCAACGAGGCGCTCGGGCAGACCGGGCTGTTGCAGCTCGGGTTCTGCCTGCTGCTCAGCGCGGGCGTGCTGGCGAGCTAGCGAACGGCTCCGACCGTGGACGGCCGCCCGTGCGCGTGACGATCCACGCGCGGACCCTGCGCTTGCGCCGCCCGCTGGCCACCGCCTTCGGGACGATCGAGCACCGCGAGATCCTCGAGCTCGAGATCGAGGACGGCGACGGGTTCGCCGGCCGCGGCGAGGCGGCGCCGCTGGAGGCCTACGACGGCGTCAGCACCGCGCGCGCCCGGGCGGCGCTGGAGGCCTACCGCGACGTCCTGCAGGCCGGCGACGAGAACCGGGCGGGCGGCGAGCTGCTCGACGCGTGCCGGGCGGCCGACGACCTGCCGCAGGCGCTCGCCGCGGTCGACATCGCGCTCTGGGACCGCGCCGGCCGGCGCGCCGGGCAGCCCGTCGCGCGGCTGCTGAGCGACCACGGGCTCGACGCGGTGGCGGTCAACGCGACGATCGGCGCGAGCGACCGCGCCACGGCCGCCGCCGGCGCCGCGGCCGCGCTGCGCGCCGGCTTTCGCTGCGTGAAGCTGAAGGTCGGCACCGGCGACGACGCGGGGCGGGTGGCCGCGGTGCGCGCCGCGCTGGGCCCCGGGCCGCTGCTGCGCCTGGACGCCAACGGCGCCTGGAGCGTCGAGGAGGCGGTGCGCGCGATCGAGACGCTGGCGGCCGCGGGCCTGGAGCTCGTCGAGGAGCCGGTCCACGGGCTCGCGTCGGTGCGTGCGCTGCGCGACCGCGTGGCGGTGCGCATCGCGATGGACGAGACCGCGGCGGTCCCCGGTGCGCTCGCGTCGGGCGCGGCCGACGCGGTCTGCCTCAAGCTCGGGCGCTGCGGCGGCATCTCCGGGCTCCTGGCCTGCGCGACGCTCGTGCGCGCGTCGGGCGCCGAGCCGTACGTCGCGTCGACGTTCGACGGGCCGCTCGGGATCGCGGCCGCGCTGCACGCCGCGGCCGCGCTGCGGATCGAGACCCCCTGCGGCCTGGCCACGCTCGACCTCTTCGCCGACTGCGAGCACCCGTTCGTCGTGCGCGACGGCGCGATCGCCGTGCCGTCCGGACCGGGGCTGCTCGGATGACCTCGCTCGCGCTGCGGATTGCCGGCGCGGCGCTGCGCCGGCCGCCGGGGCACGAGCACTACGGCGAGCACCCGCGCCAGGTCGCCGACCTGCACGTGCCGCGCGGGCCCGGCCCGCACCCCGTCGTCGTCGTGCTGCACGGCGGCTACTGGCAGCCGCCCTACACGCGGCTCATCATGCGGCCGCTGTGCCTCGACCTCGTCCGCCGCGGCTATGCGGCGTACAACGTCGAGTACCGCCGGCTCGGCCGCGACGGCGGCGGCTGGCCGCAGACCTTCCTGGACGTCGCGGCGGCGATCGATCATCTCGCGCAGCTCGACGACGCGCAGCTCGACGTCGACCGCGTGTCGCTGCTCGGCCACTCGGCCGGCGGTCAGCTCGCCATGTGGGCGGCCGGGCGTTCCTGGCTGCCGCCCGGAGCCGTCGGCGCGGCGCCGGCGGTGCGCCCGGTCGGCGTCGCGGCGCTGGCCGCCGTCAGCGACCTCGAGCGCGCCGGGGCGCCCGCCCGCGAGCTGCTCGGCGGCGG
>JAUXSD010000025.1 GCA_030681525.1 Solirubrobacteraceae bacterium
TTTGGTCTTGCAAATGAACGCTCGATTGCATGGGGCATTACACAAGCCTTCAAACGCGAAGGCGCGAATATTGGTATCAGTTATGCAGGTGAAATGCTCGAGAAGCGCGTGAAGCCGCTGGCTGAGAAAGTGGACTGCAAATGGGTCGAAGAATGTGACGTGACCAGGGACGACCAGATCGCATTGGCGGCAGAGAAAGCCGCGAAGCATTTTGGGAAGATTGACGTGCTCGTTCATTCGATTGCCTTCGCTGGGCGAGATGAATTGAGCAAGCCGTATCACGAAACCAGCCGCGAGGGATTCAAAACTGCGATGGAAATCAGCGTGTTTTCCTTGGTCGCATTGACCAATGCGTTCCTGCCGATCTTGAATCCCAATGCTTCGATCATGTGCCTTACTTATTATGGCTCGGTAAAGGTTGCGCCGCATTACAACGTGATGGGCGTGGCCAAGGCAGCGTTAGAATCATCAACTCGTTATCTGGCTTATGATTTGGGTCCGCAAAAGATTCGTGTAAACGCGATTTCAGCGGGACCGATCCGCACATTGGCGGCGGCAGGCGTGGGCGGTTTCCGCGATATGTACAAGCATTTTGCGGATATGTCCCCCATGCGCGAGAATATCACCATCGAAGATGTGGGTAACTCGGCTGTGTTCCTGGCATCTGACCTTTCAAAGCGCATTACGGGCGAGGTGTTGTATGTAGACTCTGGCTTCAATACCGTCGGCGTTCAGATGAGCGGCAAAGAAGAGCAGAGTGAATAGATAGCTATTCAAGAATAGTGAGTCAGGATGCAGATGATGCAGCAGGAATCTATGGCGATTGGTCTCAAGAAAAATTTGAACATGGGCGACAATAGAACGCTTACGCTTCACTTTAAGAACTACGAAGATATTAATTTGACTGTCCCTGTGCAGGATGCTGCAGATATGGGTGGCTCTGGCACGGATGGTCATAATATGATGCCTTAAGAATTCGCCTTATCGCCGCTGCGCTCTCCTCATAAACTTCCCGCTATATG
>JAUXSD010000078.1 GCA_030681525.1 Solirubrobacteraceae bacterium
CAGCGCCTGGTGCTTGTTGACGGCCTTGACGACCGCCGTGCAGAAGAACAGGAACTGGATGTTCTCGTGCGGCGTGGCGCCGGGCTCGAGCAGGTTCGCGCCCGTGTCGGTGCCCATCGACCAGTTGTTGTGCTTGCCCGACCCGTTGACCCCCGCGAACGGCTTCTCGTGCAGCAGGCAGACCAGGCCGTCGCGGCGGGCGAGGTTCTGCAGCAACTGCATCGTCAGGTGCTGGTGGTCGCAGGCGACGTTCGAGTTCTCGAAGATCGGCGCGATCTCGTACTGGTTGGGCGCGACCTCGTTGTGACGCGTCTTGACCGGCACGCCGAGCTTCGCCAGCTCGTACTCGGTTTCCATCATGCAGGCGAGGATCCGCTCCGGGATCGAGCCGAAGTAGTGCTCGTCGAGCTCGTGGCCCTTGGGCGGCTTGGCGCCGAACAGCGTTCGCCCGGTCGTGATGAGGTCAGGGCGTTCGTAGTAGTACTGCTCGTCGATCAGGAAGTACTCCTGCTCGGGGCCGACGGTCGTGAACACGCGCGTGGCCTCGTCCTCGCCGAGCAGCCGCAGCGCGCGGATCGCCGACTTCGACAGCGCGTCCATCGAGCGCAACAGCGGGATCTTCGTGTCCAGCGCCTCGCCGGTCCACGAGACGAACGCCGTCGGGATGCACAGCAGCGCGCCGTTGGGGTTCTCGAGGACGAACGCCGGCGACGTCGGGTCCCAGGCGGTGTAGCCGCGGGCCTCGAAGGTCGCGCGGATGCCGCCGGTCGGAAACGACGAGGCGTCGGGCTCGCCCTGGATGAGCTCCTTGCCGGAGAACTCCGCGATCGCGTTGCCGTCGCCGGTCGGGGCGTAGAAGGAGTCGTGCTTCTCGGCGGTCATGCCGGTCAGCGGCTGGAACCAGTGCGTGAAGTGCGTCGCGCCCTTCTCCAGCGCCCAGCCCTTCATCGCCTGCGCGACGGAGTCGGCCAGCGCCGGGTCG
This sequence comes from Solirubrobacteraceae bacterium, assembly GCA_030681525.1. Taxonomy (GTDB): domain Bacteria; phylum Actinomycetota; class Thermoleophilia; order Solirubrobacterales; family Solirubrobacteraceae; genus CADCVQ01. The sequence continues at coordinate 983 of JAUXSD010000078.1, forward strand.
AGCGACTCGCCGGCGGCGAGCGATGCCTGCAGCGCCCTGAAGACGTGCTTGGGCAGACGCGCCTGCTGGACGTCGGTGCTGAAGACGTTCGCGCCGAAGACCTCGTTGCCGGGCACGGTCAGATCGGGTGATCCAAGTGCGCCGCCGTTGGCGCTCCACTGCGCGGCCGTGACGTTCTGCTGCCTGATTCTGCTCATGGTCCTCCTCGGTGTGAACGCGGTGACTCTAGCCGCGCTCGGCAGTCCGATCCTTGTCCCGATGGACAGGCCGCGCCGCCCGCGTTTGTCCACGCGCAAAGGCGCGCGGCGAGCTCCTCCAACCCTAGACCCCGCCGCGACGCTGTCAATCACTCGTGGCGAAGTCCGCGATCTGATCTTTCGACATCGGGACAAAGACCCGTGGCGCCCCCCGCCGGAGACTGATGGCGCATTTCAACCTCAAGGAGGAATCCGTACATGAGACGTACCACCCTGGGCCGGGGAGCCCTTGCGGCGATCGCCGTCCTCCTCGCTCTTCCCGCGGGAGCACTGGCTCAGGACGGGCCGACGCTCGAGACGCTGGTGAGCGAGGTGAACGTGACGTGGGTGCTCGTCGGCACCGTGCTCGTCTTCTTCATGCAGGCCGGCTTCGCGTTCCTGGAGATCGGGTTCTCGCGCGGCAAGAACGCCGGCATGGGAATCGCCAAGATCCTCGTCAACTTCTCTGTCGCGTCGATCGTCTGGTGGGCGTTCGGGTTCGCGATCGCCTTCGGCGGCGGCGGCTGGCTGGCCGGCGACACGGGCTTCCTCTTTCAGTTCGGGCGTGAGCTCGACGGCGCCGCGGCGAGCGGGGAGACGGCCTCCTTCTTCATCTTCCAGTTCATGTTCGCGGCGGTCTCGCTGGCGATCGTGTGGGGGACGACGCTCGAACGCATGAAGTTCGCGGCCTACGTGCCGTTCGCGATCGTCTTCGCGGGGATCATCTACCCGCTGATCGCCCACTGGGGCTTCGGCGGCGGCCTGTTCGCCGAGATCGGCAGCGGCGTGCAGGACTTCGCCGGTTCCTCGGTCGTGCACCTCACCGGCGCGACCGCCGCCCTGGCGGCCGTCATCCTGCTCGGCCCGCGCAAGGGCAAGTTCGGCGCCGACGGCAAGCCTCGCGCCATCCCGGGGCACAACATGCCCCTGTTCGGCCTCGGCGTGCTGATCCTCTGGCTCGGCTGGTTCGGCTTCAACGGCGCCTCGACGCTCGGCACCGCGGACAACCGCTTCGCCGAGGTCATCGCCGTGACGAACCTCGGTGCGGCCGGCGGCGTGATCGGCGCGATGATCATCGGCCGCCTCCTGCAGCGCACGCTCGACATCGGCATGATCGGCAACGGCGCGATCGCCGGCCTCGTGGCGATCACCGCTCCGTCCGGCTACGTCGAGTTCTGGGCGGCGCCGATCATCGGCCTCGTCGGCGGCATGCTCGTCGTCGCCTGCGTGCTGGCGATCGAGAAGAAGCTCGACGACCCGGTCGGCGCGCTGTCGGCGCACGGCGTCGCGGGCATCTGGGGCACGCTGGCCTGCGGCATCTTCACGTCGCCGCGGCTGGCCGAGTACGTCGGCATCGGCAAGGAGGGCCTCGTCTACGGCGGCGGCCTGGAGCAGCTCGGCGTGCAGGGTGCCGCGGTCGCGCTGACGTTCCTCACCGTGTTCACGCTGTCGTTCATCACGTTCAGCGCGATCAAGGCGACGATCGGCCTGCGCGTCAGCGAAGAGGAAGAGGACTCCGGCCTGGACATCGCCGAGCACGGCATGTACGGCTACCCCGAGCAGTTCATCCCGTCGGCCGAGCTCATCGGCTACGGCGGCGGCCCGACCGCCACCGTGCCGCCGGCGCCCGTCCCGTCGCTGGCCACGAAGGAGAGCCCCGCATGAAGATGGTGATCGCATACGTGCGCCACGAGGCGTTCGAGCCGATCCGCACGGAGCTGCTGACGCTCGGCTTCCCCTCGCTGTCGATCAGCGAGGTCAAGGGATCCGGGCGCCAGAAGGGCATCACCGAGCGCTACCGGGGGGCGGAGCTGACGAACTACCTGCGCCCGAAGGTGAAGATCGAGTGCGTCGTCGCGACGAAGGACCTCATGACGATCGTCGACACGATCCTCAAGCACGGCCGGACCGGGGCGGTGGGCGACGGGAAGGTCTTCGTCATCCCCGTCGAGGAGGCCTACCGGATTCGCACCGGCGAGTCCGGCGAGGAGACGCTGCAGGCCCATCCGGACGCCGCCGGAGCGGCGGCCTAGGGGCGGGAGGGTGGCCGCCCCGACAGCGGCCACCCTCGTCGAGCGGCTGAGGGGGCTGCACCTGCGCATGGTCGACGCGGTCCTGGCCGGCGATGGTCTGGAGCGCGTCGCGGAGCTCGCCGCCGAGGCCGCCGGCGGGACGGTGGCGATCGTCGTGCCGCGCCTCGGCGCGGCGCACGTCGCGCCGCCGGGCTCGCCGCTGGCCGAGCGGCTGCCGGAGCTGCGCCGCTACGTCGGCGATTGCGTGGCCGACCGGCTCGCGCACCCGCCGCGCGGCCTGGCGATCGAGATCCCGATCGCCTCCGGCGACGAGATGGTCGGCTGCGTGCTGATGCTCGAGGGCGCGAGCGCGCCCAGCGACGAGGCGGCGGAGTACCTGCACCTCGCGGCCGTCGCCTCGCTCACCGAGGTGGCCGTCGAGGAGGCGCGCGACGAGGTCGAGCAGAACCTGCGCGGCTCGTTTCTCGAGGATCTGCGCGCGGGGACGGTGGTGGCGCCCGAGGAGCTCGTGCGCCGCGCGGCGCGGCTGGGCTGCGACCTGGGCCGCGGTGCGGTCGCGCTCTGTGCCGAGCTGCACACCGATCGCCCGCGCCATGTCGTCGCGACGATCGGCGAGGACGTCCCGGGCGCGCTGGCGCAGCACATGGAGTCGCTCGGGGGGGCCGGATCGCCCGGCGGCCGCGTCTACGCCCTGCTGCCGGCGCTCGACGGGCCAGACCCCGCCGAGGCCACGCTCGCCGCGGCCGGCCGGCTCGCCGCGCGCCTGCAGCGCCACGGCACGGTCGGGCTGTCGTCGTTCTACTCCGACCCCGGCGAGCTGGGCCGCGCGGTGCAGGAGGCCGAACTCGTGCTCGACGTGCTGACCGTCTCCGGGGAGCCGATCGCCGAGGACATCAACCAGGGCACGTACCGGCTGCTGTTTCGCGTGCTGGCATCGCACCCGGAGGAGGTGCGCTCCTTCTACGAGGACACGGTGGCGCCGGTCGTGCGCTACGACGACCAGTACCGCACCGACCTCGTCGGGACGCTCGAGGCCTACCTGGCCGCGAACTGCCACATGAGCGCGACGGCGGCGGCGATCCACGCCCACCGGCACACGGTCGCGTACCGCCTCGAGCGGGTCCGCGACCTCACCGGGCTGGATCCCATGCAGTCCGAGGACCGCGAGCGGCTCGGCCTCGGGCTGAAGGCCTACCGCATCATCGCGCCGCGCCTGCCGCGCTGAGCCTGAGCGGCGCTCAGCGGGCGGAGCTCGTGTCCGTCGGGTTCAGGTCTTAGGCGTTGACGGTGTGCTTCAGGGCGCGCGGCGCCATCTTCTGGCGCTGGTCCTCGATCTTCTCGCGCTGGGAGACCGCGCGGGCGAGCAGGTCGTCGATGTCGTAGTCGGCGAGCGCGGGATAGTCGGCTTCGACGGTCTTCAGCGCCTTCCACATGCAGACCTTGCCCTCGACGCCGATCGACAGCGTCTCGAGCGTGACGAACGCGTTGAGCTCGTCGTCGTCGCCGCCCGTGAACTTCGGGCCCATCATCTTCGAGCCGACCTCGGCGAGTGCGGACTTGGCGGCGCTCTCGTCGACGCCCAGCGCGCTCGCGAGCTGCTGCAGGGTGTGGTAGTCCGCCTCGATCGCGGCGTAGATCTCGGAGAAGAACGGACCGTGCTCGTCGGTCTGGTGCTCCTCGGCGGCCATCTTCGCCAGGTTCGTGCCGGCGGTCGCGCCGGCGATGTGATCGTTGAGATAGGTGTCCAGCCCGCTGTACGCCATGTGTTCTCCGTCCTCTCCAGGTCGTCCCGGCCTTGGGCAGCCGGCGCGGTGTGTCACGCGGCCAGCTCTCCCGAAGCGTCTACCCGGCCGGGAAGGATCTACTCGTCGCGGCGGACCGCGCCGGTGCGCGGATCGACCCGTGCACGGGCCGGATCGGCGCGGACGGAGACGCGCAGTGCGCCGCCGGGCGTGCCGCCACCGTCGAGCTGCGCGCGGGCCGCGCCCGCGAGCGCGGGGGAGACCTCGTAGCGCACGGTGTGGGTGCCCGCCACGACCGGCGTGACGCGCCAGCGCAGCGTCGCCGTCCGACCCGGCTGCAGGCGGCCCGCGGTCCACGTGTCCTCGAAGGCCGTCGCCGCGGCGCCGGGTCCCTCGTCGACGATCCACAGGTCGCGGCCGAGGTCGGCGTCGCGCGAGCCGCCGGCGCGGTCGCGGAAGCCGCGCACGGTGACGACGACGTTGGGGATCGTCTCGTCGCCGGCGTTGCGCACCCGCAGGACGAGCGTGGCCTGCTGGCCGAGGTGCTGCGTGGCCGGGAAGGCCGGACGCGCGACGGACACCGTGTACGTGCCGTCCGGAGCGTCGGCGTCGCGCCGCTCGTCACCGCCGCCGCAGGCGCCGAGCCCGATGGTCACGGCGGTCGCCGCGGCGCACGCGCACAGGTTGGCCGTGACCCTCCGCAAAGCCGCGCCAACGTACCACGGGGCGCGCATGGCCCCCGCAGCAGAACGCGACATCGCGGATGTTGGCCGTTGGCACCGCGGTCTCCGCTCCCATACGCTGCGACGCGGCGCCCGGACGGCGTCAGGCCCGGGCGGAAGGAGGAGACAGCACCCATGGTTCGCAACGTCGCCGATCGAGCGTTTCTCCCTGCGAAGAGCCTGCTCGAAGAGGTCGGCGACATGATGATCCTGACGGGCAAGACGATCGTCTCGGCCGTCCGGCCGCCGTACCCCTACGGCGGCGAGTTCGTCAGCCAGTTTCTGTTCGCGCTGAAGCTCTGCTGGTTTCCGCTGCTCGTCTCGACGGTCGCCTTCGGCTACGGCGCGCCGGGCCTGCAGGCGGCAAACTTCCTCGTCCTGTTCGGCGCGATCGATCGCCTCGGCGGCTTCTTCGTGCTGGCCTCGATCCGCGAGTTCGCGCCGTTCGTGACCGCGATCGTGCTCGCCGGGGTGGCCGGCACCGCGATCACCGCCGACCTCGGCGCTCGCAAGATCCGCGAGGAGCTCGACGCGCTGCAGGTGCTCGGCATCGACCCGATCAAGAACCTCGTGGTGCCGCGCTTTCTGGCGCTCATGCTCGTGACCGGGCTCTTCAACGTCTACGCGCTGCTGTTCGGCGTCTTCGCCGGCGTGCTGGCGACGATCGTCAACGGCGCGCCGCTGGGCGGCTTCTGGGCGACGTTCTTCGGCCAGGCGTCGCTGACGGACCTGTGGGGGTCGGCCCTGAAGACGACGCTGTTCGGGGCGATCATCGCGATCGTCTGCTGCTACAAGGGCATGACGGCGTCGGGCGGCGCCGAGGGGGTGGGGCGCGCGGTCAACCAGGCGGTGGTGATCGCCTTCCTGGGCATCTTCGCGTTCAACTACGTCTTCACGCAGACGCTGCTGGCGACGAACCCCGAACTGGCGAACCTGCGCTGATGGCCAACGGCTGGACAGCGGTGCCGCGCGAGTGGGTCGCCAACGCCGGCGGGATCGCGAAGTTCAGCGGCCGGATCGTGGGCGAGGTCTACGGGCTGCGCGTCTTTCGCTTCTTCGGCGAGGCGCTGCGGCAGGCCGGGATCCTCATCGTCTCCTCGACCCTTGTCATCTGGGGCCTGGTGTTCATCATCGGTCTGCAATGCGGCATCGAGGGCGCGTACTTCAACCGCTCGGTCGGCAATCCCGCCTACGCGGGGGTGTTCGCGGCGTGGTGCGACCTGCGCGAGCTCGTGCCCTACGCCTTCGGCTACATGATGGCCGCGAAGGTCGGGACCGGGATCGTGGCCGAGCTCGGCTCGATGCGGATCTCCGACGAGATCGACGCGCTCGAGGTGATGGGCATCAGCTCGATCACGTTCCTCTGCGCGACGCGGCTGTTCGCGGCGTGGCTCGTGCTCCCGTTCGTGTACATCGCTGCGATCGGGGCGGGCTTCCTCGCGAGCTACATCGCGGTGGTCGAGCAGATCGGAGAGGTCTCCAGCGGCGGCTACTTCCTCATCTTCTGGATGTTCCAGAACCCGCCGGACCTGCTCTACAGCTTGTTGAAGGCGATGGTGATGGCGACGGCGATCGTGCTCGTGGGGTGCTACTACGGCTACAACGCGAGTGGCGGACCGGTCGGCGTGGGGACGGCAACGGCGAAGTCCATGGTGTTGAACATCGTGCTGGTGCACCTGATCGGGATGCTCGGCACACAGCTTTTCTGGGGCGCGAATCCCCGCGCCCCGATAGGGGGATGAGATAGACATGCCTGTGCGGTTGCGTGGCGGTGGCGAGGGTTCGAGCGAGGGCGAGGGCGAGGGCACGGGCGGTAAGGCGGCCGTTGCCAGGCTCGTCGAACAGGCGAAATCGGCTGTGGCGTCGGCGTCGACGGCGGTGAGCGCGGCGGCCGGCGCGGCAGCGGGCGCCGCCGTGTCGTCCGCGAAGGCGCTGGCGGATCTGCCGAGCGCGGCGGACTTCCGCCACGGCCGGATACGGCTGCGCGGGCGTGATGACGAGGCGCCGGCAGCGGTGCAGCCGCCTGCGACGAAGGCTGCGCCTGAGGCGCCCGCGGCGGCCGTCGAGCCGGAGTCGCCTGCGGCGAGGGCGGAGCCGGACTATGCGGCGATGGCGGCGGCGGCGGCTGCGGAGTCCGCGGAGGCCTACGAGCGCTACCGCGCGGCGCCCGCACCGGCGGCGGCGAGCGCACCGGAGCCGGCGCCGGGCTCGGATGCGCCGCGCGCGTCGGTCGCGTGGGCATCGCTGGCCACCGGCACGGGCCCGAACCTGTCCACGGCGTCGGCGGAGGCGGCCGCGGCGGGGGCGTACGCGAGGTACCGGGCGGAGTCCGACGACGCGGCGCCCGAGCCCGCACCCGAGCCCGCACCCGAGCCGGCTGCCGCCGCGCCCGAGTCCGCGGAGCACGCGGGTCACGGCGCGATCCGGTTGCGGACGGCGGCGCCGCCGGAGGCGGTCGAGCCGGCGGTGGAGGCTGCCCCGGACGGCGAGGCGGAGGTCGCGGAGCCGGCGGCGGAGCCCGCGCCGGCAGCCGAACCCGCGCCCGACGTGGTGGAGGTGCCCCACGGCCACGGCACGATCCGCCTGCGCAACGTGCTGGCGTCGGCGCCGGCGGACGCGGCGCCGGCCTCAGCCGAGGCCGCCGAGGCACCGGCACAGCCCGAACCCGAGCCCGAACCCGCTGCGCCCCCGGCACCCGCAAGCTCGGCGGCCGCCGGCGACGTCCAGCGGCTGGAGGCGGAGGCCAAGGCCGCGGCGGATGCGGCCTACGAGGCCTACAACCCGGGCCACGGCAAGCCTCCGGCGCAGAACGCCGGCGAGTTGCTCGCCAAGGCGGCCCAGGCGGCGGCCGCGCTCGCGGCCGCGAAGGGGCCGTGACCGCCGCTCCCGGCGGTTACGCTTCACACGCGATGTCCACGCAGGCCGGCCACGACGAGGAATACCGCTGGCATACCGGGGCGAAGCGCCCGCACGGCGCCAAGGACGCCGTCGAGTTCATCGACGTGCACAAGGCGTTCGGCCGCAACAAGATCCTGCGCGGGCTGAACATGGGCATTCCCGAGGGCAAGATCTCGATGATCCTGGGGCCCTCGGGAACGGGCAAGTCGGTCTGCATCAAGCACATGGTCGGCCTGCTGTATCCCGATCAGGGCGACGTGCTCGTCCACGGCGAGTCCGTGCCGAACATGGAGGACGACGAGCTCTTCAAGATGCGCCAGAAGTTCGGCGTGCTCTTCCAGGACGGGGCGCTGTTCGGCTCGATGAACGTCTGGGACAACACGGCGTTTCCCCTGCGCCAGCACACCGAGAAGAGCGAGGAGGAGATCGGCGAGATCGTCAACCGGCGGCTCGCCGAGGTCGGCCTGCAGAACGCCCACGACAAGATGCCCAACGAGCTGTCGGGCGGGATGCGCAAGCGGGCGGGATTCGCGCGCGCGCTCGTCCTGGACCCAGACATCGTGCTCTTCGACGAGCCCGACTCAGGCCTCGACCCGGTCCGCACCGCCCTCCTGGGCGAGCTCATCCAGGAGATCCACGAGGACATGATGAACGAGGCGCAGAGGCGCGGCACGCCGCCACCGGCGTTCACGCTCATCACGCACGACATCATGACCGCGCGCCGCGTCGCGGAGCACATCTCGGTGCTCTGGAAGGGCCGCATCGTCGAGTCGGGCCCGGCCGCCGAGCTGTTCGAGTCCGACAACCAGTTCGTGCGCCAGTTCCTCGCCGGCGAGTCGCAGGGCCCGCTCGGGATGGAGTAACCGCCGCGCGCCGGGGGGTCCTCTGGCGGGGTGCTAGCAGGTGCTAGCGGTGGGCTAGCACTGGCTGGCACCTCGGCGAAGGCAGGTGGCCGTCTACGCCGGCATTCGGCGCACCCGGCCGAACGGCCGACTAGCCTGCTCGCACCTTGAAGGACCCACGCCCGCTGCACCGCGCCGTGGCGTTCGCGGCCAGGCGGCCCGCGCTCGTGCTGGCGCTGACCGTCCTCCTCGCGCTCGCCGGGCTGGCGTGCGCGACGCAGTTGCGGACCGACGCGGGCATCGACACGCTCGTCGGCACCGAGGGCCGCTCCTACGAGGCGACCGCGACGTACCGCGAGCGCTTCGGCGACGACCCGATCATCGTGCTCGTCCGCGGGCCGCTGACGAAGCTGCTGCTCTCCCAGGACCTCGAGCGCGTGCTCGGCCTGGAGGGCTGCATCTCGGGCAACGCGCCCGCGGGGGCAGCCGTGCCCGGCGGGGCGAACGGTCCGTGCGGCCGCCTCGCCCGCGACAAGCCGGTCAAGGTCGTCTTCGGCCCGGGCACGTTCATCAACGAGGCGGTCCGCCAGCTCGGCACCGGCTTCGCCCGCCGGGTGCAGGAGAACGCCGCTCAGGCCACGGCCGCCGCCGACCGGGCGCGTCGTGCCGCGCGGCGCCGCGGTGCGAGCCCGGCCGGGGCCCAGCGCGCGGCGGCGGAGGCCCGCCGGAAGGTCGAGAGCGCCTTTCAGGGCGAGGTCGTCGAGCTCGCGGTGCGCTACGGCCTGCGCGCCGTCCCGCGCCTGGACGACCCGAACTTCGTCTCGACGCTCGTCTTCGATCCCGCCAAGCCGGCGGGGACGCCGAAGCGCAAGTTCGCCTACCTCTTCCCATCCAAGGACGGCGGACCGGGCGACACGGCGCTCATCCAGGTGCGCCTGAAGGCCGGCCTGAGCGAGGCCCAGCGGGGCGACGCGCTGCGCGACATCCGCGCGGCGGTCACGATGCCCGAGTGGAAGCCGCGCAACGGCGCCACCTACACGGTGACCGGCGCGCCCGTCGTCGTCACCGACCTGGCGGCGTCGATCAGCGGCGCGATGTGGGTGCTGCTCGTCGTGGCGCTGCTGGTGATGGCGCTGACGCTGGCGCTCGTCTTCGGCGGCCGGCCGCGGCTGCTCGCGCTCGGCGTCGCGCTCGTCGCGACCGCGCTGACGTTCGGCGTGCTCGCGCTGGCCGGCGCGTCGCTGACGATGGCGTCGATCGCCGTGCTGCCGGTCCTCATCGGGCTGGCCGTCGACTACGCGATCCAGCTGCAGGCGCGCGTCGAGGAGGAGGCGCGGCTGGGCGCGATGGCGGTCGCCCCCGCGGCGCGGCGCGCCGCGCTGCTCGGCGCGCCGGCGGTGGCCGTCGGGGCGGCGGCGACCGCGGCCGGCTTCGCGGCGCTCGCGCTGTCGCCGGTCCCGATGGTGCGCGG
>JAUXSD010000042.1 GCA_030681525.1 Solirubrobacteraceae bacterium
GCCGCGGCACGTCGGTGCGTGCGCGAGCGCACGACCAGTCAAACCCCCGACCGCATCCGCCGCCGCACGCGGGACCCTGCCTGCCAGCGGGTCGGGCAGAACCCTTCGCGCCGGATTCGGACAACGTTGTCCCAAACTCCCGGCAGAAGCCCGGCGATACCGGGAGGTTTCGATCAGCCCGTCCGAACCTGCTCTGACGTTCCCCCTGCAAATGGGCACATGTTCCGTCCCGCCGTCCTCGCTTCACACGCGAGAGGTCGCAGGTTCGAAACCCGCCGCGCCCATAGCCAAAGACCTGTCAGCACACGATTTGCTCGGTTGTGGAGCAACGGGGCAAAACCAGCCGACAGGCTGTGGGACCAATCACGAGACCAACTGTGTGCGCGCAGCACACCGTCTGGCCGGCTGGCCAGCAACTCTCGTCCGCAAGCGAGAGGTCGCACGCTGCTCATGATGTAAGTGTGGGCGCCACGCGCCGTCCGGTATGCCTCGTAGGCTCGTGAGGATGAGTCGGGCTTCCGCGATGGACGAACTCGCCGCGTGCAGCGATGCGGTGCTTGAGCGCGAGCGGTGCGCGTTGATCGATCGCGTCGCCCAAGCGGAGCGTCGCGTGGAGACGCATCGGGCGATCGTGGAGCAATTGGAGCAGCAGCTCGCCACAGATCAGCGGCTCCTGCGCGAGATCGAGGAGCTCACGGATCGGAGACCGCAAATGCGTCTTGAGCGCCTCGATCGCGAGTTGCGAGGGCGGCGACTCCGCGAAGTCGCCGTCGAAGTCCTTCGGCGTCGCGGAACCCACGACGCCGTGCACTACCGCGAGTGGTTCGGGCTCTTGCGCGCTGAGGGCTGGGAGATCCGCGGCCGCGACCCCCTGAACACCTTCCTCACCGAGCTCGGTCGAGCTGAGGGCGTGGAGCGAATCGGCCAGCGCACGGGTCTGTATCGGCTCGCCTCCGTGTAGTCATCTGGGCGCACCCGGACTCACGCGCCTGGGTCTGTCCGAGCCGTCTGCGACTCTCGTCGCGTGGGTGCTGTTGCTACGTACCACTGTTCCACAACCTCGCCTGGCACTGCGATCCGACCGGCGCCGTTCCTAGCATCGCCGGGCCTGTGCTCGACTCGAAGCGTCAGATCCTCGCGGCCACCTGCGGCCCGTCCGGAGCATGGCTTCGCCGCCCAATCCTAGGTTCTACATGACCTCGCTCGGCCTGCCCGAGCGGCGTGAGGTCAGCTACGCGGTCGGCGAGCACGCCGAGCGCTACCGGCGCATCATGCGAGTCTTCTTCCTCAACAAGACCCGCGACATCGGCTGGCAGCTTGCGCCTCACGACGTCCAGCGTCGGCTGGCAGCCGAGTTCGGCGCGACGGTCGAGACGGATGTTCTCGACCGCGCGCTCGAACGCCTCGTCGGCGAGGGCGTGCTCGCCGCGCGTGCGGACACGCGTGCGGTGACATCTGCGCAGGACTGGCGACGCAAGCGCTCCGTGTACGACATCACCCCGGCCGGCGAGCGGGTCGAGCGGTTGCTCGCCGAGCTCGACACGCTCGGCGAGGAGATCGGCGCGCTCGAGTCGGGGCGACTGCTGACGATCCGTGACGCGCTGGCGCGGATCGCGAGGCTGCTGCGCGAGGACGAGCCGGACGCGCAGCGGCTCGGCGACGACCTCGAGACCGTCGCGGACGCGATCGCGAGCCTGCGCCAGGGTGCGACCGACTTCATGACGCAGCTGCAGGTCTTCATCTCCTCCGACCGAGTGACCAGCGAGGAGTTCATCGCCCAGCAGGACGTGATCGTCGGCTACCTGCAGGGCTTCCACCGTGACCTGCGCCGCCATGCCGAGCCGATCTTCGCCTCGATCGCCGAGGTCGAGGCGCTGGGCGTCGAGCGGCTCGTCCGCCTCGTTCTTTCCGGCACGCCGCCGCCGCCGGCGATCGGCGACCTGACGCCCGAGCAGCTCGCCGAGCAGGCGCGCAGGACGCTCCATGCGCGCTGGGACGGGGTCCGCGCGTGGTTCGGTGAGCCCGCCTCGACCGACGCCCCGTGGGCGCTGCTGACTTCGAAGCTGCTCGACGCGATCCGCGCGGTCATCGACATCGCCGAGCGGCTGATCGACCGCGCCGCGGGCCGCAGGGATCGCGCCGGGGCGTGGGACCGGCTCGCCCAGATCATCGCGTCAACCCAACCGGCCACGGCAACCGCCTGCCTGGCGGTCGCGACCGGGATGCGGCCGGCGCGTCACGTCGCCGGGCCCGACCCCGAGGCCGACCAGCTCACGAGCCCAGGCGCGACGGCGTGGCGTGACGCGCCGCCGTTGGCGATTGCCGCGCACCTGCGGACCCCCGGGACCCGTATCCCGGGCAGCGGGTCGCCGGCCCGGCTGGCCTCGAACCCGCACCTCGCCGATCGCGTGCGCGCGCTGCAGGCAGCCGAGCAGGAGCACCTCGGCCGCCTGCTCGCACGACTGACCGCCGGAGCGACGCTCCACATGAGCGACCTCCATCGCCTGCATCCCGTCGAGCTCGAGCACCTGCTCGGCCTGCTGTCGCGCGCCTTTGCGCAGCCTCGCGGCCACGACGCCACCCGCCGCGCCACGACCGCCGACGGGCGCATGCGCCTGCGGCTCGTCCCTCCGACCGACGGTCGGCGCACCACCGTCGTGGCCGAACACGGACAGCTCGACTGCCCCGACTACGCGATCGAGGTCCAGCCGTGAACCCCGACGCCGTCGCGCAGGCGGCGACCGAGGAGCGGCTGCGAGCCACCCGCGCACTGCTTGAGCGGCAGGTGCTCACGCCGCGCGATCCGGAGCTCGTCCTCGCTCGTCGCCACCGCGAGGAGCTGGCCGCCACGCTGCGTGACCAGCTCGGCGCGACGCTGACGGTCACCGCGGACACCGCGCATCTCGCCAAGCACGTTTCGCTCGACGGCGCGCGCCCGCTGCGCCTGGCGCCGCGCAGCGCCAACGAGCACTCCAAGCCGATCGACGACCGCCGCCGCCTCCAGCAGCGCGGCTGCCTGCTCGTCTGCCTGATCGCCGGCGTGCTCGAGCGCAAGACATGGACGCAGATTCCGCTCGGGGTTATCGCCGAGGAGGTCCTCACACACGCGCGATCGCTCGACATCACGCTCGACTGGCGCTCGCGCGCCGATCGCATCGCGCTGACCGACGCCATCGAGTTCCTCGCGGGCGTCGGCGTCGTCGAACTGCGCGCCGGCTCGGCCGGCCAGATGGACAGTGACGACGAGGCGTTCTACGACGTCCACCGCCGGCGTCTGGCGCTGCTGCTCGCGGACCCGGTGCGGACCGCGGAAGCTGCAGCACCCGCGGACCTCCAGCCGCTCGAGCAGAGCGGGGGCGACCTCGCCGGCCGGCACCGCTCACGTCGCTTGGTGCGGGCGCTGGTCGAAGACCCCGTCCTCTACCTCGACGACCTCGACGAGGAGGACCGCATGTACTTCGTCGCCCAGCGCGGGCGCCTGGAGGCAATCGCCGCGCACATCACGGGCCTGGCGGTTGAGCGGCGGCGCGAGGGCACCGCGCTGGTCGCGACGGGCCGCGAGCTCACCGACCGCCCGTTCCCCGCCCGCGGGCACGTCAAGCAGCTCGCGCTGCTGCTGCTTCCCGAGCTGTGCGCGCGCGACGGGTGCTCGACCCCCGCCGAGGAGCAGCGCGCGATCACACGGTCGCTCCTGCAGCGTCACGCCGAGCACTGGTCGACCTGGGAAGCGCACGAGCCGGACTCGGTCAGCCGCGCGTGCACGGCGGCGATCGACGTGCTGGCCGACCTGCGGCTCGTGCGCCGCGATCCCGGCGACGGCGCCGTGTACACGCTGCCGCTCGCCCACCGCTACCGCGCCGCGGTCGGGCGCCGCGCGGCCAACGCGCAGCTGGAGCTGTCATGAACGCGACGCGCTTTCGTCCGCACCGCCTCGGCATCGTGGGCCTGTACGAGTACGCCGATCAGGAGTTCGCCGTCGAGGATGGCCGTCTGGCGCTGCGCGGCCGTAACACCTCGGGCAAGAGCAAGGCGCTCGAGCTGCTGATCCCCTACGTCCTCGACGGCGACATCACGCCGCGCAAGCTCGACCCGTTTGCCTCGTCGGCCAAGACGATGCGCTGGAACCTCATCGAGTGCACCGACGCTCACGACCGTGTCAACAAGCGGATCGGCTACGTGTGGGCCGAGTTCCGCGCGGTCGACGAGGACGGCGGCGAGCGCTTCTTCACCTGCGGGCTGGGCCTCGAAGCCACCCGCAACGCCGACGGGATCAAGGACCGCTGGTACTTCACGACTCCGCTGCGCATCGGCGCGGACGTGGAGCTCACCCGCGTCGTCGGCGACGAGGACACGCAGCCGGTCGTCAAGAGCGACCTGATCGAGCAGCTCGGCGGCGACGAGACGTTCTACGGGGGCCCGAGTGAGTACAAGGAGGCGCTGCGCGCGCAGCTGCTGCCGTTCGCGTCCGCCGAGCTGTACGAGCAGATGCTCGAGGTCATTCGCCAGCTGCGCAAGCCGAAGCTGTCGGACAGTCTGAACGTCAAAGGACTCTCGGCGATGCTCTCTGGCGCCCTGCCCGCCGTCGACGACACGCTCGTGCGCAAGCTCGGCGACGCGCTCGAGCAGCTGCACGAGCTGCAGCGTCAACACGACGAGCTGCGCGACGCGCGGGCCGAGGTCTCCGCGTTGGTCAACGGCGAGGGCCGCAGCTACGCGCGCGGCGTGCTCGCGATCCGCTCCGAGCGGCTGAAGGCCGCTGTCGGCGTCTATGAACGCGCACGCGCCGCCGCCCGGGCGCGCGACGACGAGTACGAGGCCGCAGAGGTGGCGCTCGCCGCGGCAGACTCGACGGCTGCGGGTGTCGCCGACGATCAGCGCCGCGTAAGCGAGGAGCATCTCGCGCTCGTGAGCTCCGAGGCGTACAAGGCCGTCGGTCTGCTCGAGGCGCGCACGCGCGAGCACGAGCAGGCACGGCAGCGTGCCGAACGGGCGCACGCGACGGCTCGGCGGTACGCGGAGCAGGTCGAGCACGCTCACACCGCCGTCGAGCAGACGCTGGCCGCGGCGGCCGCCGCCCAGGCTGCGCTGATCGCGGCCGGCGAGCGGCTCGCGGCGCAGTTGCGGTGTGCCGGCCTGGACTGCCCGCCACTGCAAGCGGGCGTGGCGCTCGATGCGCTGGCCGGCCGGCTAGCCGTTCGCGCAAGCGACGTCGAGCGGGCCGACGAGCTGCTCGCAGGGCTCGCCACGGCCGAAGGCTTCCTGCACGCCATCGCCGACCCGCTGGCGCTCGCCGCTGACCGTCGGGACGCATCGGCCGAAGCGATGGCCGCCGCGCAAGCGCTGCTCGAGGCCGCGATCGAGCAGTACGACGAGTCCCTCCACACCTGGCGCTTGGCGCTGCGCGAGCTGCCGGTCGACGATGCCCAACTCGAGCTCCTGGCCACTGCTGCCGGCGAGGACGGCGACCCGCACTCGCTCCTGACCGATTTCGCAGCGGCACGCGGTGAGGAGCTCGCGACGCGAGAGGCGCAGCTCACGAACGCGCGCGACGTCACCCGCGAGGAGCTGTCGAGCGCCGTTGCGCGCGTGCGCGGGATCGCCGACCAGCAAGACCCCGAGCCGCCGCTGCTGCACCCGCGCCGGGCACCGCGCACCGGTCGCGCCGGTGCGCCGCTGTGGGCGGTCTGCGACTTCGCCGAGGGCCTCCCGGCCGAGCGACGCCCGCAGCTCGAGGCGGCGCTCGAGGACGCCGGGATCCTCGGCGCGTGGATCGCTCCGGACGGCACGATCCACGATGCCGACCTCACGCTGTTGGCACCCGCCGGTCCTGGTCCGACGGTGCCGAGCCTGGCCGACATGCTGGTCGCCGACACGGGCGACCGCGCAATCGACGCGAGCGTCGTGCGCGCGGTCCTGCAGGCGATTCCGCTCGACGGGCCGCTCAGCGTCGGCCCGGGGCGCTTCCGCTTCGGCCCCCTGCACGGGCGGGCGGACAAGCCGGCGGCGGAGTTCATCGGCGCCGCGGCCCGTGCTGCGCGGCGCGAGCGCCTGCTCGCCGAAGCAAAGGCCGTCGCGCGCGAAACCGAGCAGCGCCTGCTCGCGCTCGATGCCGAGCTCGAGCAGGTGCGCGCCGCCCGCGAGCAGCTGGCCGCCGAGCGCCGGTCGTTGCCGGACCCGGCCGCGCTGCGCAGCGCGCTGCGCGCCGAGCGCCAGACCGCCGATCGTCTCGCTGCCCGCGAGGAGCAGCTCGCGGAGCTCCTGGCCCAGCGCGAGCGCTATGACCGCGACGTCGCCGCAGCCCGCGAGACGCTGCACGCCCATGTGCACGCCGCGCGGCTGCCGAACGGCGCCGCGGAGCTGCGCGCGGTGGCGCAGGCGATCGAGCGCGCAATGCTCGAGCTTGAGCGGGCCGAGCAGGCACTCGCCGTCCTCGCCGCCGCCGAGCGCCGCATCGCCGAGGCGCGGCAGGGTCTCGCGAACAGCACGGAGATCAGCCACGCCGCCGCAGACGATGCTCGCGGCGCGCACGAGGACGAGCAGGCGGCCGCGGGCCGTCTCGCCGCCGCACAGACGGCCGACGGTGCGTCGGTCTCCGAGTTGCGCGCCCGCGCCGCCGCGCTCCGCGCCGAGCTCAAGCGCCTCGACGACGCCGGCACCGCGGCCACCGCCTCGGCGCGAACCGCGCTGGTAGCGGCGAAGGACGCCGAGCGGTGCGCCGCCGAGGCGACCGACGCGGTCACGTCGGCCGAGGCCGAGCGCGTCGCCGCACTCGGCGCCGTCCGTGCGATCGGGGCACAAGATCTCTTCAGCGCCGCGCTTGGCACCGAGGCTGCACCCACCGACGAGCGCGAGTCCGCCACGTGGACGCTGACCACGGCGCTCGAGCGGGTTCGCGCGCTCCCAACGCTCGACACGAGCGTTGATCTTGCCGCGCGCGCCCGCCGGGTCAGCGACGCTGTCAGCCGTCTGGCACGCAAGCTCGTCGCGTTCGACATGGATGCCGCGACCTACACGAGCGATGACCTGACGCTCGTGGAGATCACCCGCGAGGGCCATCGCACGTCGCCCACGACGATGCTCGAAGAGCTCGACAGTGACCTCGGGCACCGCGAGCAGGTGCTCTCCGGCCGGCGCCGCGAGGTGCTCGGCAAAGCGCTCCTGGCCGAGATCGCCGAGCACTTGCGCACGCGGATCACGACGGTCCGGGCGACCGTCCGCGCGCGCAACGAGATCCTGCGGAGGTGCCCGACCGGCGCGGGGCGCACGGTGAGCCTTTCCTGGGACGCGGACGAGGACACCGGTGCACCGGCGTCCGTGCTCGCGCTGCTCGGCGACCGCTCGATCGAGCACGTCAGCGCGACGCAGCGCGACGCGCTGTTCGCGTTCCTCGAGCAGCGCATTGCGGACGCGCGCGCGGGCGCGGCCGACGAGGCGTTTCAGACCGCGATCGTCGACCACCTCGCGGTCGCGCTCGACTACCGGCGCTGGTGGCGCTTCACTCTCCACATCCACGAACCCGACGGATCGGTGCGCAAGCTGACCCCGCGCACGCAGGGCCTGGGCTCCGGCGGCGAGCAGTCGGTGCTGATGCACCTGCCGCTGTTCGCGACCGCCGCGGCGCTGTACGACCTTGCGCCCGGCGCGCCGCGGATCGTCGCACTAGATGAGGCGATGGACGGCATCGACCCGCAGACCCGCGAGCAGGTCTTCGCGCTGCTCGTCGACCTCGATCTCGACTGGGTCATGACCTCCTACGACCTCAACCCGTGCGTTGCGACCGTCCCGCGCGTCGGCTTCTACGAGCTGCACCGCGAGAACGCCGAGTGGGGCGTATGGGCGCAGCACTTCGTCTGGGACGGGCACACCACGACCGAGGTGCTCGACGGGTGAACGGTCTCGGGCGGATCGTCAGCGACGCCGCGGCACGGCTTGAGCGCAACGGTCTGCTCGCGACGGGACGCCTACGCCTGACGGCGCTCACTCAAGACGAGATCCGTGGCCTCTCGGGCCTGCTCGGCCCCCACTGGCGTCCGGTGCTCCCCGGGACGACGGCGAGCGTCGACCTCGCCGCGCTCGATGCGGCGATGCGCGCGTCGCCGCGCTACAGCGGCGGTCTCGTGGACGTGTGCGCTGCGGCCCGCGGCGCCCCGCTGGCCGACCGCCGCGCGGAGCGGTTGCGGGTGCTCGAGTTCCGCGATACGGGTTGGGACGCCCTGTACTCGCACGTCGCGCTGGACCGCCACCCCGCGCTCGGCGACTGGCTCAAGCGCGAGCGGTCGACGGGAGCCGCCGTTCGTGCCGGCGACCCGTTCGGGCTGCTGTGCTCGGCGCTTGACGTGCTCGCGGCGCTGCCCGCCGAGCCACCGCAGACGCTCGCGCGCTTCGCCGCCGCCCACTGTCAGGGCGATCCGCATGCCCTGGACCGGGACCGACCGCTCGACGCGACGGTGCGCCGCGCGCTCGCGGCGCTCGACGGCGAGACCGAGCCCCGCCGCGGCGCCGAGGCCCGTCGCGTGCGGTACGACCGCTGGGGGCTCGGCTGCGACGAGCTGTCGAGCACGGTGCTGTGCCTCGGCGTGTGGCCGGGCAGCGCCGACCCACGGGTGCTGACCCTGCGTGAGCTCCGCGAGGTCGAGCGCCTCAGCTGCGGCCCGGTCGTCTTCACGTGCGAGAACCCAGACGTCGTCGCGGCAGCGGCCGATGCCCTCGGCGCCGGCTGCGCGCCGCTGATCTGCACCGGCGGCTGGTCCTCGACCGCCTGCCTGCGCCTGCTGCGAGCGACCATCGCCGGCGGGGCGGAGCCGCGCCACCACGGAGACATGGACCCCGAGGGCCTACGAATCCTCGATCGCCTGATCGCGGCCACCGGTGGCACGCTGTGGCGAATGGCGCCCGAGGACTACCGCGCTCGGGCCGGCGGCGGACAACCACTCGGCCGCCGCGCCATCCTCCCGGTGCGCCATCCACTGCTTTCCGAGCTTGCGAGTGCGATCACCGAAGTCGGGCGGATCGTCCAGGAAGAGCAGACGCTCGACGAGCTTGTCGGCGATCTCGCGGAGGCACCGCTTCGGACCTCGGCTTGACCTGAACGCCCTGCGCCCACCTCGTGTCGCCGCTGGACGGACGGAGCCGAGCGCCGCCCAACGTTCCGGCCGGCGTGCGCCTTGACAATCGCAATTTGTACTGCCACTGTGAGTACATGGCATCCATAAAGGACACCCGACTGCAGATCCGGGTCGACCCCGCAAAAAAGTCGCTGCTCGAGCGTGCAGCCGTAGCAGCGCACCTCAGCGTCTCCGCCTTCGTGATGCAAGCCGCCGCTACACGCGCTGAGGAGGTCTTGGCAGAGCGGCCGAGCATCCGACTCTCGCCGGATGCCGCCACGGCGTTCAGCGAGGCCCTTGCGCGCCCGGCCGCGGTCAACGATCGCCTCGCCACGGCACTGCGCCGCGAGCGCAAGTTCAGCTGGCTTGACTGAGCTCCACCGTCCGGCCCCACTCGACCCGCGCCGCCACGACCGCGGCGCCTTCAACAGCGGCGAGCCGACACTCGACGAATGGCTCCGCCGCTACGCCGGCCAGAACCGCCGACACGACACCGCCGCGACCTGGGTCATCGCCACAGCGGACGACACGGTCGTCGCATACGCCAGCATGGCGATGACGGCGATTGATCGACCAGCGGCACCCCCGGAAATCGCCAAGGGCGCCCCCGATCCGGTCCCGGCGCTACTCCTCGGTCGGCTCGCCGTCGATCGCGAGTACGCAGGCATGGGAATTGGCACCGTCCTGACAGCCCACGTCCTCGCAACCGCAGTCGAGCTCAACACCAAAGCAGCCTGTCGCTCCGTCGTCGTGACCGCCCTCAACGCCGCCGCGCACACCTGGTGGGAGCACCTCGGCTTCCGGCCGTTCGACCCCGACGCCACAGGCCCCGCCGACCTCTACCTGCTCACGACCGACATCGAGACCACCCTGAGACGCATCCGCTGAGGAACCAGCTCTTGGGACCATTCGTGGGACCAAACGCAGCCGCACGGAGCGCTACGCAGCCTCACAGATCGTCACCCACCGCGTCCGATTCTTAGCATTTGCAGGCACAACCGCGCGCGAAGCACTCGCGCAGGGCTGCTTTACACGCGAGAGGTCGCAGGTTCGAAACCCGCCGCGCCCATGAAGCAGATGCCGCCGCCGTCCGTCAGCCGGTGCCCCAGCACGACGGACCCACCGATACGTGCCGAACAGGCAGCGGTGGCGCGCCAACCTCGCGCTCGGCGTAAGACCGCGACGCGCCGCGACGCGCATCTCCCACAGGCCACGTGTCCCGGCGGGGAAGCCGGCAGCGCGCGTGGTCCGAAGCGAGGGAGTCGGCTGATGGTGCGGCCGGCCCAGTCTTGAGGCCGGACCTGAGGAGAAGCCCACACATGCTGACGTTGAACGAGACCTTCGCCGCACCCGACGCCGATCACGCCTGGAGCGTCGTCAACGACCTCGATGCGCTCGTGTCCTGCGTGCCCGGCGCGCACGTCAAGTCCGTCGAGGGCCCGCAGGCGGTCAAGGCCGAGATCCAGGTGCGGATGGGCGCGATGGGCATGACGTTCACCGGCCCCGTCACGATCGCGTCGACCGATGCCGGCACGCGCACCGTCACGATCAAGGCCAACACGCGCGAGACCCTGGGCCAGAGCTATGCGACCGGCGACATCACGATCCGCCTTGCCGACGGCGACGGCACCGTCGACGCGATCGCCAACGTCGGCGGCAAGGCCGCCGGGATGGGCGAGGGCGTCATCGTCAACGTGCTGACGGACCTCGTCAAGGCGTTCTCCGCCAACATCGGCAAGGCGTTGCTCGAGCTCCCCCAATCCCGTCCGGACGACGATGCCGAGCCCGGCGGGGAAACCATCACGGTGGCTCACGGCAACGAGACCGTCGCCGAAGATCGTCCCGACGACGACGCCGCCCCGGTGCCGGTCGCCGCCGCACCGGCCTCCAACGGTCACGACCCCGCCAGC
>JAUXSD010000013.1 GCA_030681525.1 Solirubrobacteraceae bacterium
TGTACTCGCCCTTGGACACGTTGAAGCCGGCGAACAGCATCGTCGCCTCGCTGGGAATCGGGATGCACGCGCTCTCGAGCAGCATGAGGATGAAGACGCCGGTCAAACCGAGGTCGGCGACCACGTTGGTCGCGAACTCGACGATCGGGTCCGTCAGGGAGGCGACGACGAACACGGGGCGTGAGGGTATCGGCACGCGATTGTCGGGGCGCTCGGCGTCTGGTTAGGTATGACCGATGCGTAGCCCCGGGCCGCATCGCCGCATCGCCGTGGCGGCGGCCGTCGCCGGCGCCCTCGCCGCAGCGGCGGCCGGCTGCGGGCGCGAGGGCGACCTCGTCGGTGGGCAGACGGCGACGGCGCCGCAGGCGACGGCCGCGCTGACCGAGCCGGCGACGGGCACGACGCCGTTGACGACCACGTCCCCGAAGCGGGACGGGTCGGGCACGCGCACGACCGCGACGACCCCGCGGCAGGAGTCGCCGGGCACCGCCAGCACGCCCACCGCCACGACCCCGCGCGCACCCGCCGCCGTACCCACGGATGACACGCAGCTGCGGCGCACGGCCGCCGAGCACGCGCGCGACAGGTTCAGCCTCCCCGTGACGTCCAAGGACGTCACGCTCGTCCACAGCCGCCGCAAGCCACGCTGGGCGATCGCCTCCGGCACGTACGGGCGCACGCCGTGGGTCGTCTGGCTGCGCGACGGCAAGGTCGCGCTGGGCACGACGGACGCCAAGCGCTTCAACCCGATCGCGGTGCCGTGCGACGTCCGCCCGGCGTTCTCGGAGCCGAGCTGCTGAAGCCGTACGCCTGGGTGGCAGCGGGCGTCGCCGCCATCCTCCTGGCGCTCTTCGGGATCGCCGAGGCGCTCGAGATCCCGCTGCTCGGCGACGAGTCGCCGCAGCTCGGCGCGGCCGGTCCGGGCGCCGCCGCGGCCGCCTTCGCGCTCCTGACGGGCGACGTCCTGCTGCCGGTCCCGTCGAGCGCGCTGATGCTGCTCAACGGCGCCCTCTTCGGTCCGCTCGGCGGGGCGCTGCTGTCGTTCGCCGGCAGCGAGGCGGGCGCCGTGCTCGGCTGGACGATCGGGCGTCGCGGCGGCACGCTGCTCGACCGCGCGGTCGCGCCCGAGGCGCGGGCGCGCGTCGCCGAGCTCGTGGCCGCCCGCGGCGCGGTGGCGATCGTCGTCACGCGCCCCGTGCCGGTCCTCGCCGAGACGGCGGTGATCCTCGCCGGCGCGGCCGGGATGCCGCTCGGGCGCCTGGCGCTCGCGGCCGCGGTCGGCTCGGTCCCGCTCGCCGTCGCCTACGCCCTCGCCGGTGCCTACGCGGAGTCCTTCGACGCCGGCCTGGCGGTGTTCGCCGGCGTGCTCGCCCTCGCCGCGGCGTTCTGGTGGGTCGACCGCCGCCGCCGCGCGCCGTCAGGGCAGGTGGATGACCCCGAGGTGCGTGTCGACGAGCTCGTTTGAGTCCGGGTCGAGGTTGAGCAGGAAGTTCGAGTTGATGATGCCGCTCGCCCCCGCCAGCGCGCCGGTGCCGCCCGTGACGAGATAGCTGACCGTGCCGTGCCGGAACCCGTCCGCGTCGGCGTCCGGCAGCAGGGTGCCCGTGCCGATCGAGCTGAAGCTCAGCGATGCGGCGCCCGCGGCGCCGAAGCGCACGCTGCCCCACTCGAAGAACAGCGTGCTGTCCTGGTTGACGGCGAACGTCAGCTCGAGCGTCGCCTCCGCCCCGCCGAGCTCGTCGAGCTGGGCGGCCAGGCTGCCGTCGACCACGCGCGTGTGCACCGTCAGCCCCGGCCCGGTCGTCGGCGGCTCGGCGGTCCCCTGGGCGTAGGCCGGGCGGTGGAAGCGCAGCACGTACGTCAGCGGCGCGCCCATCGGCGTCAGTTCACCGGCTGGTACTCGAAGCTCGGCCCCGCGCGCAGGTCGCCGATCCGCATCGTCCCCATGTCGACCGCCTGCTGCTTGAGCGACTCCATGAGCCCGATCGCGGCGTCGAGGTTCCCCGGCCGGCCGTTGAACGTGGCGTGCAGGCTCTTGAGCAGGCTCGTGTAGGTGTAGTTGAACGTCGTGCAGGCGTAGCGCGCGGCCGTGCCCTCCTCGTATCCCGCGGTCGTCGGGTTGGTCACGAGCGGGCGGACGCCGGCAGGGTCCAGCGGGATCGGCGGGCCGATGTAGGCGTAGCGCTCGTCGGGCGGCGCGTCCGGTGGCGCGTCCGGGTTCTCGACGAGCCGGCGGCCGTGGTGGATCTCGGCGAAGCGGTAGTAGTGCGCCAGCTCGCCCTCGTCGTCCTTCGGCGACTGGCTGGTCCCCTCGCCCTGCTCGACGATCGTCTCGATCGCCTGCAGCGCGCCGCGCAGGTCGGTGATCGCGATGAGGTCCTCCGTCCCGAGCTCGTGGGTCACCTGGCGCGACGGGTCGCCGGTGAAGCTGTCCTCGCCGGCCGCCCGCAGCTCGTGCGCGATCGCCTCGTAGAACTGGCCGATCGTCAGCGGCCGCTGCGCCTCGGCCCCGGCCGGGAACGCCAGCGGCTGCTCGGGCTCCTCGATGACCATGAACACGTCGGCGACGAGGTCCTGCGAGAACGGCGCCAGCGGGACGACGAGCTCGCTCTCGACGGCGCCCGGCAGCGGGCCGGGGTACCGCGGGATGAACGCCGGGTCGTCGATGACCGGCGCGCCGCCGATCGCGTTGAGGATGTTGCAGGCCAGGCCCATGTGCGTCATCTCCTCGAGCACGACCGAGCGCAGCAGCGCGGCGATCTCGGCGTTGGCCCCCGGCTCGAGCGAGTACAGCGCGTAGAGGTAGGTCGGGATCGTCGCGTGCTCGAGCTCGACGGCGGACTGCAGCGCCGCGCGCAGCTCCTGCGGGTCGTCGAGGTTCTGCGCCAGCCGCGCCTTGAGCGTGATCATCGCCGCGCGCCCTCTCCCGCGACGACGCTGCGCCGCCGCGCCGCCGCCGCGGCCTTGCCGCCGCGCTCGGCCTCCTGCGGCGAGCGGCCCGGTGGCGCGGCCTGCCCCGCCTGCGCCACCCGCGCCGGTCGCGCCGGCGGCGTGCCCAGCCGCGGGTTGCCGTCGGGCCCGGGCTCGTCGAGCCAGCGCAGGATCGCCGATCGCTTGGCCGCCGACAGGTCGCGTGTCGCGGGCATCGCGTTGGGATCGGCGGGATCCAACTCGAAGGCCAGGCGCAGCAGCTCCCGGTTCTCGCAGACCGAGGCGTAGTCGCCGAGGTCCAGGAACACGTCCATGACCGGGTAGAGGTTCGCGTACTGGCGGAACACGGGCTCGAGGCTGCCCCACCACGTCGGCGGGTCGTCGGACGCGAACGCGTCGTAGACGAGGAGGCTGACGAACGCCCACGGATCGACCGGGTAGCCGTCCGGCGGCTCGGCGAGCGCCGGGCGCAGGCCGTAGACCTGGCCGTCGATGTAGCCGCGCGGGTTGCCCGGGTCGTGCGCGGTCACGCGCAGCGTCGCGACGCCGTGCGCGTCGGCCTCCAGCTGCGTGTCGAACGTGAGGTCCGAGGTCGGCTCGCCGACGGACGGATCGCCCGGCGCCACCTGCGTCTGCAGCCCCGACGCATCCTCGGCGCACAGGAGCCGCGCGCCCGCCAGCGGCGTGCCGAAGCGGCTGGCGTGCAGCGTCACCTCCGCCGTCTCGCCCGGCTCGAGCCGGAGCACGACGTCGTCGGCCCGGACGTAGAGGCCCGCGGGCGCCTCGAGCGTGTCGCTCGGCGCCTGCGCGAGCGTCAGCGCCAGCTGCGCCTCGGCGATCGCCGCCAGCTGCCCGGCGTCCAGCGCGCCGTCGGCCGGCACCTCGACCACCCCGGCGG
The DNA here is from genome assembly GCA_030681525.1 of Solirubrobacteraceae bacterium. Lineage (GTDB taxonomy): Bacteria > Actinomycetota > Thermoleophilia > Solirubrobacterales > Solirubrobacteraceae > CADCVQ01. The sequence goes on from JAUXSD010000013.1 coordinate 3,830, forward strand.
TCGCCTCGTACCAGCCGGCGGCGAGGTAGTCGATCTGGCCGAGCGGCTGCACGGCGCCGCCGTCGGGATCGACGTAGCCCAGCGTCAGCGCGCCGAGGTCGACCTGCGGGCCGCCGGGGCTCGCCGTCGGCAGCGCGTTGCCCAGGTCGCAGAGGACCTTGCCGCGCCCGGCGTCGACGACCGCCGTGCAGAAGTTGATCTCACCCGCGGGGTTGAAGAAGCCGCCGCCCGCGCCCGCCTGCGCCATGAACTGGCGGCCGTTGACGAAGTGGCGCGGCTCGGCCGCCGTCGCGACGCCGATCGTGCCGGCGATCCGACCGCGGGTGAAGTCCGGCGACGACGCGCTCATGTTGTAGCCGTCGACGTTGAAGCGGATGGAGAGCAGTCCATCTGTGGCCGCGTCGCGCAGCTCCTGCAGCCACGGCGAGCTCGCGGCGGCCTCGCTCCACTCGAGGTCGCTCAGGACCGACTGGTAGTAGGCGCAGGCGCCGATGTCGCCTTGCGCGCCGGGGCCCTGGGCGCGGTTCCAGATGTCCATGAACGCGGCCGGTCCGAAGCGGCCGCGGACGAGGTCGGCCCCGCCGCCGTCGCAGAGGCGCACCTCGAGGCCCCAGATCGTCGAGACGAGCTGCTGCTCGGGGTCGAGGTCGACGAGCTTCGCCGCGACCTGCCGGTCGGAGTCGGCGACGAGCGCCGTCCGGATCGGGTCGCCGGCGGCGGCCGGGCTGCCGTCGGCGTGCAGGGCGCTGGTCACCGAGCAGCCGATGAGCCGCCAGTCGGCGTTGCCGCGCGGGTTCCACCAGCCGCGCGTGTTGCCGGGCAGCTGGAACTCCGGCCTGAAGCTGGCGTTGTCGTAGTGCGTCGGGTCGTTGTTGACCGTCGACGGCGCGGCCTGGAACTGACCGGCGAAGTGCACCCGAAGCGCGGCGAGGTAGCTCAACGTTCACTTCCCATCTGGATGGACACCCATCCTCGCCCGCCGTGTCACCGCACGTCAACCCTCGACCCCGAACACTTTCTCACGACGATTTCCGGTGAAGTGAAGCCCGGCTTTGCGGTTCGTCGGGCGGCGTGGCGGGTCGCGCCCAGACCTTCCCGCCGGCGGCGCGGGATAGCCTCCGCGCGCAGGATGCGCGTCTGGGTCGACCTCACGAACAGCCCGCACGTGCTGGTCCTGCGACCGATCGTCGCCACCCTGCGCGCGGAGGGCCACGACGTGCAGCTCACCGCGCGCGACTTCGCGCAGACGATCGGCCTGCTCGAGCGCTTCGGGATGGAGCACACCGAGGTCGGCCGCCACCGCGGCGGCCGCCTGGCGGCCAAGGGCGTCGGGCTGCTGTCGCGCTCCGCGGCGCTCGCGCGCTGGGCCCGCGGGCGGCGCTTCGACGTCGCCCTGGGCCACGGCTCCAACGACGTCACGGTCGCCGCGCGGCTGCTGCGGATCCCCTGCGCGACGATGTTCGACTACGAGTGGGCGACCGTGCAGCACACGGTCAACTGCCGCCTCGCGCGGACCGTCGTCGTGCCCGACGCGATTCCCCCCGAGCGGCTGGCGCGCTACGGCGCGACCGGCAAGATCGCCGCCTACGAGGGCCTCAAGGAGGAGTACTACCTGTCGGACTTCGCGCCCGACCCGGCCGTCCTCGCCGAGCTCGCGCTCGACCCGGCCGCCCCGATCGCGGTCGTCCGCACGCCGCCGGCCGTCTCGCTGTATCACCGCTTCGAGAACGACGTGCTGGGCGCGATGCTCGAACGCCTGCGCGGCACGCAGACCGTCGTCCTGCCGCGCACCCCGCAGCAGCGCGCCGAGCTGCGCGGGGGCGGGTTCGTCGTGCCCGAGCAGGCGATCGACGCCCAGTCGCTGATCGCCTACGCCGACCTCGTGGTCTCCGCCGGCGGGACGATGAACCGCGAGGCGGTCGCGCTCGGCACGCCGGTCTGGACGACGTTCCAGGGTCGCCTGGGCGCCGTCGACGAGCGGCTCATCGCCGAGGGCAGGCTGCGCGTGCTGGAGCGCGCCGAGGACGTCGTGCTGGCCAAGCGGGCCCCGGGCGCCCGCGACACGGCGCGGGTGCGGCGCGATCCGGCGCGGCTGGCCGCGCTGCTCATGCGGGCGGTCACGCCCGTCTGAGGTCGCGTCCGGCGCGTGTGCCGCCGCGCCCCGTACAATCCGGGGCGATGCGCCGACGGATCCGCTCGGCGACGATCCCCCTGCACCGCCATTCGATTCCCCAGGTCGCGGTCGACGGGGTATTGGTCGCGCTCGCGTACTGGCTGGCCTACAGGCTGCGCTTCGACGGCCCCTCGGGCGTACCGGGGCGCTACGACGAGCTCTTCGACAAGACGTTCATCCCCGTCGTCGTCGGCTCGGTCGTCATCTTCGGCGTGTTCGGCATGTACGGGAAGTGGTGGCGCTACGTCACGCAGCGCGACTACAGCGCGATCGTGCAGGCGGTCGTCGTGGCGGCGCTGGCGCTGCTGCTGTACATCGCGGTCGCCAAGCCCGTGACGCGGACCGTCGACGGCTTCGAGACCGCGGTCAACGCGCCGTCGGGCGTGCTGGCGCTGCACCTGCTGCTCATGCTGACCTTCGTCGGCGGCGCGCGCTTCATCGCGCGCACGGTCTACGAACGGCCGCTGCGCGGCTTTCGCGCCAGCAAGGACGCACGCGGCCTGCTCATCGTCGGCGCCGGCGACGGCGGTCGCCTCGTGCTGCGCGAGATCCTGCGCAACCCCGAGTTGCGCCTCAAGCCCGTCGGCTTCGTCGACGACGACCCGCTCAAGCGGCGCCTGCGGATCGACGGCGTGCGCGTGCTCGGCACGACGCAGGAGCTCGGCCGGATCCTCGACGAGGTCGAGCCCGACGAGGTCACGATCGCGATCCCGTCGGCGCCGGGCACGCTGCGCGCCAACGTCGTGCGCTCCTGCCGCGAGCGCGGCATCCCGGTGCGCACGCTGCCGACGGTCTTCGAGCTGCTGCAGAGCGGGGCGACCGCGGTGCGCCAGGTGCGCGACGTGCAGATCGAGGACATCCTCGGCCGCGAGCCGGTGCTCATGGAGCTCAACCGCGTCGGTGCCTACCTCAACTCCGAGGTCGTGCTGGTGACCGGCGCGGGCGGCTCGATCGGCAAGGAGCTGTCGCGCCAGATCGCCCGCGTCGTCCCGCGCCGGCTGGTCCTGCTCGACCACGCCGAGGACAACCTCTTTCAGATCCAGCGCGAGCTCGAGCACGACCGCCACGTGCATCCCTCGACGCTCGACGTCGTGCTGGCCGACTGCAAGGAGGAGGAGCGGATGCGGGAGGTCATCGACCTCTACCGCCCGACCGTCGTCTTCCACGCCGCCGCCTACAAGCACGTCGGGCTGATGGAGTCCAACCCCGTCGAGGCGGTACGCAACAACGCGATCGCCACCCGCCTCATGGCCCGCATCTCCGGTCAGGCGAACGTCAAGACGTTCGTCCTCGTCTCGACCGACAAGGCCGTCGACCCGTCGACCGTGATGGGCGCGTCGAAGGCCCTGGCGGAGTTCGCGCTCGAGGCCGAGCAGGCGCGCTTTCCCGGCACGCGCTACTGCGCGGTGCGCTTCGGCAACGTGCTCGGCTCGTCGGGCTCGGTCGTGCCGATCTTCCGCCGCCAGATCGCGCTCGGCGGCCCGGTCACCGTGACCGACGAGCGCATGACGCGCTACTTCATGACGATCCCCGAGGCCGTCCAGCTCATCATCCGCTCCGGCGGACTGGGCAAGGGCGGCGCGGGCGGCGAGATCTACGTCCTCGAGATGGGCGAGCCGGTGCGCATCCTCGACCTCGCGCGGACGATGATCGAGCTCTCCGGGCTGGAGCCCGACCGCGACATCGCGGTGGAGATCGTCGGCCGCCGGCCCGGCGAGAAGCTCCACGAGGAGCTCTTCAACCCCTACGAGCGACCGCAGCCCACGCCGGCCGAGAAGATCCTGCGGGCCGAGCGCGTGCCGCGGGCGCCGCAGGTCGTCGACGAGATGTTCGATCAGATCGGTCTGCTCGTGCTGGAGGGCGACGCGGCCGGTCTGGCTGCAAAGGTGTCGGAGCTGTCCGCGATTCCGGAGGCCGGTGCGACTAGGATTTCGCCGTCCGAGCCTGAAGCTGCCGCTGTGATCTCTGCCCTGCCTCGAACCCCGAGCGACGGCGCGCACTCTTGAGCGCGACGGTCATCGCTGCCTCGGCGGCCGATCTCGTCGAGCAGATCGGCTCCTACGCCGGCCTGGCCTGCATGCTCGGGCTGGCCGTGATGGCGCTGCTGTACTTCTCGCAGGCGCGCGAAGTCCGCCGCCTGCGCGAGTGGGCCGGCCGCGAGCCCGAGCGCGCCGCCGAGCTCGCGCAGCGCGTCCAGGCCGATCCGCAGCGCCGCGTCGTCGCCCAGCCGATCGGGCCCGCGACGCCGGCCGCGCAGCAGCAGCAGGCCACGGCCGCGCTGTACGCCAGCGTCGGGGCCACGCCCCCCGGGGTCGTCGCGCCGCCCGGCCAGCTCGCGCGTCCCGCGGCGACCCCCGCCGCCGGGCTGCTGCCGGCACCGGGCGTCGTGCCGCAGCCCGGCGCGGCCAATCCGGCCCCGGCGGGCGCCGC
>JAUXSD010000064.1 GCA_030681525.1 Solirubrobacteraceae bacterium
CTATGACCGTGGTGATCGTGATGATCATGGTCGTCCTCGTCGCCGTACTCGGGGGGCGGATCGCCGCCTTCGCGCGGCTCGAGAACCTCGAACTGGTCTTCCTCTTCGGCAGCAGGAGCCGACGAAGTTGCGCGCCGGCGGGCGAGCGCCTCAGCGTGAGCGTCGACCGCTGCCTCCTCCTCGGCCTCGGCGGCGGCTTCCTCATCGAGGAGCGCCTGACGGTCGGCCATCGGGATCTGGTAGTAGTCGGGGTGAATTTCGTTGAAGGCGAGGAAGCCGTGCCGGTTGCCGCCGTACTCGACGAAGGCAGCCTGCAGGGACGGCTCAACGCGCGTCACCTTGGCGAGATAGATATTGCCCCGAAGCAGTTTCCGGGCGGCGGATTCGAAATCGAATTCTTCTACGCGGCCGTTGCGGAGCACCACGACCCGGGTCTCCTCGGGGTGCGTGGCGTCGATGAGCATCTTGTTGGTGTTGGACATGTGTGTCGATCCTCGGCGCGCCGGCTGGGCTGCCTGCCACCTGGCTCCGCAATTCGCGTGCGAATTGCTTCAGGGGCGGCAAGGCGCCGGTCTCGGGCGCGCGTCATTGTTTGCGATGATGGGTGAAAAGTGGGGGGTATGCATTTGGCACACAGACTTCTGCCGCCGGGCATGGCCGGGCGTGATCCGCGGCGCGGACGGTTGCGCGCTGGAGCTTGCAGATGGCTGAGGCCGAAGTTCAGCATTCCAGAAAGTCTTTCAATCAGTTGACGTGCAGCACAAGGGTGTCGTGCTCACGCCGGATTTGCCCTCATATCGGCGCGGGCGCCGGGCGGTTATCCGCCTACTCCGTACGCCTTCCTTTCGCGGGCGAAGATCGGAGTGGTGCAAGTGGTGCTGGTCAGTATCGAGCGGTCTGCGTCGCGCCGAGCGCAAGCTTGGCCCTCAGGCTCAAGGCTCCGCCGTCTTATGAAGACCCGGAGCGTGCGCTTGCGGGCGCAGGGCGAACCACTCGATCGTCGGTCTGCAGCGGCTCCGTCCCTTGCGAGGAGCGGCGAACCGGCGCGAACGGTTTGGCAGTTGCCTATTCAAACCGTTCTTGCGGCGCACAAATGTCTTCGAAAGAGCGCCGCTGCATCAACGAACTAGAAAGTACGGGTTCGCCGGTGTGCTTGCAAGCATGTTATAAGGGTTCGCTCGCGAGCCTGCCGGCCAACTCTCTGCAATCTGAGGGAGAATCGGAAAAGGTTTGGTTAACGCGATGCGACGGTGGGGGCCGTTAGTGGGGGCGATCGGGGATGCGGACGCATCTGCAACATAAGGTGTGGTGCCTTGGTGGTGCGCTCCCCCGCGCGCTGCTGACGATCATGCTGGCCACGGCCACCGGACTTTCATGGTTAAGCGGCGTAGGCGCGCAGTCGGCCAGCGTGCACCGCAAGTCCAACGCGGTCGAAGCCAAG
>JAUXSD010000072.1 GCA_030681525.1 Solirubrobacteraceae bacterium
CCTGGCCGTCAGCCGATCAGGCCCGCGGTGAACTGCACGGCGTGGCAGCGCACGCCATCGCCGACCTCGAGCTCGAGCACGCCGGTCGTGTGGTGGTCGTGTGCGACGAGCCTGTGGCAGCCGGCGTGGGGGACGGGCAGCGTCCGGCCGTTGACTCGCACAGCCGCGTCGCCGCCCGACTGCAGCGGCTCCAGCACCGCCCACACCGCGCCCGCCTCGTATGGCCCCGACCACGCACCCGGCTGCTCGGGCGTCGGCCGGCCGACGAGCGCATCCGGCGCGTCCTCCGGGCGCAGCGCGACGAGCGGCTCGGAGGCGATTCCCAGCAATTCGCAGATCTCGTCCTGCGTCTCGGCATAGGCGCCCTCGCCGTAGTGCATGGAGAACAGCCGCAGACGCCGGTCGAAGAGGTAGCGCGCCGGCCAGGCCTCGTTGCCGTACTCGCGCCACAGCGCGAAGTCCGAGTCCAGCATGACCGGGTGCACGATGCCCAGGCGGGCGACCGCCGCGCGCACCTGCGCGGGGTCCTGCGACGGCGGGTAGCCGCCGGCATGGACCGAGATCACGCGCAGCCCGCCCGCCGCGTAGCGCGCGTGCCACGCCCGCATGTAGCCCAGCGTGCGCAGCGAGTTGGCGCGGCAGAAGTCCCAGAACTCGACGAGCACGGGGCGGCCGACCTGCTGGTCGAGGCGCAGCGTGGCGACGTTGATCCACTCCGCCCCGCGCGGGAAGAACGGCGCGCTGACCTTGTCGGGCGGGGCTCGCACGGCGTGCCAAGCTAGCAATGCGCCCGCCGGCGCCCGCGATGCGCGCGGCTTCCTAGACTGCGTGGCAATGCACCGGCGCCGCCTGCTCGCGCTCCTCCTCGTCGCGGCCGGCACCCTGCTGGTGACCGCGCCCGAGTCCGCGCTCGCGCACGGGCTCGTCGGCCGCCAGGACCTGCCAATCCCGAAGTGGCTGTTCGGCTGGGGCGCGGCGGTGGTGCTCGTCGCCTCGTTCGTCGGCCTCGCGGTGCTGTGGCCCAAGCCGCGCCTCGAAGGCGCGCCCGAGCGGCGCGTCGCCGGGCTGCCGCGGTTGCTGGACCCGCTCGCCGGCGCGCTCGGGCTGGCGATCTTCGTGCTGGTCGTCTACGCGGGCTTCGCGGGCTCGCAGACGACGACGAACAACCTCGCGCCGACGGTCATCTTCGTGATCTTCTGGGTCGCGATCCCGATCCTCAGCCTGTTCTTCGGCGACGTCTTCAAGGCGATCAACCCGTGGCGGGCCGCCGCCCGCGCGGTGGCGTGGCTCGCCGGCAAGGTCAGCCGCGGCGGCCTGCCCGCCCCGATGCCCTATCCGGCCAGGCTCGGTCGCTGGCCCGCGGCGGTCGGAATCATGGCGTTCGCCTGGGTCGAGCTCGTCTACTCCGGCCGCGGCGACCCGAGCAACCTCGCGGTCCTCGCGCTGGTCTACGTCGCGATCCAGTTCGTCGGCATGAGCCTCTACGGCATCGAGCCCTGGAACCGCTACGGCGACGGCTTTGGCGCCTACTTCGGGCTCATCGCGCGGATGGCGCCGCTGCGCTGGGCGCGCGACGGGCTGTTCGTCCGCAAGCCGCTCAGCGCGCTGACGCGCCTTGACAACATGGTCCCGGGGACGGTCGCGCTCGTCTGCCTGATCATCGGCACGACGTCCTTCGACGGCTTCTCCGGCGGGCCGGCGTGGGGCAACATCTCACCGGACCTGGTGAGCCTGTTTCGCGACATGGGCTTCGGCCAGTCGACGTCGCTCGAGCTGGCGTTCACGCTCGGCCTCGTCGTCGTGACGCTCATCGTCGCCGGCCTCTACCGGCTCGGCGTGATGGGCATGCAGACCATCGACCCGCTCGGCGCGTCCGCGCCGGAGCTGGCGGCGCGCTTCGCCCACTCGCTCGTGCCGATCGGCCTCGCCTACGTGGTCGCGCACTACTTCTCGCTGCTGGCCTACGAGGGACAGCGCGTGGCCTACCTCATCTCCGACCCGCTCGGCGACGGATCGAACCTCTTCGGCACGAGCAGCGCGACGGTCGACTACACGTGGATCTCGGCGACCGCGATCTGGTACGTCCAGGTTGCCGCGCTCGTGATCGGCCACGTCGCCGGCCTCGTACTCGCCCATGAGCGCGCGCTCGTCTCCTTCGAAGGCGACAGCCAGGTCGCCACGCGCTCGCAATACTGGATGCTCGTCGTGATGATCGCCTTCACCTCCCTCGGCCTGTGGCTGCTGTCAGCCGCCAACTCGTGATCGAGCCGGTCGCCCACGTCGGCCACTGGGCGATCAACCTGCTCTACGTCGCGCCGCTGGTCGTCGCGGTCGGCGTGTTGGGCTGGCAGTCGATGAAGGACCGCCGCGCGATCAAGCAGAGCGGCGAGCCGGCCGCGCGCCGGCCGCCGACCGATCCGCCGCCGGCCTGACGCGCCTGCGGCCCGAACGTCCGCCCGTTCGTCCATCCGCGGCGGCCTCCGCCGCGCGTACGATCGACGGTGGCGCGAAGAAAGGGGACCCAGGGTGTCGTTGAGCACACAGACGAGCAACCGGGAGCACGCCGCGACGCAGGACGTGCCCACACCGCGGCCGGCGGCGGCAGCAGGTCCCGCGCCGCCCGCCGCCCCGCCACCGGCGCCGGCCCCGCCCGCACGGGATGCGCTCGGCCCGCGGCTCGCCCGCGCCGTGCTGCAGCGCAAGAGCCTGGGCCAGCTCGGCTGGCTGCCGACGCTGAAGCCGGCGGGGACGCGCCGGCTCGTGGGCGACGGGCGGCCCGTCACGGTGTACGCCCAGACCGAGGACGCGGCGCACGACAAGCTCGATGCGCTGCGCATCGCCGCGATCGACAACGCCGAGGTCGGCGAGACCGTCGACAACGAGGCGTACGCCGCCTGGGCCGAGACGTACAAGTGGGCGGCCAACCCGAAGTGGCGCAACGACAAGTGGACGCGCGGCGGGCCCGAGAACTTCAACCGCGAGACGTGGGCGAGCGTCGACCCGTTCTTCTACGAGGTGACCGTTCCGTACACGTACCACGACGAGGAGCACAAGCTCAAGCTGCGCTTTCAGCACGCGAGCAGCTACACCGGCTACGTCGAGACGGTCTACGACTCGGCCAACCCCGGCGCGACGTCGAGCCCGTCGATGTACGACTTCAAGACCGAGGGATCGCTGAAGGGCAAGAAGAGCGCCGACGGCTCGCGCAACCTGCTCTACAGCAACAAGCACGACACCCGCTCGAACGACTGGATCCTGGCCGAGACGTACGGCGACACGGAGGAGAGCTTCGACGCGTACACGAAGATCGCCGGCGAGGGCGCCCGCTGGGCATGCGTGCGCAACCACGCCTACAACCTGCAGAACCATTCGCACTTCTACGTCCAGGACCCCGACCGGTCGATGTGGGGCGTGACGTTCGTGAGCCTCTGGCTGAGCTGGGAGCGCGTGTTCAACAAGCGCTACAACATCCCTGACTCGGAGGTGGCCGCGGCGATCAGAAACGGCGATTTCGGCAGCGACGTGGTGCGGATGCGGCGGGCCGGCGAGAAGGACTACTTCCTCGAGGCGTGGAACGATTGATGGACGGGCTGCTCGCGCCCGTCGCCGAGTTCCTCGACGGCCAGGGCTGGTCGTACGAGCCGCTGCCCGGGCGCGACGACGTCCTCTCGTTCCCGTTCCGCGGCGACCGTGAGACCTGGACCTGCTTCGCCGAGGCGTTCGAGGAGCAGCAGCGGGTGGCCTTCTACTCCGTCGTTCCGTTCAACGTCCCCGAAGAGGGACGCCCGGCGGTCATGGAGTTCATCACCCGGGCCAACTACGGGCTGCTGATCGGCAACTTCGAGCTCGACCTCGCCGACGGGGAGGTCCGCTTCAAGACGGGGCTCGACGTCAGGGGGGCGCAGCTCACCGCGACGCTCGCCGGGCGCGCGATCATCCCGAACCTCCACGCCGTGAACACGTACCTCCCCGGCCTCGAGGCCCTCGTCGGGGACAACTCCGCGGCGCCGGCCGAGCTCGTCGCCGAGATCGAGAGCGGCTAGGTCTCGCGCTCGAGCTTGGCGATGTCGTGCGCCAGCGCGCCGGGCGTCAGCACGCTCGCCGCGAAGCCCACGCGCTGCACGCCGCGCCGATCGAGCAGGATCGTCGAGGCGGTGTGCTCGGCGTCCTCGCTCTGGGGCTGGATGCCGTAGGCCCGCCACAGGCGCTGGAGCTCCCCGGCGCTGCCCAGCGCCCAGCGCATGCGCCCCTGCAGCCCCTGGTCGAGCAGGAACGCCCGCGCGCGGCGCGGTGTGTCGTTGGCCGGGTCGACGGAGACGGCGACGACCGGCACGTCGTGGCCGAGGTCGTCGAGCGCTATGCGGATCTGCTGTGCGGTCAGCGGGCAGGTGTCACGGCAGGTCGTGTAGAGGAACGTGACGACGACCGGCGTCCCGCGCATGTCGGCCAGGCGCACCGCCCTGCCCTGCTCGTCGCGCAGCCCGAAGTCGGTCCGCGGCATGTCCGGCGGCCGGTTGGCGCCGGCGAACGCGGCGCTCGGTACGGTCCGCTCGCCGACGGCGAACAGCAGCACGCCGGCGATCGCGGCGAGGGCGATCAGGCCGGTGACGAACAGCGCGAGGCGCAGGCGGGCGGGCATCCCCGCCGAGGTTAGATGGTGGATTGCACGACCGGCACCATCATCTGCACGCGTCTCGCGGCGCGCGATCGCCACGGACCGAAGGAGTCCGTGCCGCCAGCTGGCCGCGTCAGGCCTCGATCAGCCCGCGCCGGATCGCGTAGCGCACGAGCTCCACGCGGTCGCGCATCTCGAGCTTGCGCATGAGGTTGGCGCGGTGCGACTCGACGGTCTTCTCGGAGAGGTGCAGCGTCTCGCCGATCTGCTTGTTCGTGTGCGCCTCGGCGATGAGCTTGAGCACCTCGCGCTCGCGCAGCGTCAGCGGCTCGACCGGGCCGCTGGAGTCGTCCTCCATCCACTCGCGCAGCAGCGACTGCTCGGCGGCGTTCGTCATGAACGGCTCGCCGCGCCAGACGGCGCGGACGGCCTCGACGAGCGCGGTGTCGGCCTCCTGCTTGAGGATGTAGCCCGCCGCGCCCGCCTGCAGCGCTTCGAAGAGGTAGCGCTCGTCGTCGTACATCGACAGTACGAGCACGGCGATATCCGGCGCGTAGGACTTGATCTCGACCGTCGCCTGCAGGCCGGTCATGCGCGGCATCGAGACGTCGAGCACGCAGATGTCGGGCTTGTCGCGCAGCGCCATCTCGACGGCCTCGACGCCGTCGCAGGCCTCGGCGATCACCTCCATGTCGGGCTGACGGTCGAGCAGCAGCTTCAGGCCGCCGCGCACGATGCCGTGGTCGTCTGCGATGAGGATCCTCATGCGGCGGCCTGCAGTCGCGTTCCCCGCGCCCGGACGGTCAGCTCGACCGTCGTGCCCTCCTCCGGCGCGGACCTGATGTCCAGGCGCCCGCCGGCCAGCAGCGCGCGCTCGCGCATCCCGGCCAGGCCCGAGCGGCCGTCGCGCAGGCGGTTGGGATGAAAGCCCTCGCCGTCGTCGGTGATCGTGACCTTCAGCTGGGCGGTGTTGCAACCGAGCACGGTCACCTTGACCTTCTTGGCGTTGGCATGGCGGGCGATGTTCGACAGCGCCTCCTGGACGACGCGGTACACGACGAGCTGCTCGAACTCGCCCAGCAGCGGGCGCGGGCCGTCGGCGGCGAAGTGCGCAGGGATGCCCCAGCGCTCGCCGAACAGCCGCACCTGCGTGCGCAGGGCGGGCATCAGGCCGTGGTCGTCGAGCGCGGAGGGGCGCAGTTCGCGGGCCAGTCCGAGCAGCTCCTGCATCGCCTGGTTGGCGAGGCGCTGGGTCTCCTTGAGCTCCTCGGCGAACTCGGGGGGCGCGTGCTCGGCGGTGGCCGCCAGGCGCAGCGAGACGGCGGCGAGCGCCTGGTTGACCTCGTCGTGCAGGTCGCGCGCGACCCGTGCGCGCTCGGCCTCCTGGGCGCGCAGCACCGCGGTCGCGCTGCCGACCCGCTCGTGCTCCAGGCGCGAGAGCATGAGGTTGAAGGACTCGCGCAGGCGCGAGATGTCCTCCGACTCGCCGTCGGAGGCCTGGGCGCGCACGCCCGGCAGCGTCAGGTCGACGGCCTCCATCGTCCGGGTGAGGGACTCCAGCGGGGCGAAGCGGCGGCGCATGATGAAGTTGTTGGCCAGCAGCGTGGCGAGGATCGCCGCGATCAGCACGAGAAACTGGCGCAGGCCGGCGGAGTCGCCGAGATCGAGCCGGGCCGCGACGCTCGCAGCGAACACGGTGCCGACGACGAGCAGGGTGTTGACGGCCAACACCTGGGAGAGCAGGGCAGATCTACGCATGGGGTCTGGACCCTATGTCGGCAGAAGGGGCCATCACCGATACTCCTCGTGCAAGCCGGTCCACAAGGTTTCCTCCAGAGCCTTCAGGACCGACCACAAAGGTTTCCTCCAGAACCTCCAGAGATCCGCTCGACAAGGGGCGTCCCGCCGCAGCACGGGACGTCCCTTTCGGCATTTTTGATCCGATCTTGCAGCGGATGGGGAACACTTAGGCGAAGGGACTCCCCCGCTATACTTTTTGAAGCGAGGGAAGTCCGACCACCTTTGAGGAGATTCACGTGAGCCCGTCCGGCGCGGAGTTCATCCGCCAGATCAAGAACCAGATCGCCCAGGTCGATCCCGGCGACGTCAACGAGCGGCTGCAGAACGGCAGCGGCAACGGCGACGTGGCGATCATCGACGTGCGCGAGAGCGAGGAGGTCGCCCGCGGTCTCATCCCCGGCGCCAAGCACGTGCCGCGCGGTCATCTCGAGTCGCGCATCGAGGGCGCCGTCCCCGATCGCTCGCAGCACGTCGTCCTCTACTGCGCCTCGGGCAACCGCTCGGCGCTCGCTGCCAAGACCCTCGAGGAGCTCGGCTACGAGAACGTCGAGTCGATGACCGGCGGCTACACCCTCTGGAAGGACCGCGGCTACAAGGTCGACGTCCCGAAGGTCATGACGCCCGAGCAGCGCGAGCGCTACAGCCGTCACATGCTCGTGCCCGAGATCGGCGCCGAGGGCCAGCAGAAGATGCTCGACGCCAAGGTGCTGCTGCTCGGTGCCGGCGGCCTCGGCTCGCCCACCGCGCTGTACCTCGCCGCGGCGGGCATCGGCACGATCGGCATCGTCGACGACGACGTCGTCGACCTCTCCAACCTCCAGCGCCAGGTCATCCACACGACCGATCGCATCGGGACGCCGAAGGTCGACTCCGCCGAGGAGGCGATGAAGGCGCTCAACCCCGACGTCAACGTCGTGAAGTACCAGACGCGGATGGACGCCTCGAACATCATGGAGATCATCGAGGGCTACGACGTCATCGTCGACGGCGTCGACAACTTCCCCACGCGCTACCTGCTCAACGACGCGACCGTGCGCCTGAAGATCCCGGTCGTCAGCGCCTCGATCCTCGGCTTCGACGGCCAGCTGTCGGTCTTCGCCCCGTACGAGGGACCGTGCTACCGCTGCCTGTACCCCGTGCCGCCGCCGGCCGAGCTGGCCCCGAGCTGTGGCGCCAACGGCGTCCTCGGCGTGCTGCCCGGGACGATGGGGCTGCTGCAGGCGACCGAGGTCATCAAGCTCATCACCGGTGCCGGCGAGCCGCTCATCGGCCGGCTGCTGCTCTACGAAGCGCTGGGCGCGACGTTCACCGAGCTCAAGGTGCGCCGCGACCCCGAATGCGCCATCTGCTCGCGGCCGCCCGACGAGATCTCCGAGGAGGAGATGGGCGTCTTCCCCGACTACGAGGCGTTCTGCGCCGCAGCGGGCTAGTCTGCCGCCCCTATATGGCCATCGTCCGCATCCCCCCCGTCCTGCGCCCGTCCACCGGCGGTGTCAAGGAGGTCGACGCCACCGGCGACAACGTCGGTGACGTCCTGCGCTCGCTCGCCGAGTCGCACCCCGACACGCAGACGCAGCTCTTCGCCGCCGGCGGCGAGCTCAACCGCTACGTCAACGTGTACCTCAACGACGAGGACGTGCGCGTCCTCGAGGGGCTCGACACGGCGGTCAAGGCGGGCGACGTGCTCGTGATCCTGCCGGCCATGGCGGGC
>JAUXSD010000073.1 GCA_030681525.1 Solirubrobacteraceae bacterium
ATGTCGAGCACCTTGACCGCGACGGTGTCGCCGATCGAGAGGATCTCGCTGGGGTGGTTGACGTGCGACCACGACAGCTCGGAGATGTGGATCAGGCCGTCGATGCCGTTGAGGTCCACGAACGCGCCGAAGTCGACGATGTTCGAGATCTGGCCCTCGACGATGAGGCCCGGCTGCAGGCGGTCGAGGATCTCCTGTCGCTGCTCCTTGCGCTCCTCCTCGAGCACGGCGCGGCGGGAGAGCACGACGTTGTTGCGCGAGCGGTTGAGCTCGATGACCTTGCACTCGATCTTCGTGTGCAGGTACTCGTCGAGGTTGGGCACGCGGCGGATGTCGACGAGCGAGGCGGGCAGGAAGCCGCGCACCCCGAGGTCGATGATGAGGCCGCCCTTGACGACCTCGATGACCGTGCCTTCGACGGGCTCGCCCGATTCGGCGGCGGCCTCGATGCGGCGCCAGGCCTTCTCGAAGCGAGCGCGCTTCTTGGACATGATCAGGCGGCCGTCCTGATCCTCCTTGGTGAGGACGAGGGCATCGACCTCCTCGCCCATCTCGACCTCGTCGTGCGGGTCGACGGCCTTGCGAATCGAAAGCTCGTTGGAGGGGATGACCCCCTCGCTCTTGTAGCCGATGTCGACGAGGACCTCGTCGTTGTCGATGCGGACGACGATGCCGGTGACGACTTCGCCCTCTTCGAATGGGCTAAAGGTCGCGTCGTAGTTGGGGACGATCTGCCCGTCGATCTCGAGCAGCAGGCCGTTCGAACCTTCGACGACCTTCGCCTCAGGTGCAGCTTCGGTGATGGTGGTCATGTATCGAGGGAGGTTAGTGGATCTTCGGGCACGCTTATCATCCCCCCGCGATGCCGGTGAGAGCGACCAAGCGAGGCGACGAGCGGACCCCGCTCAGCGGGGACTACGACGTCCTCATCTGCGGCGCGAGCTTCGCGGGGCTGACGGTCGCCCGGGAGCTTGCGATGACACGGTCCCCCACCCGCCCCCGGGTCCTCATGATCGACCGCTACGAGGTCGGCGAGCGCCAGACGAGCGCGTGCGCGGCGCCGACGGAGTGGCTCGAGCACCTCGACCTCATGGGCGCCGTCCAGCAGACCTTCTCGGACCTCGTCATCCACGTGCCGGGGCGGTCGCTGCGCTGGAAGCTGCCGTGGACGTTCTCGACGTTCGACTACCGCCGGATCTGCGGCCTGCTGCGCGCGCAGTCCGAGGGCTCGTGCGAGTTCGAGACGGCGAAGGTCGAGGGGCGCACGGGCAACACCGTCCACACCGATCGCGGCGACCTGACCGCCCCGCTCATCGTCGACGGCCTCGGCTGGCGGCGGATCCTCGGGGCCGGCGCGAACGTCCAGCCGCCGAACGCGCGGCTCTCGCGCGGGTTGGAGATCCACCCCCACTCCGCGGGCGACGACCTCGAGCTGTGGATCGACCCGAAGTACGTCAGGCGCGGCTACTCGTGGTCGTTCCCGGCCGACGGCGAGCTGCGCGTCGGGGTCGGCTCGTTCGACCCGCGCGACCACGTCAAGGAGCCCACGCTGCAGCTCGCGGAAGACGTCGGCGTGCCCGCCGAGCGCTGGCAGGGCAACTGGATCCCGCACGAGCTGCGCCCGGCCACCGAGGACGGCATCTTCTTCGTCGGCGACAGCGCCGGCCACTGCCTGCCGACGACCGCCGAGGGCATCCGCCCGGC
>JAUXSD010000083.1 GCA_030681525.1 Solirubrobacteraceae bacterium
CGACGGTGGCGATGATCACGACGTTCGTGAGCTCGGCGTCGTCGCCGTAGTGGGTGGCCAGGTCGTCCATGAGCTCAGCCGCGACTGCACCGAGTTTCGACTGATCGATCGCCATGCGTGTCTCCTTCGAGGGGGTGTCCGAGACACATATTGACGACCCCCGGGCCGTGGAATTAGGATCGGTTCTGCCGAGCGGAAAGGACGTCCGCAACGACGCCGGTTCGCTCGGCATCTGAGCTGATCTGCGATGAAGGCCCGGCACGTCGTACAGGCGTCCGGGACCGTCGGCCAAGTGTGTTCTCTGTGTTTGTCCTACTCCGAGGGGGTCGTGATGAGCAACGTGAAGGACGGCACGAACCGGTTCGGCTACCTCGAGCTTCGCAGTGAGCGCAGCGATGACGAGCACGTCATCGCGCTCACGGGCGAGCTCGACCTCGACGGCGCGCCACGCGTCGAGCAGGAGCTGCAACGCGCCGAGGCGACCGATGTCGAGCGCATCGTCCTGGATCTCAGCGGGCTGCAGTTCATCGACTCGAGCGGCATCCGGCTGATCCTCGCCGCCGACGCGCGCTCGCGCACGGACGGCGACAGGCTCGTGCTGATCCACGGGCCGCGGCCCGTGCAGCGCGTCTTCGAGCTGACGGGCGTGACCGAGCGGCTCCCGTTCGTGGCGTAAGGGTCTACGCTCGGTCGATGGCCAAGATGCGAAAGACCAGCCGCCGCAGCGTCATCGTGCAGAAGGGCCGCTCGGCGAAGGGGCAGTCGGAGACGGTGCGGGGCGCGCCCGGCGAGTCGGTGTCGGGCGGCGCCGGCAAGCCCGCGAAGGGCGGCGCCGGCGCCTCGGCCCGCGCCAAGGGTGCGTCGGCCACCTCGCGAGCGGTGAAGATCCAGTCGACCGAATCCTGAGCTGAGGCCCGCGCCGGCCGTGTGCGCGGCCGGGCCGGATGGCGGCACGACACGCGCCCCTGCGAAGCGACCGCGCGCGGCCGTAGGATCGGGCCGGTAAGGGGAATCTGGCCGCTGGATCGTCCAGACGCTGATGCGGCGGCCGTGTCACAGGAGGTGGGGTTGTGCTTCGACCTGCGTGGAGTCGTGGGCGTTGGGCTGGGCGGGCGCGGATGCGGCCGACGGGAATCGCGGCGATCGTGCTCGCCCTGGGGGTCGTGGGGGGCGGTGCGTATGCCGCGATCCCGGACACGCCGGGCGGCACGATTCACGTGTGCTACGACCCGGGCGACGCCAAGGGGGACGAGAGCGGCGCGGACCTGGGGATCATCGACAAGGCGCGCAATCCGGAGGATTGCGACGACGACGACGTCGAGCTGACGTTCAATCAGTCCGGACCGCCCGGCGCCACCGGACCGGCGGGTCCCGCGGGGCCAAGCGGCGCGACCGGCCCGGCGGGACCGACCGGACCGGCGGGACCGGCGGGTGAGCAGGGTGAGCCGGGGCCGTCGGGCCTGCAGAACCTGCGGCGTGTGGACATCGACTTCACCGAGGAGTTCGGCGAGCCGCTTCCGCCCGGGAACATCAACGACGCGTGGACGTTCGACTGCGGAGCGGGCAGCCAGATCATCTCGGGCGGCGCGTACATCGAGGAGGAGGTCAACCCGAGCAGCCCGTACGAGACGAAGATCGACGAGTCGGGTGCGCTGGACGACCGCCGCTGGCGCGTGCGGATCCGCAACATCGGCGACGACCCCGTGCACGACCACGCGACGTTCCTCTGCGCCGATCCGCCGGCCGAGGCCTTCGCGCAACAGGTCAGGCCGCGGGGCTTCGGTTCGCGGGGAGGCGGCGGGTCCTGAGCCGGCTGCGTGGGGACACGGCCGCGGCCGTGTCCCCGCGCGGCGGTTGCGCGTTCAGCCCTTCCACTTGACCGAGCACCCGCGCGCGCGGGTGTCGGCGATGGCGGGCTCGCCGCCGTCCAGCACGGCGTCGAGGGCATCGCGCAGGTAGCGCGCGTCCTGCGACGGGTCGCCGTGGTCGGCGTCGGGCGCCCCGCGGTAGCGCAGGCGGTGCTCGGCGTCGAGCACGTAGACGTGCGGCGTGACCCGCGCGTCGAGCGCGCGCGCGACATCCTGCGACTCGTCGTAGAGGTAGGGGATCGGCCAGTTCTGGTCGCTGACGAAGCGCGCCATCGCGGCGGGCGAGTCGGCCGGATAGCGCGCCGCGTCGTTGGCGTTGATCGCCAGAACGCGCACGTCGCGCGGCGCGTAGTCCTCGGCGACGGCGCGCAGGCGCGAGTTCCACGCGATGACGTACGGGCAGTGGTTGCAGGTCACGACAAGCACCGTGGCGGGCGGCGCGGGGTCGGCGGGCACGGCGTGGGCCGTGCCTTCGGTGTCGTCCAGCGTGAAGGCCGGCACGGGATCGCCGAGTTCGAAGCTCATGGCCGGATGATCGCAGGGCCGATCTGCGCTGCTAGATTCAGGGTCGCGCGGTGGGCGTAGCTCAGTTGGTAGAGCTCCTGGTTGTGGTCCAGGCGGCCGCGGGTTCGAGTCCCGTCGCTCACCCTCGTCGTCGTTCGTTCGTGAAGCCCCTGCAGCGAGCGCTTTCCTGAATGGGCTGAGAGTTCGGAGCCGCGCCGACCGTCACTTGCCGGCGTGCGGTGGCGCAGCGGGCAGCTGCACCGTCACGCAAAGCCCCCCAGCCGCCCGGGGGCTGAGCGTGAGGGTTCCGTCGTGCGCTTCGGTGATGCTCTTGACGATGGCCAGGCCGAGGCCGACGCCTGCGTGGTCGGCGCGTATCCGTCCGGTGCCGCGCTGAAACGGCTCGGCCAGC
>JAUXSD010000089.1 GCA_030681525.1 Solirubrobacteraceae bacterium
GCGGCGCGGGCGGCGGGGTGACCGGCCGCGCCGCACGCCGGCGCGTCAGCCCAGCGCCGCGGCCAGCCGCGCGCGCCCGCGGTACAGGCGGCTCATGACGGTGCCGGGCGGCACGCGCAGGACGCGCGCCGCCTCGTTGTAGCTCAGCCCTGCGATGTCGACGACGGCGATCACCACGCGCTGGTCGGCGGGCAGCGTGGCGATCGCGCGGTACAGCTCGGCGGCGACGAGCGCCGCGTGCGGGTCGCCGCGCGAGCCGTTGCGCGCCGCGAGCTCGAGCTCGCCGTCGGCGAGCGCCTGCTCGGGCCGGGCGCGGGCGCTGCGCCGGTGGTTGTAGTAGGTGTTGCGCAGGGCGCGCGCCATGTAGGAGAAGGTGTCGCCGCCTCGCAGCAGCCGCGGCCGAGCGAGCACGCGCGCGTAGGTCTCCTGGACGAGGTCCTCGGCGAGGTCGGCCGAGCCGCAGAGCGCCCGCGCGAGGCGGTACAGGCGCGTCAGCTCGTCGGCGGCAGCCTGCGGCGCGAGCGGCGCTTGGACGCTCGCGGCCGCCCCTGGTGTCCTTGCGGACATGGTGGCGATGCTCTTCGCAATCGCGGCGTCGGCGCCATGGAGGCTGCACCCCGACGAGGGTGCGGTCAGCCGCACCATCAGACCGCGATCGCGCCCTTCGCCCGCCAGCCCGCGAGATCGAGCAGCGCGTCGCGCCCGATGCCCTCGCCCGAGAGCACGCAGGTGTGCCCGTCGCGCAGCCAGGTCACGACGATCCGGCCGCCGCGCCGGACGCTGCGCAGGTGCACGCCCTCGCGGACGGCGGCGCGCGCGCCGTCGGGGGCGTCGAGCGGGTCGCCCGCCACGATCGTGTAGCCGATCCGCGCGCCGCGCGGGTTCTCGTAGAAGACCGTCGTCGCGCGCCGGCCCTCGAGCTGGTCGACCCGCGCGCCGGTCGCCCGCCAGCCGAACTTCTCCTCCCAGTCGGGGAACGCCAGGCCCTCGGCCTGTCGGTCCAGCAGCGCCGGCCGGCCCGGCAGCGGCGCCGGCGCCGCGGCGCGCGCCGGCCGATGCGCCAGCGTGGCCGCCTGCAGCACGGTGGGATCGCCGGCTCCGGCCGGCAGCACCACGAGCGCGATCGCGGCCAGCGCCGCCGTCGCGACCGCCGCGGCGGCGAGGCTCAGCGAGCGCCGCCGCGGCCGCCGGTGACGCGCCCGCTCGCGCTCGACGCGCGCGCGCAGGCCCTCGGAGGGCTCGTCGGCGAGGGCGCGCACCGCGCCGACCGCGTCGCGCTGCGCCGCGAGCTGCGTGGCCAGCCGCGGCGATCGGGCCACCCGCCGCCGCATCCGCTCGGCGCGGCGCGGCGACAGCGAGCCGTCGGCCAGCGCCGCCAGCCGG
Organism: Solirubrobacteraceae bacterium; assembly: GCA_030681525.1. Classification (GTDB taxonomy): domain Bacteria; phylum Actinomycetota; class Thermoleophilia; order Solirubrobacterales; family Solirubrobacteraceae; genus CADCVQ01. The sequence continues at coordinate 1,384 of JAUXSD010000089.1, forward strand.
CGGCGATCGCGCGCGCCGACCTCCTCACGCGCGCTGTCGTGGTCTCTCATCACCCGGTAAGACCCTCCGCGAGGCCCGCGTATTCCATCGGGCGGCGCGAAAATCCTGCCGGAGGCGGAATAGATCGGCGGCAGCGGGGTCTGGCACTTCATCACCCCTCCACCCCAAGGAGCACCGATGCCCGCCAGACGACGTTCGATCCTCCCGCTCGCGGTCCTGCTCGGCCTCGGCCTCGCCGGCACCGCCGGCGCCGCCCTGCAGGGCTCCGAGACGAGCGCAGCGCCGCAGATCCTCATCGGCCGCGACGACGACACGACGACCGACACCACGATCCAGCCGGCCGGCGTCGCCGCCGACCAGACGCTGCGCAAGGGCGACCAGCTGCGCGGCGGGCGCCGCAACGACGTGCTCGTCGGCCGGCTCGGGCCGGACACGCTTACCGGCAACGACGGCGACGACGTCCTCGTCGGCGGGACCGAGCGCGGCAGCGACGCGACCGCCTTCCCGAACTTCGACGTCGCCTACGGCGGCGCCGGCAACGACGCGTTCATCTGGGCGCCCGGCGACGGCAGCGACGCGTTCGTCGGCGGCGACTCGGTGGCCACCCGCACCGTCACCGTCACCCGCTTCGTCCGCGTCAACGGCCGCCGCGTGGCGGTCCGGCGCAAGGTCACCCGGCGCCTGGGCCAGCACACCGACACGCTGATCCTCGGCACGATGCTGCTGCCGTCGGGCGACAACACCCGGCCGAACCTGTTCAGCACGCGCTTCGGGCAGCTGCCGCGCACGCTCGTCTCGGACCGCAACCTGCCGGCGACGATCGGCGACTCGCCGGCCGCCGCGCCGATCAAGGGCTTCTGCCAGGTCCTGCCGGCGCCCCCCGGCCTCGGCTACGACCACCTCGTGCGCTTCTTCGTCGAGGCGACCGGGGCCCAGGCCGTGACGCTCCGCATCCGCGGCGTCGAGCAGGTGCTGTGCGGCACGCAGAACGCCGACGGCATCACTCAGACGACGATCGGCCGCAACGGCGCGGTGGTCCGCTCGACGGACTTCTCGCCCGCGGCGAACTCGAAGCTCGACGCGCTCGTCGACTAGCCCGCCCGACTCGCCCGCTCGCGCGCCGGGGACGGCGCGCGGGCGGGTGGCTACCCCCCCGCTTCGGCGGGCACGAGATCGACGCGCCCGCGCGCGGTCTCGACGCGCTCGACCTTCACGCGCACCGGGTCGCCGAGGCGGATCGTCTCGCCCGTGCGCTCGCCGGTCAGCATCGTGCCGACCTCGTTGAGCTCCCACCAGTCGCCGCGCAGGCGGCGGACCGGCAGCAGGCCCTCGTGGCCGCCGCCGAAGCGCACGAACGCGCCGGCCCCGATGAGGCCGGTGACCTCGCCGTCGAAGGCGCGGTCCCAGCCCTGCTCGAAGAGTTCGCGCTCGAGCAGGAAGGCGCGGGCGACACGGTCGGCGGTGCGCTCGATCTGCATCGCGTCGCGCTCGCGCCCGGAGGACCAGGTGCCGAGCTCCTCCAGGTCGGAGGAGCGCGGCGCCTCCTCTCCCCCGCCGACCGCCGACAGCAGCGCGCGGTGCGCCACGAGGTCGGGGTAGCGGCGGATCGGCGACGTGAAGTGCGTGTAGTGCGTCAGCCCGAGGCCGGCGTGGCCGAGGCTCCTGGGCCCGTAGTAGGCCTGCTTGAGCGAGCGCAGGACCAGGAACGTCAGCGCGTCGCGGCCGTGGCCGGTGCGGGCGGTGTGCTGCGTCACCGAGCGCGAGCAGGCCGCGATGACCTCGGCCGCCTCGCTCGGCGTCATGTGCTCGCGCACGGGCGGGGTGGCGACGCCGAGCGACGCGAGCTGCTCGACGAGCCGCAGCGCGCTCTCCCCGTCGGGCTTCTCGTGGACGCGGTACAGCGACGGGACCCCGCGCTCGGCGGTGAGCTTGGCGACCTGCTCGTTGGCGGCGATCATGAGGTGCTCGATGAGCCGGTGCGACTCGGTCTGCTCGCTGGGTCGCGACTCGGCGACGTGGCCGCCGCGGTCGAAGCGAAACTCGGGCTCGCTCGTCTCGAGCTCGAGCGCGTCGTGCGCCATCCGGCGCTCGTGCAGCGCCGCCGCCACGGAGCGGGCGGCGGCCAGCGGCTTCGCCCACGGCTCGACCGCGGGCTCGTCGCCGGCGAAGACGCGATCGACCTGCTCGTAGTCCAGCCGCTGGTCCGAGCGGATCGTCGAGCGGTAGAACTGCACCCGCGTGACATCGGTGCCGGCGTAGTCGAGCTCGACGGTCACCGCCGCGCGCCGCTCGCCGGGGACGAGCGAGCAGGCCTCGTTGGACAGCGGCTCGGGCAGCATCGGTTCGACGCGGCCAGGGACGTAGACGCTCGTGCCGCGCCGGGCCGCCTCGCGGTCGATGAGCGAGCCCGGTCGCACGTAGGCGCTGACGTCGGCGATGTGCACCCAGATGCGCGTGCCGCCGTTGTCGGTGCGCTCCGCCGAGATCGCGTCGTCGAAGTCGCGGGCGGTGACCGGGTCGACCGTGAACGTCGCCAGGTCGGTCAGGTCGCGCCGCGCGACCTCTTGGTCAGGACCGGCGTTCCGCGCCTGCTTGGCGGCGCGCTCGACGGCGGGATCGAAGCGCCGCCGCAGCCCGCGGTCGAGCATGAGGGCCTCGAGCACGTCGGCCGCCACGTCCGGGCGCCCGAGGCCGCGCAGGACCTTGGCGTGCCCACCGGCCCGGGTGGCCGGACGCACCAGCACGAGGTCGCCGACGCCGATCCGCGAGTCGCGGTCGACCACCATCCGCGAGCCGGGCGCGAAGAACGGCTCGGCGACGAGAAAGCGCCCGCGCTTGTCGATCGTCGCGACGATCCCCTCCGCGGCCGGCGGCTCGCGCGGTGGGCGCGGCCCGGCGGGCGCGCCGGCGCCCGCGGCACTCGTCCGCTTGCCCTGGCCCTTGCCCGTCGGGCGCTCGGCCTTGGCGGCCTTACCCGGCTTGGCCGCGCGCGGCGGCCGTGCGCCCGGCTTGGTCTTGCCGGCCCCCGTGTCATCGCGCACGACCTTCGGCTTCGGCCGCCCGAGCCCGCGCGCGTCCTCGTACGGCGGCTTGCGCTTCGCCGGGCCGCCGTGGCGGCGCCCGCTCACAGCTCGTCGGCCAGGACGTCGAGCGCTCGCTCGAGCTGCTCGTCGCCCTCGGCGTCGTTGTCGTTGCGCACCGCGACATCGGGCTTCAGGCCCGAGCCGGACTTCGTCCCCGCGCCGCCCAGGTTTCGCCCGCTGGGCAGGAAGTACTGCCCGACGGTGATGTCCAGCGCGCCGCCGTTGTCCAGCGGCAGGACCTGCTGGAAGACGCCCTTGCCGAACGTGTTCTGCCCGACGAGCTTGGCGCGCTTGCGATCCTGCAGTGCGCCCGCCACGATCTCCGACGCCGAGGCGGTGTTGCGGTCGACGAGCACGACCGTCGGCAGCTTGCCCGCGATCGGCTGGCCGACGGCCTCGAGCGTCTGCTCCTCGACGGCCCGGCCCTTCGTCGTGACGATCGTCCCGTCGGCCAGGAACATGCTCGCGATGAGCTGGGCCTGCGTCACGAGGCCGCCGCCGTTGCCGCGCAGGTCGAAGACGATCCCCTTGGCGCGCCGGCGCTTGAGCCGCCGGATGGCGTCGGCGACCTGCTCGTCGGCCTGATTGACGAAGCCGGCCAGCGCGACGTAGGCGACGCGCTCGCCGCCGGCGTTGGCGATCCGCGACTCCACCACCGGGACCTCGATCCGCGCGCGGACCATGCGCCGCTTGAGCGTGCGCTCCCCGCGCTTGAGCGTCAGCGTCACGGGAGTTCCCTCGGGTCCCTTGATGAGCGCCGTGGCGGCGCTCTCGGACAGGCCGGCGAGCTTGCGGCCGTTGCTGTGCGTGACGACGTCGCCCTCGCGCAGGCCGGCCTTCTGCGCCGGCGAGTCGTCGTAGACCTTCACGATCCGCAGGCCGTCCTCGACGCCGAGGATCGCGGTGCCGACGCCGGAGAACGCGTTGTCGAGCGACTGCTCGAACTGCCCGTACTGCTTCGGCGACAGGTAGGCCGAGAAGCGGTCGTCGAGGTTCTCGACCGCGCCCGCCAGCGCCGCGTCGGACAGCTCGCCGCGGTCGATCTCGCGGTAGTACTTCTCCTCGATGAGGTCGAGCGCCTCGACGGTGATGCGGCGGTCCTCCGGGCCGACGAGCACGTCGGCGACCGGCCCGACGAGAAAGCGCGGATGCCCGCCGAGCCAGATGCCCAGCGCGAGCATGCACGGCAGCAGCAGGAGCAGCACGACCTTCGAGCTGGGGAGGCGGGAGGGCATGCGCGCCCTACAGGTTATGAAGTACGGCTCAGCGCCAGCGCCGACGGCGCTCGAGGCGACCGAGCGAGTCGCCGATGAGCCAGATCGTCGGCGGCCACAGGCCGACGAACAGCGCCCGGCGCTCGGCGTTGCCGCGCTCGTCCTGATCGACGGTCTTCGCGCGGATCCAGAGCGCGACGCACAGGCCGACGCTGCTCATCGACACCACCTCGAGGTGGTCGCTGCGCACGCCGGCGCGATGCAGGCTCTTGGCGATCATCCGCGGCTTGTACCCCCGCTGCCCGCCCCGGTATGCGGGTACGAACGAGGGATGCCTCGCCGCCTGTCGGTCTCACGCCGCGCCGCCACCGCCGCGCGCTGGCCGCTCGGCGTCATCGTCACGGGCTGGGACTACCTGTGGCGCACGACCCCGATGCACCGCCACGAGGAGGCCGGCTCGGTCGCCGACGACATGCCGCCGCCGCTGCCGCCGGGAACCGACCGCGACGAGATGCAGGGCGTCGAGGACGGCGTCGGCCCGCTCATGCACCGCTGCTTCACCACGCGCGTGCGCGAGGCCGAGATGGACGCCGAGCAGCTCATCGCCACGTTCGCCGGCAAGCCCAACCGGGCCGCGCCGACGGCGCTGGCCAGCTTCGTCAAGGTGCGCGGCGAGGAGGGCGAGCTGCGCGTCGGCGACGAGTTCACCGTCCGGATGCCTGGGCCCTGGGACGGGCCGGTGCGCACGGTCGCGGTCGACCGCACGAGCTTCAGCTTCGTCACGCTCGACGGCCACCTGGAGGCCGGTCGGATCCGCTTCGGCGCTCGTGACATCGGACCCGGCCGGCTGGAGATCCGCATCGAGGCGTGGGCGCGCGCCGGCGACCGCCTGTCGAGCCTGCTGTTCGACCGCCTGCCGCTCAACAAGGAGGTCCAGCTGCACATGTGGACCTCGGTGCTCGAGCAGCTCACCGACCTCTCGGGCGGGCGGCGCGACGGGCTCGTGGACATCACGACCAAGCGCGTCGACGCGCGCGAGCTCGCCCATGCTCGATGAGCAGCTCGCCGCCACGCCGCGGGCGCAGCGCGCGCTCGCCGGCCTGAAGGAGCGCCGGCTGAACTTCGACCCCGGCGAGCTGGCCGGGGCGAGCGCGGAGTCGGGCTGGAACATCGACGACTACGAGCAGGCGCTGCCGTCCGAGCCGCCCGGCGAGCCGGTCCGGGGCGGCAGCTTCCAGATCGCGCAGCGGCTCATGCGCGACTACGCCTTCGCGGATCCGTCGACGGTGCGCGCCGTCTACGACCCGGCGGGCGACCTCGCCGACCGCAACATGCTCCTGCAGATCCGCTTCGGCCCGCTGCGGATGTTCTTCGGCTGCCGGGTCGGCACGGTCACCGACGAGACGCGGACGGTCGACGGGCGCCGCGCGCGCGTGTGGGGCTGGAGTTACGGCACGCTGGCCGGCCACGTCGAGCGCGGGCAGATGGACTGGACGGTCTGGAAGTGGCTCGACGACGGCGCGGTCGAGTTTCGCATCCACGTCGTCTCGCGCCGGGCGAAGGTGCGCAATCCGATCATCCGGCTCGGCTTCCGGCTCGTCGGGCGCGGCCAGCAGGTGCGCTTCGCGCGGCGCGCCTGCGCGCGCATGGGCGAGCTCGTAGCGCGCGAGCTCGAGCGTGACCCCGGCCGGTCGGGCCGGTCAGCGCCGCCGGACGAGGGCGGCGCGGCGCAGCTGCGTGGTGAGGGCGGATCGCTTGCGCAGCAGCGCGCTGTCGGCGACGGCGACGAACGTGACCTTCCCGCGCCGCACCCCGAACAGTACCCCGCGTGACGATCCGCTCGCGACGCGCCTGACGCCCGATCCGGCGCTGCGCAGGCGCGTGCCGAAGCGCCGCTGCAGCGCCTTCAGCGAGCTGCCGCGGCCGATCTTCAGCCGCCGGTGCCCGCGCGCGGTCGTCGCCGCGAGCGCGACGCGGCCGCGCGCGTCGAACGCCGTGACGACGCTGCCGCCGCCGCGGACGCAGTAGCGCAGCACGCCGCGCGCGGTGCGGGCGGGTGGCCCGATCCGGCGCCCGACGAGCGCGCGCGTGGAGCGCAGCGAGAGGCGGCCGATCGAGCGCGCGCCGACGCGCAGCGCGCGCGGGAAGCAGCGCGTTCGCTCGTCGGGCGTCTCGGCGCCCTCGGGGACCCGCGCGGCGAAGACCTCCTGGTACGGCGAGCGCTCGGGATCGCCCTCCGGCAGCGCCGCGAGCTGGGTGTCGTTCCAGAACGGGATCGCCACCTCGTCGTCGGCGACGAGGCCCTGGTAGTCGCCGATGAACTTGCCCGACACCGAGGTCGGCGCGTTGACCGCCGGATCCCACATGCGCTGCGAGACGCGCCGATCGGTGAACGTCCGGCCGCCGTCCTCCGAGCGCGCCAGCCACGTGTCGATGTAGTAGTTCGCCGGGTCGTTGCGGCGGTCGAAGAAGGACACGTTGACCTGGCCGGAGGGCGTCACCGCGATCCAGGGCTGGAACTGGTCGGCGTCGCCGTGGCGGGCGTCCTGGTTGACGCGCACCGGGCGGCTGTACGACCGCCCGCCGTCCGTCGACCGAAACAACACGATGTCGGAGCCCGACATCGGCCCGAGGCCGTCGCCGCCGGCCTTGTAGCTGACGCCGGCGAGGTTGTTGGCCTTCTTGGTCTTCAGCAGCTCCTGCAGGCCGGCCACCGAGATCGAGCCCTGCTTGATCTGGCGCCCGAGCGCCGGGAGGTTGCCGAGCAGCGGCGTGCCCTGGGCGTTGCGCGACGCGGCGACGACGTAGACGTTGCCCTGCCCGTCGACCGCGGTGGCCGGCATCGAGAGGTTGCGAAACGCCTCGCCGGCGAACGGCTCGTTGACGCCGGCGATGCCCGCGATCGGCACGGCCAGCGACCACAGCCGCCCGCGGTTGTTGGACTTCGCCTGCATGAGCGCGTTGAGCTGGTTGTCGTACCAGGTCGCGTAGACCTCGCCGCGCGGGCCGATCGCGATGTGGCAGCCGATGCCGGAGATGAGCGTCTTCTGGCTGACCGGGAACGGAAGGTTGTCGCCGGGCCTGATCCCGCCCCACGTCCGGCCGCCGTCGAGCGAGCGCATGACGACGATCTGCTGCAGCGGCACCGTGCCGGTGCCGTCGAAGCTCCAGCAGATGTACATCGTGCCGATCTTGCCGTCGCGCGGGGCGTTGGGGCCGCCGTTGACATCGGTGTGGTTGTCGACGGCAATCCAGTTCTTGTCGTCGAGGAACAGCCGCGTCGTCAGCGGGTTGACGCGGTTGTCGTGCACGGTCGTCGGGCCGGTCCACGGCTGGCCGCGGCGCTTGGTGTGGACGGTCATGTTGAAGCCCTGGAAGGCGTTCGTCCCGCCCGGCGCGTCGAGCACGTTGGCGTAGGCGTTGCCCTCGTCGTCGAAGGCGATCGTCGGATCCGACGTCGTGCGGTAGGCGACCTCGTTGGCCGGATCGCACTGGCCGGGCGCCGCGCAGTAGCCGGGCAGGTGGCCCTGGTCCTCCCACGTGCGCCCGCCGTCGAACGACTCGTACGTGCCTACCTTGAAGAGGTACTCCTCGTTGTTCTCGTACATCTTCGAGCCGGCGATGAGGTGGTCGTGGTCGAGCGGGTCCATCGCGATCGTCGGCTCGGAGTGCGACGTGTACGCATCGCGCGAGGCGCGGTAGTTCGTGACGCCGCGCGGCGCGACCTGCTCGAGCTCGGCCAGCGAGCTGCCCCTGCGCGTGACGAGCACGGCGCTCGCGGTGTAACTCTGCGGGCCGATCGTCGTGTACGGCGTCAGCACGACCCAGTAGGCGCCGGACGCCTTGTCGATGCCGACGCTCTCGTCGGCGCCGAGCGTCTGCCCGTCGCCGGTCACGAAGTCGCCGCGCGTGCCGTCCGGATTGCGCCGGTAGACGTAGAGGTCGAGGTCGGCGAGGTCGAAGCCGGTCGCGCTGATGTTCACCGCGCCCGGATGCTCGCCGTAGAAGCCCGCGGGCACGGCGACGTCGAGCGCGAAGTGGTCGCAGCCCGACGACGCGACCGGCCGGCGGTCGGGGCCGAAGCAGCCCGCGCCCTGGTCGGCGATCAGCGTCTCGAAGCCGATCGTCGCCGAGCCGCTCCAGCCCACCGAACCGGCGCCGGCGGCGTCCGGCGTGAGCGTGCCCGCCGGCGGGTTGGCGGCGCGCGCGGCCGGCGCACAGAGGCAGGCCACCGCCGCCGCCAGCGCCATGGCGGGCACGATCGCCCGGATGCTCCCCCGCAAGCTCACCCGCCGCGAGTGTGACAGCTGGGTGCAGCGCGTGCCGGAGACATCGGGCGGCCGCTCACGACCGGTCCTGACGCGCCAGGTCCGATATCCGTACTCGGCGCGTCACGACCGATCCGGCCGCGATGGTCCTGGCGCGCACGGTGCGATATCCGCACTCGGCGCGCCAGCAGGCGACCCGCCCCCGCGAGCGAGCCGCTACACCCGCAGGAAACGCCGCAGCGACAAGCCCGAGCCCGCGGCGGAGACCGCGATGCTCGCGACGAGCAGCACCATCACCAGCAGCCCGAAGTTGATCGTGTCGGGTGAGGCGATGAGGGAGAAGTCGTCCTTGAGCGGGTCGATGAAGGCGACCTTCGCGACGAGCAGGGTGCCGATCGCCATCAGGCCGCCCATCGCCCCGACGAAGATGCCCTCCAGGACGAACGGCCAGCGGATGAACCAGTCGGTCGCGCCGACGAGCTTCATCACCGCGACCTCGCGCCGGCGGGCCATCAGCGACAGGCGGATCGTGTTGGAGATCAGCAGCACCGAGGCGAGGATCAGCAGCGCCGCGAGCAGGCCGATCGAGAGTTTCACGACGCGCGTGGCGGAGAGGATCTTCGTCGTCTCGTCGCGGCGGTTCTTGACCTCGTCGATCGCCGGGTGCACGACGCCGCGCTCACCGGTCGGCGTCATCGGCGCGAGCGCGTCGCGCAGCTTGCCCACGTCGCCGGGGGAGCTCGGCGTGACGCGGAAGGTGTCGGGCAGCGGGTTGGAGCCCAGCAGCTCGTAGGCCTCGGGGTTCTGGCGCTTCTCCTTGGCGTAGGCCTCGGCCTTGGAGACGAACTGCACCTTGCCGACGTGCGGCGTGTCCTGCGTGAGCTTGCGCCGGACGCTCTCGACGCCGGCGTCGGTCGCGTTCGTCTTCAGGAAGACGTCGACGAGGACCTTGCCGCGCACCTCGTTGGCGGCGCCGTTGGTCGCCTGCACGATCGGGATGAAGACGCCGAGCACCAGCATCGTGACGAGCACCGAGGCCATCGCCGCGAACGGCGGGCCGGCGTCGCGGCGCAGCGAGCGCGTGACCTCGCGCAGGAAGAACGGGAAGTTCATGGATAGTTCCGCCAGCCACCGCCGCCGGATGACGGGTCGGGCTTGCGCTCCGGCGTGCCGCCGCCCGGCGTCCACAGGTGCGGCTCGGTCGACGGGTGGTGCGGGTCGGCCGGCGCCGGATGGCGCGGCGCCATGAAGTCGTCGGTCGGCTGGTCGCGGCCGAGCTGGCCGTAGGCGCGGTCGAGCATGTCGCTGAACTCGTCGGTCGACTGATCGCCCTGGGCGTACATGCCGCTGGCCTCGTCGCGGATGATCTGACCGCCGCGCAGCTCGATGACGCGCCGGCGCATGCGATCGACCATGTGCGAGTCGTGCGTGGCGACGATCACGGTCGTCCCGGCACGGTAGATCCGGTACAGCAGCTGCATGATGCCCAGCGACGTGTTGGGGTCCAGGTTGCCGGTCGGCTCGTCGGCGAGCAGCAGCGGCGGGTGGTTGACGAACGCGCGGGCGACGGCGACGCGCTGCTGCTCGCCGCCGGAGAGCTGGTCGGGGAAGTTGTGCAGCTTCGTCGACAGGCCCGTCAGGCGCAGGACGTCGGGCACCTTCGTGCGGATCTCCTTGCGCCGCGCGCCGGTCGCCGACAGCGCGTAGGCGACGTTGTCGTACACGGTGCGGTTGGGCAGCAGCTTGAAGTCCTGGAAGACGACGCCGATGTTGCGGCGGTAGTACGGGACCTTCTTGTGCTCCAGCGAGCCGAGATCGCGGCCGGCGACGCGGATCGTCCCCGCCGTCGGCTCGCGCTCCTTGATGAGCAGCCGCATGATCGTCGACTTGCCCGACCCGGTCGAGCCCACGATGAAGAGAAACTCGCCGCGGCGGACGTTGAACGTCGCGCCGTCGAGACCGATGTCGCCGGCCGGGTAATGCATGCTGACGTTGCGAAACTCGATGACGTTGCGGGGGTCCGGCGGCAGCTGCGCGGCGCGCGCCGGCGGGGCCACGGGCTGGGTCTGGGCACGGCTTCGCGCGGCCGGCAGATGGCGCGCTCGGACGTGTCGCTCGGAAGCAGACATGTAGGAGCAACCTAGCGGGGGGACATCGTTTTCGCGCCAGGCGCACGCGCTCTTGCAGCGTGCAGGAATCCGTGCGCGAGCCGCGTACGGTGGCGGCGTTGCGGGGCGCCTGGCGGGCCTCAGATCGCCGCGTGGGAAGCGACGACGCCGTTGCGCCGCCCAGCGTGCGGCCGCGGCGATCGCGTCCGGCCAAGGCTGCCCGAACCGCGCGGGCGGCCAGGGTCACGCGGCGGGCGGCGCATGCCGGGCATCCCCGTCCGCGCCGCGCCCGGCCTCGCCGTTTGGCGCTCGGCCTGACCCGGGTAGTTTCCCGCGTCTTCACACGCCGCATCCGGCAGGTAGGAGGAGCCATGTCCGAGCCGTTGTCCGACCACGAGCGCGAGACGACCCTGCGCGTTGCGCGCGTGATGTACCCGCACGACGGGCTGCCCGACGAGGCGTACGCGAAGGTCGTGCGCGCCGTCGAGGCCGAGGCGACCGGCAACGACGCCGTCCGACAGGCGATCGAGCAGGGCATCGCCGCGCTCGACGACCCGACGCCGTTTGCCGAGCGCGACGCCGACGCCCAGCTCCGAGCGCTGCGCGACGCCGAGGGCACGCCGTACTTCGACCTCGTGCGCGCCACGGCCGTCGTGGAGCTCTACGACAACCCCGCCGTCTGGAAGGCCTTCGGCTACGAGGGCCCCTCCGTGCACCTCGGCGGCTACGTCGACCGCGGCTTCGACGACCTCGACTGGCTGCCCGATCCGCCGATCGAGCTCGACGCCGCCGCCGGCCCGGCGGGAGGTGCGCGATGACCCGCTACCGCTACGACGACGAGGACGTCGTCGCGATCGTCGGCTCCGGCGCCGGTGGCGGCACGCTGGCCCACGAGCTCACCCAGGCCGGCCACAAGGTCGTCGTGCTGGAGGCCGGCCGCCACCACGAGCCCGAGGAGTTCGTCAACGACGAGTGGCGCTCGTTCAAGCAGCTCGCCTGGCTGGACAAGCGCACGACATCGGGCTCGTTCCGCGTCGCGAAGGACTTCCCGAACCTGCCCGCCTGGGTCTGCAAGACCGTCGGCGGGACGACCGTGCACTGGGCGGGGTGCTGCCCGCGCTTCATGGAGCACGAGTTCAAGGCCTCGACCTACTACGACGGCATGGACGGCGTCAACGCCCTCGACTGGCCGATCTCGCTGGCCGACGTCGAGCCCTACTACGAGCGCGCCGAGGCCAAGCTCGGCCTGACCGGGACGAACGGCATCCCGCAGCTGCCGGCCAACAACAACTACAAGGTGTTCGCCAACGGCGCCCAGCGTGTCGGCTACAGGCGCTTCCACACCGGCCGCTACGCCTGCAACCCGGTGCCGCGCGACGGACGCCCCGCCACGATCCAGGACGGCTTTCCGTTCCAGGGCGCCAAGAACCGCTCGCGCTGGTCGACGCTGTACACCGAGATCCCGCGGGCGCTGGCCACCGGCAAGCTCGACCTGCGCCCGGAATGCCACGTCATCCGCGTCGAGACCGATGACCAGGGCCTGGCGACGGGCGTGACGTACATCGACGGCGACGGCCTCGAGCAGTTTCAGCGCGCACGGATCGTGGCCGTGGCCGGCAACGCGATCGAGACGCCGCGGCTGCTGCTCAACTCGGCCGGCGCCCGCTTCCCGGACGGCCTGGCCAACTCCTCCGGCCAGCTCGGCTGCAACTACATGCGCCACCTGACCGCGTCGGTGTACGCGATCTTCGACCAGCCCGTGCGCATGTATCGCGGCGAGACGATGGCCGGCCACATCGAGGACGAGGCGCCCAACGACCCCTCGCGCGGGTTCGTCGGCGGCTACTACCTGCAGCTTCTGTCGCTCGGCGTGCCGTTCATGGCCGCCTTCGTCGATCCGGGCGGCTGGGGCCCGGACTTCGCGTCGATCATGGACGGCTACGAGAACATGGCCGGGCTGTGGCTCGTCGGCGAGGACATGCCGCAGCAGACCAACCGCGTGACGCTCAACCACGACGAGCTCGACCATTTCGGCCAGCCCGTGCCCAACGTGCACTTCGACGACCATCCCAACGACCTCGCGATGCGCGAGCACGCGTGGAGCGCCGGCGAGGCGCTGTACGAATCCGTCGGCGCCGTCCGCACGATCCGCACGCCGCCCTACCCGGCGACGCACAACATCGGCACGGCACGGATGAGCGCGCGGCCCGAGGACGGCGTGGTGAACATGTTCGGGCAGGCGCACGACGTGCCCAACCTGTTCGTGTCGGACGCCAGCCAGTTCACGACCGGCGCCGCCGCGAACCCGACGTTGACGATCGTCGCGCTGGCGATCCGCCAGGCCGAGTACATCACCGACGCGCTGCGCTCGGGCTCGATCCCGACCGGCCACGCCGTCTGGGACGGCCGCGATCCGGGCGGCCCCGTGCCCGACCTCGCCGAGCCGCAGGCGTCCGCGCCCGCCGACCACCAGGCCTAGACCCGTCAGGAGCTCATCAGCATGGCCCACCAGTACGCACACACCTGTATCCGCGTCCTCGATCCGGACGCGTCGCAGCGCTTCTACGAGGCGCTCGGATTCGAGCCGCGCGGGCGGCTGAACTTCCAGACCGCCTACAACCTCTACATGGGGCTGCCGGGCGGCGGCGACGTCCTCGAGCTGACCGTCAACCTCGGCCAGGAGGAGCCCTACGACCTCGGCACGGGCTACAACCACATGGCGCTGACCGTCGAGGACATCGAGGCCACGCTGGCGTCGCTCGAGCCGCTCGGCGTGTCCCCCGAGAAGCCCCCGTTTCACCCCGGCGGCCGCGACGACCTGCCGCTCATCGCGTTCGTGGCCGATCCGGACGGCTACCGCGTGGAGCTCATCGACGGCGGGAAGTTCGACACGCCGCAGGATCCGGCGCAGTAGCCGCCGGCCGTCGGCCGGCCGCGCTTGGCTACGAACGGTTTCGCGTCGCGCTCACCGCACGCCGGCCCGGACCCAGGACCGACACGCGACCAGACTGAGCTAAACGCGCATCGACCCACGGCCGCGCCCTATGATCGCCCCGTGCCACCTGTCCGTCCGGCAGCGAGCCGCCGACGTGTGCTCACGCTGGCCACCGGCCTCACGATCGCGGGCCTGCTCGCGGTGCTCGACATCTCGATCGGCTCGTCGTTCGTCCTCATCGGGCTCGTCGTGTTCGCGCCGCTCATCAGCGCCCTGTACGGCGACCCCCGCGACGTGGCCGTCATCGGCACGGTCGCGACGGTGCTCGTCGCGCTGAGCGGCCTGTGGAACGACAACCTCGGCGACGCCGTCTACGTCCAGCGGCTGGCGGTCTGCGCGGCGATCGCGGTCATCGCGGTGCTCGCCGCCCGCAACCGCGAGCGCACCCACCGCGACCGCGAGCGCTTCGCGGTCCTCGCGGCGGTCGCCGAGATCGCCGACGGCACGCGAGATCTCACCGCGACGGTGACGGCGCTCAACGAGCTGCTCGTGCCGACGATCGCTGACGTGTGCATCGTCGATGCGGTCAGCGGCGGCGAGATCCGCCGCCTGGCGGTGCTCGCCGCCGGTCCGGGCGGCGAGGAGCTCGCCGACATGTTCGCCGCCCGTGCGCCGCTGCAGCCGGACGACCCGCGCCTTCCGGAGCAGCCGTTTCTCGCCGAGCGCGTCGACGAGGAGCTGCTGCGGCGCCTGGCCGCCGACGAGGGCGAGCTCGAGCGCCTGCGCTCCGCGCAGGTCGGATCGGCGGTCGTCGTCCCGCTGCGCGCGCGCGGGCGGCGGCTCGGCGCGCTGACGCTGCTCGTCACGGCCCTGTCCCAGCGCCGCTACGGCCGCGAGGACCTCGAGTTCGCCCGGGTGCTGGCCGGTCGCGCCGCGCTCGCGCTCGACAACGCCGGCCTGTTCGCCGAGCTCGAGACGATCGAGGCTCAGCTCACGGCCGTCCTGTCGACGCTGGCCGAGGCGGTCACCGTGCAGCACACCGGCGGGGCGCTCATCTACGCCAACGAGGCGGCGGCGCGCATGCTCGGCTACGAGTCCGCGCAGGAGCTGCTCGCCACGCCGGTCGACCAGATCGTCAACGCGTTCGAGTCCACGAAGGAGGACGGCTCGCCGATGACGATCGAGGATCTGCCGGGACGCAAGCTGCTCGCCGGCGAGGCCGATCCCAAGCCGCTCGTCGTGCGCGCGGTCGACAGGCGCACCGGCAGCATCGACTGGCGCGTGACGAAGGCGTCGGGGGTCTACGGCTCCGACGGCGAGCTCAAGCTCGTCGTCAACGTCATCGAGGACATCACCGAGGTCAAGCGTGCCGAGCTCACCCAGCGCATGCTGGCGCGCGCCGGAGAGCTGCTGTCCTCGTCGCTGGACTACGAGCGCACGCTGCAGCAGGTCGCCGACCTCGCCGTGCCCGATCTGGCGGACTGGTGCACGGTGAGCCTGCCCGACACCCACGGCTTCGTGCGTGCCGTCGCCGTCGCGCACGTCGATCCCGAGAAGGTCGCCTTCGCGCGGCGGATCGGCGAGCGCTACCCGTCGCGCCTCGACGCGCCGACCGGCGTCGCCCAGATCCTGCGCGACGGCCAGTCGCAACTCGTCAACGACATCCCCCCGGAGATGCTCGCGCTCGTCGCCCAGGACGAGGAGCACCTGGAGCTGATCTCCGCCGTCGGCCTACGCGCCGGGCTGTCGGTCGCGATGATGGCCGGCGGCAGGATCATCGGCGCGCTGTCGCTCATCAGCGCCGAGTCGGGCCGGACGTTCACCGACGCCGACGTCGTGCTCGCCGAAGAGCTCGCCCGCCGCGCGGGGTCGGCCGTCGAGAACGCGCGGCTGTACACGGAGCGCTCGAACATCGCGCGCACGCTGCAGACGAGCCTGCTTCCGCGCAGCCTGCCGCACATGCCGGGCTGGAGGGCCGCGACGCTGTACCGGCCGGCGGGCGACGAGAACTGGGTCGGCGGCGACTTCTACGACGCGATCGCCGTCGACGGCGGCTGGCTGGCGATCGTCGGCGACGTCGTCGGACGCGGCGCCCCCGCGGCAGCCCTGACCGGCCTGGCGCGCCACACGCTGCGCACGGCGGCGACGCTGCTCGACGATCCGCTCGACGCCGTGCGCACGCTCAACGACGAGCTGCTCGCGCGCGCGGACATGTCGCTGTGCTCGGTGGCCGCGGTCCTGCTGTGCGACGGCGAGGCCGGCACGGCCACCGCGAAGATCGTGTGCGCCGGACATCCGCTGCCGCTGCTCGTCCGCGACGGCGAGGTTCGCGCGATCGGCGAGTTCTCGCCGATGCTCGGCGCCTATACCGTCGAGCACTGGGCGTGCACGACGGTCGACCTCGAGCCCGGCGACGTGCTCGCGCTGTTCACGGACGGCGTGTTCGACGCCGTCGGCGAGCACGGCCGATTCGGCGAGGAGCGCCTGGCCCGCACGCTGGCGGGCGCGTCCGATGCGGACGATGCGGTCGCCCGCATCGACCGCGCGCTGAGCGCGTTCGCGGTCGGCGAGCAGGCCGACGACACCGCCGTGCTGGCGGTGCAGCGCGTCGCCGTCGCGGCGATCGCCGACCACCACTGACGCTTCGGGTCCAAGCACGGGCCGCCCGCTACCGTTGGGTCATGCCCACGATCGTCACCTCCACCCTGGCCAACGGCCTGCCTCTGCACCGGATCGGCATCGACGGCACGCGCGCCGTCACGATCCTCGTCGCCTTCGACGCCGGCGCCCGCACCGAGCGCCCGGAGGAGAACGGCATGGCGCACTTCCTCGAGCACCTGGTCTTCAAGGGCGGCGAGAAGTTCCCGCACTACCGCGACGTCAACGAGACCGCGGAGCGCCTCGGCGGATCGCTGAACGCCTACACCTCGCATGACCTCGTCGCGTTTCACATCACCGTGCGCGCCGAGGCGGCCGCCGACGCGGCCGACCTGCTGACCGACTTCGTCGGGCGCCCGCACGTCGACGCCGACGAGCTCGACAAGGAGCGCGGCGTGGTCATCCAGGAGATCCAGCGCTACAAGGACGAGCCCTCCTCGGTGGCCGAGGAGCTCATCGACCGCGCCGCGTTCGGCGAGCACCCGCTGGGGCGCTCCGTGCTCGGACCCGAGGAGCACCTGCGCACGTTCACGCGCGATGCCATCATCGAGTTCCGCAACCGCCGCTGGGCCGGCTCGCGCGGCGGCGCGTTCGTCGTCGGCAACCTCGAGCACGTGCCCGGCAACGGCGCCTTCGACGAGTTCTTCGAGCGCTTCCCGACGCTGCCGGAGCCCGAGCCGTTCGAGCCCGCGCCCCCCTTCGAGCCGAAGGTCATCGTCCAGGAGCGCGAGACCAACCAGTCGCACCTGCGGATGTCCTACCGCCCGCAGGTCGACGTCTCCGATCCGTCCAAGCGCGCTGCGATGTCGATCTACGCGACGCTGCTGGGCGGCTCGATGAGCTCGCGGCTGTTCGACGAGATCCGCGAGCAGCGCGGCCTGGCCTACTCGGTCTACGGCGTGTCGCACTCCCACGCCGACGTGCCGCTGTTGCAGCTCGCCGCCGGGCTGGACTCGACGAAGTGCATCGAGGCCTACACGCGCATGCGCGAGATCGTCAGCGAGCTGCGCGACGACGGCCCCACCGAGGCCGAGGTGTCGCGGGCGCGGGCCTACGCCGCCGGCCGCCGCGTGCTGGCCTTCGAGAACACGAACGCCGTCGCGCGCCACGCCGCGGCGCAGTCGATCGTCTTCGGCGAGAAGATCGATCCCGACGCGGCGATCGCGGCGCTCGACGCCGTGACGCTCGAGGAGGTCGCGGAGGTGGCGCGCGACGTCGCCGACGAGCTCGCGATCGCCTGCGTCGGCCCGCACAGCGAGGGTGACTTCAGCTGAATCTCGATCCGGACTGAACCGCGGCGAGCTCGCACGCTACGCCGGTCGCGTCGGCGAGCGCTGGCCGCTGGAGCAGGCGATCCTCGGCGGCGCGCGGGTCGCCGACCTGCGCGGCGCGCCCGAGCAGCGCGAGCGCGGGCCGGAGTACGTCGTGGTGCTGGTCTCGGGCTCCTTCGACGGCATGCCGTGGCTCGAGCGCGTCTACCAGGCCGGCAACCTGTGGGACGCCGGCGAGATGGGCGCCCGCGCCGACGTGCACTGCTACACGCCGGTCGAGCTCGAGCGCAAGGTGGCGAGCCTGCGCGTGGTGCGCGAGGCGGTCGGCGCGGGCGTCGACCTGCTGGCGCAGGACTGAATCGGCGGCGCGCCGCTCGCGCGGCCTACGCGCGCGGGCCGGCCAGGACCTCGTAGACCCCGCGCTCCTGGCCATTGGCCTGCGCGAGCGAGGCGTCGAGCAGGACCGCGAACGCGTCGAGATGCTCCAGCCAGCTCTGGCCCGAGTCCGTCTGGACCTTGTTGAGGTCGACGAGCCGCTGGTTGGTCCCGAGTTTGCCGCCGCCGACCTTCTGCATCTTGTGGCCGTAGAAGCTCGACTCGGGGTTGGCGGTGGCCTCGGTGGAGTTCCAGTCGTGCTTGTAGCCGACGAGGCTGTCGGCGCCCGGACCAGTCGTCTCGATGCCGATCTGCAGCGCGCCGTCGTGGTTCTTCGTCGGCTTCGTGAAGCCGATGAACATGTGGCCGTGCCCGCCGTCGGGCAGGATGACGTCGCCGTTGAAGTCGCGCTTGCCGAGGCCGCCGGCGGCGAGGTCGAGGCCGTAGAGCTTGACCTTCTTGGAGCGCTTGTTGGCCAGCGAGGCGCTCTTGCCGCCCTCCTCGACGAAGCTGCCCGTGCCCGGGCCCTGCTTGTTGGCGCCGATCGCCATGTGGTGCGTGCCGAAGCCGCGGCTCTTGACCGCGTCGACCTCGACGCCCTTGTCGGTGATGCCGATCCAGTCCAGCAGCGCGTATTTGTCGTCGTTTGAGTTCTGACCGCTGAGCGCCGGGATGCGGATGTTGACGCGGCCGCCGTGGGCCAGCGCGCGCACGACGTCGCCGGTCTTGAAGTCGACGTGCGTCGCCGTCGTGGGGTCGTAGACCTGCAGGCCGACCTGGAGGATGAGCAGGATCCGCGCGAGGATGTGCTGGGCCTGGGCGTTGGCGGCGATCATGTCGTCGGCGTCGTTGCCCGCCGTGGCGCGGACGTCGGCGATCTCGTTGGCGCCGACCGGCGTCAGCGTGTTGACGAACGCGTTGCGGATCTGGTCGTCGCGCTCCTTCTCGGCCTGCTGCTTGGACTGCGCGTCGAGGCCGCCCGACTGGATCGCCATCGCCCGGCCGAGCGTGAACGACGGCGGCGGGTTGGGATCGTTGGCCCCGATCTTGTTCTTCCACGCGATGGTGGCGATCAGCAGCCGCTTGCCGGGCAACTGCTTGAGCCAGGCCTTGTAGTCGGCGGTGTTGAGGTAGTCCATGGCCTCGGTGTACAGGCCGATCCCGACCTCGGCGAGGTACTTCTTGCCCTCGGCGGAGGCCTCCAGCGTCTGGATCGCGAGCAGGTCGGAGTCGTCGAACAGCGGGCCCTTGGGGAAGCGCTTCTCGAGGCGCTTCTTGACGTCGGACGCGGTCTTGCCGCCGATCGAGGCCTTCAGCGCCGACTTGGCGTTCACGGTCGCCATGTCGACCGTCTTCTTGCGCTGGACGGTGGGGGCGACGACCGCTCCGTCCGCGGTGCTGCGCTGGACGACGCTGGCCGCGAGGACGCCGGCCAGCGGGTCGGCGCGCAGCTCGGCGATCGTGTCGGAGGACGGCGGCCCCGGCAGCACGGTCACCGGCGGCAGCTCAGGGCGCGGCGCCCGTATGACCTCTGCTGCGGCGGCTGGCGCGGGAGGGGCAAGCTGTCGGTGCATCGCTGCGCCGATCCTAACCCGGCGGCGCCACGGCGGGCAAGCGTCAGTCCAGGTTGCCGCAGAGGTTCAGGCCGTAGGTGACCGCGAGCTGGTCTGACTCCGACCGCGAGGCACGAAACGCGTCGAGCGCCTGGCGCAGGGCGTTGCCCGCGGCCTGCAGCGGCCGTGCGTCGCTGCCGCGGGCCGCCTCGAGGAAGTCGTCGGAGGTCTCGCGCAGCCGGTCGAGCAGCGGCTCGGAGCGTCGTACGGAGTCGATGTAGGCCTTCGCCTGCGTGCGAGCCGCGCCGGCGGCGGGCAGCTTCACCTCGCGGATGCGCTGGCTGAAGCGCTCGTAGAGGTCGGCGAGGACCTTGTTGGCGTCGGCGACCTCCTTCGCCGTGCCGGGGTCCTGCGCGCCGGCCTGGGCGAACTCGTCGAGGAAGCCCTCGCAGACACCGTCGGCCTCGAGGATGAAGCCCTCCTTGGTCTGCGGCGTGTCGTCGCCGCCGCACGCGCCGAGGAGGAGGACGAGCCCGGCCAGCAGGGCCACGAGCAGCGCGAGGGGACGGGGCGTGGGCACGGCCGTCAGCGTAGACGGCGGCCGCCCGATCCGAGCCGCCGCGCCCCCGCCGCTGCGTTTCGAGCCGGGCGGTGACGTGCCGCTCGTCAGGAGATCGCGATCATCCGCTCGATCGGCACGCGCGCGCGCTCGGCGATGTCGGCCGGCACCTTGACCTCGTGGACGAGGTCGCGCAGCGCGTCGCGCAGCTTCGGCAGCGTGATCATCTTCATGTAGGCGCACGCCGCGCGCTCGTTGGCGGCGATGAACTCCGTGTCGGGCGCGGCCTCGCGCAGCGGGTGCAGCATCCCGATCTCCGTCGCCACGATCGCCGTGCGCCGGCGCGCGGGGTCGGTCTCGGCGGCGGCGTCGGCCGCGTACTTCAGCATCCCGCCGGTCGAGAGCATGTGCACGCCCTCGGACTCGAGGTCGCCGGCCGCGACGTACTCCATGACCGATGTCGAGCAGCCGCACTCGGGATGGATGAGGAAGTCGGCGCCCGGATGCTCGGCGCGCACCTGCTCGATGTCGCGCGGGCGGATCCCGGCGTGGACGTGGCACTCGCCGTCCCAGACGTGCAGCGACCGCCCGATGCGGTGCTCGACGTAGGCGCCGAGGAACATGTCCGGCCCGAAGAGGATCTCGGTGTCCCGCCCGTGCTCGCGCAGGATGTGCTCGACGACGGACACCGCGTTGGCCGACGTCACGCAATAGTCCGTCAGCGCCTTGACCGCGGCCGTCGTGTTGACGTACATCACGGTGATCGCGCCGGGATGCTGGGCCTGCCAGGCGCGCAGCTGGTCGGGCGTGATCGCGTCGGCCAGCGAGCAGCCGGCGTCGACGTCGGGGATCAGCACCGTCTTGTCGGGCGACAGGACCGATGCCGTCTCGGCCATGAAGTGCACGCCGCAGAACGCGATGACCGACGCCTCGGAGGCGGCCGCCCGGCGCGACAACCCGAGCGAGTCGCCGACGTAATCGGCGACGTCCTGGACCTCGGGCAGCTGGTAGTTGTGGGCGAGGATGACCGCGTCGCGCGCCTTGGCCAGCGCGCGTACCTCGGCCTGCAGCGAGGCGACGTCGTAGAGCTGTAGCAGCGTCATGGCAGCGGTTCAAGCAGAAGCGACAGGTCCAGGGCGGGAGCGGAGTGCGTGAGCGCCCCGATCGAGATCCAGTCTACGCCCGTCTCGGCGTGGGCCCGGAGCGTGTCCAAGCCGATCCCGCCGCTGGCCTCCAGCCGGGCCCGGCCCGCCACGTGGGCGACCGCGGCGCGCAGCTCGGGCGGTCCCATGTTGTCGAGCAGGATCCGCGCCGCGCCCGCCGCCAGGGCCTCGTCGACCTCGCCGAGCGTCGAGCACTCGACCTCCAGCGGCAGGTCGGGGAAGGCCCGTGCGGCAGCGCGCACCGCCGCCCCCACGCCGCCCGCCATCGCCGCGTGGTTCTCCTTGATGAGCACCATGTCGTAGAGGCCCGCGCGGTGGTTGACTCCGCCGCCGGCCGCCACCGCGGCCTTCTCGAGGGTCCGCAGTCCCGGCGTCGTCTTGCGGGTGTCGAGAATCTGCGCGCCGGTGCCCTCGACGGCGCGGACGCAGCGTGCGGTCAGCGTCGCCACGCCCGACAGGCGTTGCAGGAAGTTCAGCGCGGTGCGTTCGGCGCCGAGCAGCGCGCGGGCGTCGCCGGTCGCCCGCAGG
Source organism: Solirubrobacteraceae bacterium (assembly GCA_030681525.1). Classification (GTDB taxonomy): domain Bacteria; phylum Actinomycetota; class Thermoleophilia; order Solirubrobacterales; family Solirubrobacteraceae; genus CADCVQ01. The sequence goes on from JAUXSD010000089.1 coordinate 23,099, forward strand.
ACGGGCGCCGGAGGCTCGCGCCACTCCCCCTCGGGACCCAACCGCTCGAGCCGCACGTCCGGATCGAGCGCGCGGAACACCGCCTCGGCGGCGTCGGCCCCGAATATGACGCCGGGCGCCTTCTGGGTGATCGTCGCCACCGCGCGGGTGCCGGCCGCCACCGTCGCCTGGCTCGTGACATCCCCCGCGCCGACGTCCTCGGCCAGCGCGCGCCCGACGAGCTCGGCGAGCGTCTGTGCGTCAGGGCTCATGAGACGGCGCAGGATAGGAGGAAGATGACCGCGAATGCTCGACCTCGACGCCTGGCTGCCCGATCCGCAGATCACGACGCGCCACCGCCGCACGGCGGCGGTCGACCCCGACACGCTGTGGTCCGCCGCGCGCGGCGTGCGCCTGGACCAGACGCGCACGATCGGGCACCTCGTGCGCTGGCGCATCCCGGGCGTGCCGGCCGACCAGTCGTTTCTCGGCCTGCTCTGCGACGACCCCTTCTCGCTGCTCGACGAGGGGCCGCGCTACGCCATCTCGGGGCTGTGCGGGCGCATCTGGACGCTGTCGCGCGACTACGGCGAGCTCGCCGGTCCCGACGACTTCCTCGCCTGGAACGAACCGCGCACCGTCCGCGTCCTGTTCGCGCACTGGGTGAAGCCGGGCCCGGACGAGGGGACGAGCACACTCCACAGCGAGGCGCGGGTCGCGCCCACGGACCGCGTCGCGACGATGCGCCTGCGGGCGCTGTGGCTCGCGGTCGGGCCGTTCGAGCGCCTGATCGGCGCCGAGGCGCTCGCGCTCGCGGCCGAGCAGGCCGAGCGCCTGGCCGGCCGCCGGCCCTGACAGGATGCGCGGCGTGCCCGCCGCTCCCGCGTCGCCGCCGCCGCTCGCCGCCCTCTTCGCGGCCGCGGCCCGGCCGCGCTGCTATCTCGCCAGCCCGCTCGGCTTCTCCGAGCCGGGACGCGTCTACTACGCCGAGCGCTACGTCCCCGCGCTCGCCGAGCACGTCGAGCCGGTCGATCCCTGGGCGCTGTCGCTGCCGGCCGAGTTCGAGACCGCGCGGGAGGCCGGCCGCGAGCACGCGTTCGCGATCGAGGTCGGCGAGCGCAACGCCACCGCGATCGGCGGCTCGCAGCTGCTGATCGCCCAGCTCGACGGCCAGGAGGTCGATGCCGGCACGGCGGCCGAGGTCGGCTACGCGGCGGCGCTCGGCCTGCCCTGCCTCGGCGTGCGCAGCGACCTGCGCGCCAGCGGGGAGCCGGGGATGCGCGTCAACCTCCAGCTCGAGGCGTTCATCGTCCTGTCGGGCGGCTTCATCGCGGGCTCGCTCGGCGAGCTGGTGGGACGGCTGGCGCAGCTGCGCGGCGTCTGAGCCTCGGGGCTCAGCCGGCGCCCTCGGTCCACGACCACAGCGTCGACGGCGGCTTCTCGTCCTCGCGCTCCGGCGTGCGCTCGATGCGGTGGCGGCCCGACACGAACGGCTCGTCGTCGAGGATGTCGGGCTCGGGCGGGTCGACGTAGACCGGCTGGGGCGGCCCTTCCGGATCGGAGACGTCGTCGCGGCCGACGGAGATGTGGGTGATCTTCTCCATTCTGGTGAGCCGTGTTTCCCGCGGCGGTGTCACTCTAACCGTGCGTCGCGCTGCGCAGCAGGTACGCGCGCACGAAGCCGTCGAGGTCGCCGTCGAGCACGCGGCTCGTGTCGCCGACCTCGTGGTCGGTGCGATGGTCTTTGACCATCGAGTACGGATGCAGGACGTAGGAGCGGATCTGCGAGCCGAAGTTCACGTCCTGCGCCTCGCCGCGCTCGCGGGCGATCTCCTCCAGGCGCTTGCGCTCCTCGCGCTCGACGAGCTTGGAGCGCAGCATCTTCATCGCGGTCTCGCGGTTCTGCGTCTGCGAGCGCTCGTTCTGGCACTGCACGACGATGCCGCTCGGGCGGTGGGTGATGCGCACCGCGGAATCGGTCTTGTTGACGTGCTGGCCGCCCGCGCCGGACGCGCGGTACGTGTCGACCTGCAGGTCGTCGGCCTCGATCTGCACCTCGGCGGCGTCCTCGATGACCGGCGCGACCTCGACCCCGGCGAACGACGTCTGGCGGCGGTTGGCGGAGTCGAACGGCGACAGGCGCACGAGCCGGTGCACCCCCTTCTCGGCGGCGTAGAGGCCGTAGGCGTTCTCGCCCTCGACGCGGAACGTGGCGGACTTGATGCCGGCCTCCTCCCCCGGGCTGACCTCGAGCAGCGCGACCTTGAAGCCGCGCTTCTCGGCCCACTTCATCTGCATGCGCAGGACCATCTCGGCCCAGTCCTGCGCGTCGGTTCCGCCGGCGCCGGCGTTGACGGTGACGAGCGCGTCGTTGTTGTCGTAGTGACCGGAGAACAGGCGCTGTTCCTCGAGCACCTCCAGGCGCCGCTCGACGGGAGCGAGCTGGCCCTCGAGCTCGGCCTCGATCTCGGGGTCCTCGCGCGCCATCTCGGCGAGGCTCTCGAGGTCCTCGACGTCGC
>JAUXSD010000096.1 GCA_030681525.1 Solirubrobacteraceae bacterium
GAGAACCCCAACGGGGCCCTGCTGTGCATCCCGACGGCGTTCGTCTCCTGGACCGGCGAGGCGCTGGACCACAAGATCCCGCTGCTGCGCTCGATGGACGCGCTGTCGAAGTCGGCGATCCACGCGCTCGGCCTCCTCGGCGACCACGACGCGACGCGCGTCTTCACGTCGGTCGGCCCGGAGCAGGAGTACTTCCTCATCGACGAGCAGTACTACTTCGCCCGCCCCGACCTCTACACGACCGGGCGCACGCTGTTCGGCGCCAAGCCGCCGAAGGGTCATGAGCTCGACGAGCACTACTTCGGCTCGATCCCCGAGCGGATCCTCGCGTGCATGATGGAGACCGAGCGCGAACTCGCCAAGCTCGGCGTGCCCGTCAAGACGCGCCACAACGAGGTCGCGCCCAACCAGTACGAGATCGCGCCGATCTTCGAGAACTCGAACGTCGCCTGCGACCACCAGCAGCTGACGATGCAGTTGCTGCAGAACCTCGCCCGCCGCTACGGCCTGGTCTGCCTGCTGCACGAGAAGCCGTTTGCGGGCGTCAACGGCTCGGGCAAGCACAACAACTGGTCGATGGGCACCGACTCGGGCGCCAACCTGCTCGAGCCCGGCGCCACGCCGCACGAGAACATCCAGTTCCTGTTCTTCTGCACGGCGGTCGTCAAGGCCGTCAACAAGCACCAGGCGCTGCTGCGGGCCTCGGTCGCCAACGTCGGCCAGGACCACCGCCTCGGGGCCAACGAGGCGCCGCCGGCGATCATCTCGGTCTTCCTCGGCGGCGAGCTGGAGAAGGTCTTCAACGCCGTCGCCGCCGGCGATGCCGCGGTGGGGTCCGACAACGGGTTCCTCGGCCTCGGTACGCCGGTCCTGCCGCCGCTGCCGCTGCACGGCGGCGACCGCAACCGGACCTCGCCGTTTGCGTTCACCGGCAACAAGTTCGAGTTTCGGATGCTCGGCTCGAGCTCGTCGCTGGGCTTCCCCAACACGGTGCTCAACACGATCGCCGCCGAGGCGATCGACGAGCTCGCCGATGCGCTGGAGGGCAAGCTCGCCGACGGCACGTCGCTCGACGAGGCCGTCATCGCGGTCGTCAAGGACGCCTACAACGAGAACTCGCAGATCGTCTTCGGCGGCGACAACTACGCCGAGGAGTGGCACACGGAGGCCGAGGAGCGCGGGCTGCACAACCTGAGCACGACGGTCGACGCGCTGCCGTGGTTCGTCGAGGAGTCGACCGTCGCTGTCATGGGCAAGTACGGCGTGCTGTCCGAGCGCGAGCTCGAGGCGCGCTACGAGGTCGGCGTCGAGCAGTACTGGGTCAAGGTCAACATCGAGGCTGAGACGGCCGCCTCGATCGCCCGCACGATGCTCCTGCCGGCCGCGGTGCGCCACCTCAACGAGCTCATCGCCTCCGGTCGCGAGGGCCTGATCGACGAGTTCGCCCCGCTCGTCCACGAGTTCCACCAGGCGATCGTGGCGCTGGAGAAGGCCAACGAGGACCCGGGTCTGGAGGGGATGGAACTCGCGCAGTACTGTCGCGACACGGTCCTGCCGGCGATGGACGACGTCCGCGCGGTCGCCGACCGGCTCGAGCGGCTCGTCGCCGACGACCTGTGGCCGCTGCCGAAGTACTCGGAGATCCTGTTCATCAAGTAGCGCCGCGCGCGCCACGAGACGTTCCGGACAGCCCCGGCTCGCCGGGGCTGTCCGCTGTCCGGGGGCAGCCCGTGAACGAGTGACGGCGCGGCGCTACAGCGCGGTGACCTTCGGCGCCGGGCGCTCCTCGGCGAACATGCGCAGCGCGAACGCGCCGGCCGGGTGGGCGCGCCAGCGCAGCACCGCCGCTCGCATCTCGTCGTGCATGTCGTCGGGCTGCGGCAGCGGCGTGCCGCAGACGGGCGGCGCCACGAGCGGCGCGGCGAGCGACGCGAACGTCAGGTCGGCCGCGCTGAAGCCACGCTACCGCGCGCGACGAATGGCCGGAGGGTGTGACCGCGCAGGCGCCACGCGCCGATCCGGCGCGGCTGCCAAGCTGCCCGCCGTGATCGAGCCGCTGCGCAGCGTCACCGCCACCCGATACGTCGAGGCCCTGCGCGAGGGCGGGTCGCTGCCCGGGCTCGTCGAGGCCGACGACGACGGGATGTACGTCACGAAGTTCCGCGGCGCGGGCCAGGGCGAGAAGGCGCTCGTCGCGGAGGTCGTCGCCGGCGAGCTGGCGCGGGCGCTCGGCCTGCCGGTGCCCGAGCTCGTCGTCGTCGACGTCGACGTCGCGCTCGCCGCGGCCGAGCCCGATCCCGAGATCCAGGACCTCATCCAGGCCAGCCCCGGCCGCAACCTCGGCATGGACTTCCTGCCCGGCGCCCTGCCCTACACGCCGGGCGCCCCGATCGATCCCGCGCTGGCGGCCGACATCGTCTGGTTCGACACTCTCGTCACCAACGTCGACCGCACGCATCGCAACCCCAACCTGCTCGTGTGGGGCCGGCGGATCTGGCTCATCGACCACGGCGCCGCCTTCTTTCGCCAGCACGGCGACAAGTCGCTGACGCTGACCGCCCACGAGACCGTGCCGATGCTCGACCAGCACGTGCTGCTCGCCGCGGCCGGCTCGATCGAGGAGGCCGACGAGCGGCTCGGCAGCCGTGCCCTGTCGGCCGTCGGCGAGGCGATCGCGCGCGTGCCGCCACAGTGGCTCGGCGTCAACCCGACGAGCCGGCGCGCCGACTTCGCCTCGTTTCTCGTCGAGCGTCTCGGCCGCCCGCGCTCGTTCCTGAAGGACATCGAGCATGCCCGCGGCTGACATCCCCTTCGCCTACGCGATCCTGCGCGTCGTGCCGCGCGTCGAGCGCGGCGAGCGGCTCAACGTGGGCGTCGTGGTCTTCTGCCGCCAGCGCGACTTCCTGGACCTCCGGGCGCAGATCGATGGGCACCGCCTCGCCGCGCTCGCGCCCGATCTCGACATCGCCGCCGTGCGCGACAGCGTCGAGGCGATCCGCGCGGTCGTCTGCGGCGAGCCGGCCGGCGGCGCGCTGGCGGCGCTGCCCGCCTCGGAGCGCTTCGGCTGGGTCGTCGCCCCCGCCTCGACGATCATCCAGCCCTCCCCGGTGCACACCGGCCTGACCGACGATCCGGCCGCCACGCTGGATCGCCTCTTCGCGACGCTGGTCGCCCCGGCCGGCGGTTGAACAGTGTTCAGCCGGAGGTAACGCCAAAGGAGCATGGACGCCCCCCTGACGGATTCTCGCCGCCGGGCCGGCGCCGCTTCATGACGGTGTCCTCACCGCTCATCGCGCCGGGGCTGCGCCATCGCGTCGCCGACCACGCCGCGAGCGGCGCGCTGCGCGACCTGCTCGAGCACCTCAGGCTGTCCTACGCGCCCGAGCCGCTGTCGGAGGGCGCGATATTCGGCTTCTCGGGCGCGCTCGATCTGCGCGTGCGGATCGCCGACACCGCCGTCCCGGCAATCGACCTCGAGGGCCGCGCGCCCTCGCTGGAGCTCGAGCTCTGCGAGCACGTCGGGATCTCGGCGCAGTGGTGCACCACGTCGGACCCCGTGCGGGGCCGCGAGCTGCTGCGCGCCGCGCTGGCCGGCGGGCACCCGGCGCTCGTGCGCGCCGACCTCGCCGACCTCGACTACCGCGATGGCGACCGCCACGACACGCGCCACGCGATCCTCGTCACGAGCATCGACGGGGATGCCGGCGTCGCCTGGGTCGCCGACGGAAGCTTTCCCGAGCCGCAGCGCTGCAGCCTCCCCGCGCTGGCCGCGGCGCGCGCCTCGCAGAGCTGGCCCGAGCCCGCCCACCACGGCCTGCTCGTGCTCGGCGTGCGCCCGAGCCGGCTGGCCGACCCCCGCACGGCCGTCGCGGCGGCCCTCGGCCGGGTCGTGGAGGCGATGCGCCGGCCGCCGCGCCCGGACCATCCGCACGTGCGCGCGGGGCTCGCCGCCGCCGACGCGCTCGCCGAGGCGTGGCCGCGGCTGCCCGAGGCCGCCGGCCCGCGGCTCGGCCTCACGCTCGACGCGCTGCGCTTCCGGATCCGCGACGGCGGCACCGGCGGCGCGCTGTATCGCTCCCTGCAGGCGCGCTTCCTGCACGAGGCGGCGGCGCTGCTCGGATCGTCCGAGCTCGGCCACGCCGCCCTGGTCTGCGACGATCTCGCCGACGCGTGGCGGGCGCTCGCAGCCGCAAGCGATGGCGACGACCCGGCTTTCGCCCACCGCGTCAGCGGACCGTGGGTGCACCGCATCCGCGCGCTCGAGCACCAGCATGTCGAGGCGCTCGAGAAGCACCTCAGCATGCACCGCGCGATCGCCGCGTAGTCGCGAACCTGGCGCGGCGCCGGGCTTCAGAACGGCAGTCGCCTAGCCTTAGAGGCCATGCGCGACTACACCTCGGCGATCGCAACGCAGGTCATCGTCTTCGAGGGCGGCATGGGCGCCACCCTCGAGCAACTCGACCTCTCGCTCGAGAGGGACTACAAGCTGCCCGGCCGCGCGCATGAGGCGCTCGTGCTCAACCGGCCCGACGTCATCGAGCGGATCCACGAGTCGTTCGTCGAGGCGGGCGCCGACGCGCTGCAGACCGGCACGTTCCAGGCCAGCCGCCTGAAGCTCGACGAGTGGGGCCTGGGCGAGCAGACGCACGAGATCAACCTGCGCGCCGCAGAGATCGCGCGCAAGGTCGCCGGCGAGACGCGCTTCGTCGCCGGCTCGATCGGGCCGACCGGATACCTGCCGGCGTCCGACGACCCGACGCTCGGCGACATCTCCTTCCGCACACTGGCCGACGGCTTCGCCGAGCAGGCGCTCGGCCTCATCGAGGGCGGCGTCGACCTCATCCTCATCGAGACCGCGCAGGACATCCTCGAGGTCAAGGCCGCGATCTTCGGCGCGCGCGCCGCGATGAAGATGGCCGGCCGCGACGTCCCGATCCAGACGCAGGTCTCGCTGCTGCCAAACGGCGGCAAGATGCTGCTCGGCACGGACATCTCCGCGGTCCTGACCACGCTCGAGTCGCTGAACGTCGACGCGCTCGGGCTGAACTGCTCGACCGGCCCCGAGGACATGCGCGACGCGATCCGCTTCCTCGGCGAGCTCTCGCCGGTGCCGGTGTCGTGCATCCCGAACGCCGGCATCCCGATCCAGGGTCCCGACGGCGAGACGATCTTCCCCCAGGGCCCCGAGGACTTCTCCAAGGCGCTCATCGACTTCGTCGACCGCTACGGCGTGGGCATCGTGGGTGGCTGCTGCGGCACGACGCCCGAGCACATCCGCATGCTCGGCGAGGGCGTCAAGGGGCGCCGCGCCAACGCGCGCCCGGCG
>JAUXSD010000097.1 GCA_030681525.1 Solirubrobacteraceae bacterium
GCGGCGTTGACGAGCGCGTGGCCGAGCCGGTCGGTGCCGATGCGCTGCAGCGCGATGACCGCCAGCACGGCGGCGAAGATCGCGACGGCGCCGATCGCCAGCCGGCGCGCCATCCGCGCGCCCGGCCGCGAGGCGTCCTTCGCGCCGCCGGCGGCGAGCGCGGGCTCGAGCGTCGGCAGCCGCTGCGCGCGCACCCGCTCGCCGTCGGCCGGGACGAGCCCGAGCTTGGCGGGCAGGCGTGCGCGCTCGGCGGCGGCCGCGTGCAGCGCGATCGCGTCCTCGTAGGCGCTCAGGACCTCGGCGGCGACGCGCGGCCAGGCGTACCGCGGGGCCGCCTCGGCCGCCGCTGCGGCGAGCTCGGCGCGGCGCGCGGGATCGAGCGCGAGGTCGCGCAGCACCTCGGCCAGCGCGGTCGCGTCGCCGCGCGGCACGAGCACGCCGTTGACGCCGTCGCTGACGACGTCGCGGTAGCCCGCGATGTCCGAGGCGACGACCGGCGTGCCGGCGGCGAAGGCCTCGGTCAGCACCATGCCGAAGCTCTCGCCGCCGAGCGACGGGGCGCAGAACACGTCGGCCTCGCGCAGCACGGCGATCTTCTCCGCGTCGCTGCACTTGCCGTGGGCGACGACGTCGCGCGTGTCGAGCATGAGCGGCGCGAGCTCGTCGGCGCCGACGCCGACGACGTCCAGCGTCGCGGGCACGTGCTCGCGCAGCGCCTCGAAGGCGCGCAGCAGAACCGGCAGGCCCTTGCGCTCGACGGCCTGGCCGATGAAGGCGATCCGCAGCGGGCGGTCGGGCCCGACGGCCTCGGGCGGACGCGGCGCGGGCGCGGCCTCGGGCACGTCGACGCCGTTGGGGATGACGCGATAGGTGCCGCCGTAGAAGCGCCGTCCGGTCCACTCCGCCGCGTGCGAGACGGCGATCCGCACGTGCAGGCGGTTCAGCCGCCGCCAAGCACCGAAGAAGTTCGCCAGGGTGTTGGAGAAGACGTTCTCCGAGTAGCAGTGGAAGGTGGCCACGAGCGGCGCGTCGACGGTCATGAGCGAGTCCCAGCCCGGGCTCGGCGCGATCGGCTCGTGCAGGTGCACGACGTCGTAGCCGCGCTCGAGCTCGCGGCGCAGCGCGACGACCGTCGCCACCTCGTAGGCGACGTTGGAGACCGCGCCGTTGGCGGGAAACCCGACCGTCCGGCCCAGCGGCACGAGGTAGTCGGGCAACGGGCGCTGCGACGGCCGCGCCCCGCGATGCAGGCGCAGGGTCAGACGATCGTCCGGATCGACCGGCGACAGCACGCGCACCTCATGGCCCGCCGCCAGGTAGTGCTCCGCCAGCGCCTCGATGTGGCGCGTCACTCCCCCTGGGTACGTCCACGAATACGGAGATACCAACGCAATCCGCATCCGCCGCATCCTACCTGCGCCCACCCCCGCAGCCGCAACGCCGATGTGAATGTTCTGTGCGGATGGCGCGCCTCAGCCGCCGGCCGCGGCGCGCTCCTCCGCTGCGGCCAGCCGCGGATCGCCCCGGATGTACGCCGTCGCGCAGGCGAGGACGAAGACGCCGAAGGCCAGCAGCATCGGTCCGGAGTCGTTGGACAGCGCGCCGACGACCGACGCGGTCAGCCCGCCGATCAGCGTCGCCCGCCACGACGGCGAGTCCGCCAGCGGGGCGAAGATGCGCCGGCGATGGCGTACCGCGTAGGCCGCGCCGAGCACCGCGATGAGCGTGACGAACGGCATCGCGCCGGTCTTCAGGACGTTGAAGGCCAGCGTGTAGCGCCGCGTGACGACGTCCCACAGCGAGCCGGCGCTGTCGGCCTGCAGGATCGTGCGGGTGAAGTGCCCGTTGCCGCCCGAGACGAGATCGAGCGCGGCGAGCGCCACGAGCGCGGCGATCGGCACCGCCGCGGCGAGCAGCAGCGTGCGCCGCGACGGCGTGCCGGGCAGCATGAGGACCGTCGCGGCGGCGATGCCCGCGCCGACCGTGATGACGCCGCCGACGTCGGCCCCGAGCCGGCCGGAGCCGACGAAGACCGCGAACACCAGGCCGCTGCCCGCGATGATCGCCGCGTTGCGCCGCGACCGCGGCCGACCCCACAGCAGCGCCCCGAGGCCGACGAGCAGCAGCAGCGTGAGCGTCGACTCCAGCTCGTTGCCCAGCCCGTAGAAGCGCACGCCGGAGCGCGGGTTGGCGCCCAGCAGCGAGCGCACGATGAGCTGCGAGCCGAAGACGAGGTCGACGGCGTAGGCGGCGATCGTGACGGCGGCCGGCACGAGCGGGCCGCGCGGCCAGCGCACGATGCGGTCGGTGAGCGCCGCGAGCAGGAAGCTGCCGCTGACCAGGACGCCGACCTCGACCCCCCGCGACGGGGCCAGCCAGCCGGTGAACAGCAGCAGCAGCGGCACCCAGAGAAACGCGAGCGCGCCGATCCGCAGACCGGCGCGAACGCCCCGGCGGTCGCGGGCGGTGCCGAGCGCGAGCACGAGCGCCAGCCACGTGAACAGCATCGCGCCGAGCGTCGCCGTGCGGCGTCCGCTGACGACGCGCAGGCGCGCCTCGGTGTCCTTCAGACCCGCCGCGTCGCGCTCGCCGTCGGTGCGGATGAGCTGGCCGCGCACGCCGTCGGGGACGGGGCGGTCGAGGTGTCGCAGGATCGTGACCGGGATGTCGATCGCAGCCACGACCCCGGCGAGGTGCGTCGTGGCCGACGTCAGCGAGCCGTTCGGGCCGAGGCCGGCGATGCCGATCGGCAGCAGCACGGGCACCGACGCGCGCGGCGGCGCCTGCGTGACGATGAGCAGATCGCCGTCGCGGCGGTCGCGCAGCAGCGCGTCGAGCGCCGCGTCGCCCTTGGCGGCGGTCGGCAGCCCCACGACGACGAGCCGGTGGCGCTCGAGCAACGCGGCGGTGCGGTCGGCCAGCGTGCTGGAGGGACCGAGCGAGACGGCCGCGACGTCGCCCTCGCGGTCGGCCGCGACGACCGCGCCGATGTGGGTGCGCCCGGCGATGCCGGCGTAGGCGGCGTGGCCCGGGAGCTGCCCGGCGAGCATCCCCGGCAGGATCTTCGCGGGCGGCGTCTCGGCGCGCTCGAGCGCCTGGCTCCAGCCGAAGATGAAGCCCGTCCCGTCGCCGCCGCGCACGAGCTCGAGGTCCGGCGGGGCCGGCGGCTTGTACACCGCGCGCGACGTGCGCGTGCCGGCGGAGATGTCGAGCACCATCTGCGCGGCGTCGAAGCGGCCCTGGGTGGCGCTGACGAGGCCGAGCGCGAGCGTCGTGCGCTCGTCGAGGCGCTCGAGGACGGGCTTGGGGTTGTCGTCGCCGCCGGCGGGCAGGAAGGCCAGCACGACGCGTGGGTCGGCCGCCGGTCCGGTGGCGTGCGCGGGCGGTGCGAGGACGAGCGCGAGCGCGACCACGACGAGGACGAGAGGCGCCATCGGCCGTTCTATCCTCTCAGTCCGTGCCGCAGCGTCATTTCGTCAAGTACACCTTCCTGAAGATGGATCCCGCGTGGCGCCGTCTGGACGACGACGTGCGGGTGGCCGGCAAGCGCGAGTTCGCCGCCGCCTGCGCGGACTTCGCCGACGGCCACCTGCTGCGGGCCTTCTCGACGGTCGGCACGCGCGGTGACACCGACCTCATGCTGCTCACGCAGGCGCAGAACCTCGATCGTATCCACGAGTTCCACGTGGTTCTCGCCCAGAGCGGGCTCATGAAGTGGGCGACGATTCCCTATTCGTACCTGGCGATGACGAAGGTCTCGGAGTACTCCGAGGAGTCCCGCCTCGAAGTTCGCCCCGCCCATGCGAAGTACCTCTTCGTCTATCCGTTCGTCAAGACGCGCGCCTGGTATGCCCTCGATCCGAAGGAGCGCTACCGGATCATGCAGGAGCACATCAAGCTCGGCCGCGAGTATCCGGACATCGACCTGAACACGTCGTACTCCTTCGGCCTCGACGACCAGGAGTTCGTCGTCGCCTTCGAGACCGACGACCCCGGCTCGTTCCTCGACCTCGTCCAGCGCCTGCGCACGACCGAGTCCTCGTCGTTCACGCTGCGCGACACGCCGACGTTCACGTGCATCAGCGCGTCGGTCGAGCGCGCGCTGTCGGCGCTCGACGGCGAGACGATCGCCGCGGAGCTGATGTAGCCGTGCACGAGGCTCCCGGAGAGATCCGCGACATCACGGTCATCGGCGCCGGCCCGGTCGGGCTGTCGACCGCTTTCTGGGCGGGCATGCGCGAGGCGACCTCGCGCGTCATCGATTCCCTGCCCCAGATCGGCGGCCAGCTCACCGCGCTGTATCCGGAGAAGTGGATCTTCGACGTCCCCGGCCACACGAAGGTGCTCGCGAAGGACCTCGTCGAGGAACTGCGCCGCCAGGCCCTGGAGCAGTTCGACGTGCCGGTCCACCTCGAGACGACGGTCGAGACGATCGAGTGGGAGGACGACCTCGTCGTCCTGAACACGAACAACCCCGACTACCCGCAGCTGCGCAGCCGCGCGGTGATCATCGCCGGCGGCCACGGCGCCTTCGAGCCCAAGCGGCTGCCGGGCTACGACATGACGCCGTGGGAGGGCCGCGGCGCGCACTACCTCGTCGGCTCGAAGAACGAGTTCGCCGGCAAGAAGGTGCTGATCATCGGCGGCGGCGACTCGGCCTGCGACTGGGTCATGAACCTCCTGCATACCGCGGACTCGCTCGCGCTGTGCCACCGGCGCGAGGGCTTCCGCGCCCACGAGCTGACCGTCAGCCAGGTGATGACCGCGGCCGAGCAGGGCCACGTCGACCTGCACATCCCCTTCCAGGTGCGCGAGGTCATCGGCAACGGCGCGATCGAGCGTGTGCGCCTGTTCCATTCCGAGGACGAGTCGCGCGAGATCGAGATCGAGGTCGACGCGATCCTCCTGCAGCTCGGCTTCAAGACGGCGCTCGGCCCGCTGAAGAACTGGGGCCTGGAGATCTCCAAGGGGGCGCTGGTCGTCGATCAGGTCATGAAGACGAACCTCGACCAGGTGTGGGCCTGCGGCGACATCACGACGTTCGACGGCAAGCTCAAGCTCATCGCGACCGGCTTCGCCGAGGCCGCGATCGCCGTCGCGCAGGCGGTCCACTCGTTCCGGCCGGAGATGAAGATCCAGCCGAAGTACTCCACGAACACCGGCGTGCCGGGCGGGGCGGGCGGCCAGCCCTAGGTCCGGTCAGCCGGCCGTGCGCTTCGCGTGGCGTTCGCGATGTGTGCGCGTCGTCGAACAGCATCGCTGAGGGTGTGACGAGTGGGGGTGGGGGCCGTGCGGCCGGGTTCGGCGGGGGACAGGCCGTGGTCGGTCTGTTCATGTCGGGCATGAACAAACCGACCGCGCCGGCTCCCTGGTGGTCGCGTGGTGAGTTGACCCCGTATGGCGGTGCGCGTTAGCGCCGTAGGTCCGGTCAGCCGGCCGTGCGCTCGAGGGTCGCGGTCACGGGCGGGGCGCTGCGCAGCGTCTGCAGGACGACGCAGTAGCGCTCGGTGAGCTTCAGCAGCGTCGCGAGCTGGTCGTCGTCGGCGCGGGGCGCCGCGATGTCGAAGCGCAACCGAATGTCGGCGAAGCCGACCGGCGCCGCGCGGTCGACGCCCAGCGTGCCGCGGAAGTCGAGGTCGCCGTCGGCGGTGATCGTGGCGGATTCGACATCGATCTCCAGGGCGGTCGCGACGGCCTTCAGCGTGACGCCCGCGCAGGCGACGAGCGCCTCGAGCAGCATGTCGCCCGAGCACAGCAGGCTGCCGTCACCGCCGGTCGCGGGATGCAGGCCGGCCGTCGCGAGCGCCCGCCCGGTGTGCACGTTGCAGGCCAGCTCGTCGTCGAGCGTGCCGGTCGCCGTGAGCGTCACGAGCGCCGCGTCCGGCTCCTCCTTGTAGCGCTCCTTCAGCGGCGCCTGCAGCGCGCGCAGCGCGTCGCGATCGATGGTCGCCATCAGCGGTAGGCGGCCTTCGGCCCGCGATCGTCTGACAGCGAGTCCTGGGAGCGGGCGACGAGCGCCTCGATCGCGTCGGCCAGGTGGACGCGGTCGATGTTGTAGTCGTCGCGCTCGACGCGGATGCGGTGCGCCTCGAGCAGGACGTCGGCGTGCGTGTGGCCGGCGGGCGGCTCGAAGCGGTAGGAGGCCAGCTCGACGAGCAGCCCGAGCGGGTCGGTGAAGTAGATCGAGTCCATGAAGCCGCGGTCCTTGACGCCGCTGTGCTCGATGCCGCGCTCGTCGAGGCGCTCGACGGCCTGGAAGAACGTCGCCTGCGAGACCGCGAACGCGATGTGGTGCACGCAGCCGACGTCGGTCGGCGTGCGGCTGGGCTCGGGCTCGCGCTCGTCGTTCGTGAAGATCGTGATGAGCCGCCCGTCGCCGGGATCGAAGTACAGGTGGCTCTCGGCCGGCCGGTCGAGGTTGGGCTGCTCGAAGACGAACGGCATCCCGAGCACCCCCTCCCAGAAGTCGATCGAGGTCTGCCGGTCGGCCCCGACGAGCGTGATGTGGTGGCAACCCTGGGTCTGGAGCTTGCGCATGCTGCGTAGGCTGCCAGGCGCGTACAACGTGCGCCACTCCCTGCGCGGGCAGTACCCCTGACGTGACCGCACCGCTGAAGCTGCTGACCTGGAACGTCGCGGGCCGCCTGTCGCGCCTCGACGAGCAGGTCGACCGCGTCCTCGCCCACGACGCCGACGTCGTGTGCCTGCAGGAGGTCATCCCCAACGCGCTGGCGCGCTGGACGGAGGGCCTGCAGGGCGCGGGCTACGCCGTCGCCGCGAGCGCGGTGGCGCCGGACGCGCCGCGGGTGCATCGTCTCGGCGTGCTCGTCGCCAGCCGGCCGGCGATCCTGTTCGCCGGGCCGGGCGCGGCGGTGCCGTGGCCCGAGCGGCTGCTGGCGGTCGACACCGAGCCCGGCGGCTGGCCGTCGCCGCTGCGGGTCATGACCCTGCACGCGCCGCTGTCGCAGCGCGAGGGGCAGGCGAAGGTCCGCACGCTCGAGGCGGTGCACGCGAGCCTCGCCGCGCTCGAGCCCGGCGCGGCCGCGGTGCTCTGCGGCGATTTCAACACGCCGCAGTACGAGGCGCGCGACGGCGTCGTGCAGACGTTCGCCCAGACGCGGACCGGCAACCTGCGCCCGGCGCGGGGCGAGCGCCACGACCGCGCCGAGCGGATGATCATCACGGGCCCGCCGGGCTGGCAGGACGCCTTTCGCACGCTGCACGGCTACGCGGCGCGCGACCGTTCGTGGAAGACCGGCCGCCATCCCGGCTACCGCCTCGACCACATCCTCGTCTCCCCCGCGCTCGAGCCGATCGACTGCGCGTACGACCACAGCCTGCGCGAGGACGTCCTGTCGGACCACTCGGCGATGTGGGCCACGGTCGCGCCGCGCGCGGCGGCCGGCTGAGCCCGCGGCCGGTGCGGGCTCAGCGCACGATCGCCGACATCCGCATCCCCGGCGCGTGGATCGAGCAGACGAACGTGTAGCGGCCCGGCTTGTCGAGTTGCACGGCGTAGGTGCCGGCCGTCTTCGTCGGCGACGTGAGCGGCTCGGGCCCGGAGCGCAGCGTGACCTGATGGGACTGCTGGGCGCGCCAGCGCCACGTCAGCTCGCCGCCCGCCCGCAACCGCACCGCCGGCCGCTCCCGGCCGAGGTGGAAGGCGTTGTCGAAGATCGACACGACCGCGCTGCGGCGCGCCGCGCCGCCCGGTTTCGGCCCGGCCGCGGCGGCGGGCGCGGCGACCGGGCCGACGGCCGGCTTGGCCGACACCGCCACGGCCGCCTTCGGCACCGGCGCGCTGACGAGTCGCGTGGCGTGCGAGCGCAGGTCGCGGACGAAGACGCCGCGGCGGTCGTCGGGCTTGTCCGGCGACAGGTTCGTCGCCGCCGACGTGAACGCCACGCGGCGCCCGTCGCCGGAGATCGCCGCGTCGGTCGAGGCACCGTCCGCCGCCGCACCGGCCCGGCCCGGCGCGCGCGAGACGAGCTGCTCGGCCCCGCGGCCGCGGGCGTCGCGGACGTAGACGAGCGACCGGCCGCGGTCGATGACCACAAACGCGACGCGGCGCCCGTCGGCGCTGATCGAGGGCTTGAGGGCGAAGCGGCGCACGCTGCTGACCGCCGTCGTGCGGTGCGTGCGCAGATCGCGGACGTAGATGCGCGAGCGGCTTCGCCCGCCGCGGTCCGCGAGGTTGCCCGCCGAGGACGAGAACGCCACGTGGCGCCCGTCGTCTGAGATCGCCGGGTCGGCCGAGTACTCGTCGGCGATCGCGCCGCGGGCGCCGCTCGCGCGGCTGACGAGCGTCGTCGTGCGGGCCGCGAGGTCGCGCACGAAGACCTGCGTGCGCCCGCGCAGATCGCCCGCCCCGAGGTTCGACGCCGCCGTCGTGAACGCGACCCGCGTCCCGTCGCCGGAGATCGCCGGGTCGTAGACGCCGTCGTCGGCACGCGGCGCCGAGCGCGGACCGCGGCTGGCCAGCTCGGTGCGGCCGTCACGCAGTTCGGTGACGTAGATCGCGCTCTGCCCCGTGCGCCGCTGCGCCTGGTAGGCGACCCGCCGGCCGTCGGCCGAGATGACCGGGTTGTACTCCGAGCGCGAGACGCCGGGCTCCTGCGGCGGCTGCGGCATCGCCCGCGTGCGGCCGGTGCGGGCGTCGCTGACGAACACCCCGATCTGCCCGTAGCGCTTGGCAAAGTTCAGGTTGCCCTCGGCCGACTCGAACGCGACGACGCGCCCGTCGGCGGAGACCGTCGGGTTGTAGGCCGAGCGCGGGGTGCGCCGCGAGGCGTTGAACGACGCGTTGCGCGTCCGCCCGCCGGCCACGCCTGCCGACAGCACGCTGATCTCGCCGCTCTTGAGCGCGAGCGGCAGCTTCTGCAGGTAGGACTCGAAGACGACCCGCGCGCCGTCGGCCGACAGCGCCGGGTTGGCGGCGAAATCGCGCGGCTTGCCGGTCAGCTTGCCGGCGTGCGTCGGCGGCGGTCCGTTGTAGCGGACCTGCGCGAGCCAGCGCGGCAGCTGGCTGAGCTGGCGGCGCAGCAGCAGGCGGCCCTGGCGCTCGCTCATCGCGCCGCTGGACACGCCGAAGCGCACGCGCTCGCGCAGCACGCCGGCGGCCAGCGCCTGGATCCGGCCGGGCGAGCGGCCGTGCAGCCGGCCGATCTCCAGCGGGCTCTGCTCGCCGCGGCGCAGCCGGCGAAACTCCGCGTCGGTCACGCCGAAGATCTCGGGCGCCGCACTGGGGATCGCGAACTGGTGCAGCGAGTGGAAGAACAGATGCTGGGAGAGGTGACCCTGCGTGACCGTCCGCTCGGCGCGGCGGCGCAGCGTCGCGAGCACGCCGGGGGCGACGGTGCCGGCGCGCGGGGCGACGAGGGCGGCGGCCAGCTTGCCCGGGTCGGGCCAGCCATGGGCCGCGGCGAGCTGCGCGAGGTTGTGGCGGTCGTCGCGCAGCTGGCGCCAGATGTCGCCGCGCGTCACCCCGAGCAGCGCGTGCAGGCGCCCCTCGTCGTAGGGCAGCCAGTGGTTGTAGACCCAGTCCTCCGGCGGCAGCCAGTGCGCGGGCGCCTTCACCGGGGCCTCGGAATCGAAGGACGCCTTGGCGACGGGGGCCGAGGCGAGATCCTCGTCGCGCAGCGGCGAGCCGGGGACGAACACGAGCGCGAGGCCGACCACCAGCGCTGCCGCGATGCCGCCCCCCGCCAGCCGGCGTGCCGAACCCGTGCCCACGCGCCGACGCTACCAGCGGGCGCCGACGATCGCGCATTCCCCCGCGGTCGCCGGCCCGTTACAGATGAACGAGCGTGTGCAGTAGTGCGGCTGACCCCACCAGAGCTTGCGGGTCTGCCCCCATGGGCCGGCCCCGGGTGCTCGCGCAGACTGCCCTCAACGACCACGACCCCTTGCAGATCGGAGCCGCACCATGACCCTCACGCAGCCCACCCCCCCGCAGACCGGCATCGTCGTCTCGACCGCCATCACCGCCGGCATCGGCGTCGGCTTCGGCGAGCTCCAGCAGCACGCCGAGGGCATCGTGGTCTCGACCGCGATCACCGCCGGCATCGATGTCGGCTTCGGCGAGCGCCAGCAGCACGCCGAGGGCATCGTGGTCTCGACCGCCATCACCGCCGGCCTCGACGGCGTGACGCTCAACCACGCCGAGGGCATCGCCGTCAGCACCGCGATCTCGGCCGGCGTCGCGGGCTCGGACCTCAACCACGCCGAGGGCATCATCGTGTCCACGGCGATCAGCGCGGGCATCGGCGTGGGCTTCGGCGAGCGCAACCAGCACGCCGAGGGCATCGTCGTGTCAACCGCGATCGTCGCCGGCGAGCGCGACTGCCCCTCGGGCACGTGCTCGGACCCCAACAACCACGCGGAGGGCATCGTCGTCTCCACCGCCATCACCGCGGGCGCGTCGGACGGCTGCACGTCGGGCAACTGCTCAGACCCCAGCAACCACGCCGAGGGCCTCGTCCTGCGCTAGCGTCGCGCTCCGCCAACCATGAGCGCGGACCCTCCACAGACCGGCCTCCAGCTCGCCGCCGCGACCTCGACCGCCCTCGGCGGCGGCGAGCTCGCGCGCGGCGCCGCGCTGGCCGACGAGGCGGCGGCGACGTTCCTCGCCGAGCAGGGCGAGCCGAACTTCGACGCGCCGAACATGCTGCGCCTGCGCGCCGACGCCCTGCTCACGCTCGGCGACCACGGGGCGGCGGCGCAGACGCTCGACCGCGCCGACGGCCACGCCGCCAAGCTGCCCGGGGGTGACCCCTTCGACCGCCTCCGCGTGCAGCTCGGGCGCCTGCGCGGCGTGGCGCTGCTCGACGGCGGCGACCGTCCCGGCGCCCGCGCCGTGCTCGAGGCCACGCTCACCCTCTGCGAGCAGACGCTCGCTCCCGACGATCCCGACGCCGCCGGCGTGCACAACATGCTCGGGATCGTCGGCAAGTTCATGGGCACGTTCGACGACGCCGCCGCGCATTACGCCCGCGCGCTGGAGATCTACCGCGACCACGACGCGGCGCCGGGCACGATCGCCACCCTGCACCACAACCTCGGCGGCCTCGCCCACAGCCGCGGCGACCTCGTCACCGCGGAGCGTGAGACGCGCAGGGCACTCGAGCTGCACGCCGCATCGCACGGCGCCACCCACCCGGACGCCGCCGCCGACCGCGGCCAGCTCGCCGCGATCCTCTCCGAGCTCGGCCGCCACGAGGAGGCCGAGCGCGAGCTGCGCCGCACCGCCGACGACTTCGCCACCGCCTACGGCCCCGACCACGTCGAGGTCGCGATCGCGCACACCGCGCTCGGCGCGGCCCTGCACCGCGTCGGCCGCCTCGACGAGGCGGACGTCGCCTACCGCGAGGGCCTGGCCGGCCGCGAGCGCACCCAGGGCGAACGGCACCCGATGCTCGCCCCCACGCTGCTGAATCTCAGCGCGCTGTGCGAGCAGCGCGGCAACCCGTCAGAGGCGCGCGCGTACGCTCAGCGCGCCGTGGACGTGCTCGACGGCGCCGTGACCGCCGACCATCCGCACCGCCTCGCCGCCCAGCAGAGACTCGCCGAGCTGAGCGCCGGCGGGTCCGGCTCCTAGACCGCCGAGCACTCCTCTTCGTCGGCGACCCGGAACGAGGAGCCGCAGCCGCAGGCGGCGACGACGTTGGGGTTGTTGACCTGGAAGCCGGCGCCCTGCAGGGACTCGACGTAGTCGATGACCGAGCCGCGCACGTAGGGCAGGCTGGGCTGGTCGACGTACACCTTCAGGCCGGCGAACTCGAAGACCTCGTCGCCGTCGCGCTGCTCGTCGAACGCGAGGTTGTACTGAAAGCCAGAGCAGCCGCCGCCCTTGACCCCGACGCGCAATCCGGCCTCAGCGACGTTGGCGCCCTGGCCGGCGAGGAACTCGTGGACCTTCTGTGCACCCTTGTCGGTGATCGTGATCATGTGCGCATCTCCCGGCGTCGTTTCAAGCGCATCGGCAATACTTCACGAAGTGTAGCGGCCTCGGAGGCCGGGCTGGCCAACCGTTGGCGATCGCTACGCTTCGAGCATATGCCCAGCGCCGAAGAGGTCAAGCGCCGTATCGAAACCGGGATTCCCGGTGCCGCGGCCGAGGTGCAGACACACGACGAGGTGCATTTCGACGTCGTCGTGCGAGCCGGCGCCTTCGAGGGCCTCACGCGCGTGAAGCAGCACCGGCTCGTGATGGACATTTTCGAAGGCGAGCTCGGCGGCGCGATCCATGCCCTTGCCCTGAAGACGGAGGTCCCCACATGAGCGACAACGAGATCCGCACCCTGATCGCCCAGGCGATCGAGGAGAACGACACGATCCTCTTCATGAAGGGCTCGCCCGACGCGCCCGCCTGCGGTTTCTCCGCGCGCACCGTCGCGATGCTGCAGCAGCTCGAGACGCCCTTCGCCGCCGTCGACGTCCTGCCCGACCCGCGCATCCGCCAGGAGCTCTCGGCGATCTCCCAGTGGCCGACGATCCCGCAGCTCTTCCACAAGGGCGAGCTGATCGGCGGCTGCGACATCGTCACGGAGATGTACGAGAACGGCGAGCTCGGCGAGGCGCTCGGCGCCCCCGCCCAGTCCGGTCCCGCGCCCGCGCCCGCCGGCGCCGCGCCGGCCGCGCCGATGGGCATCGAGAACCGACTGGGCTAGACGACCGACGATCGAGGCGGGTCAGCGAACCCGCACCCGCACCCGCGCCTCACCGGTGATCCGCAGGCGCGGGTCGCGCAGCAGCAGGCGCTCCTCACCGCCGAGGAGCGCGACGACGCCGATCGGGCGGGCGAGCGCGGTGAAGCTCGAGCGGAGCTCGGCGAGCGACTGCGGCCCGCCGTCGTCGGCGCCCTCCTCGCCCTCCTCGAAGACGAGCGTCAGGTCGCCGCCGCCGTCCTGCGTGGGATCGCTGCCGGGGTCGGTCGGCGTGCCGATCACGCGCATCGTCCGCACCCCCGCCGGGATGCCGAGCGGCACGCGCATGCGCGCGGTGCGTGACGAGCGCTTGCCGGTGCCGGTGTGCCGCAGCGCCAGGCGGACGGCGATGCGGCTGCCGCGCCGCACGATCCGCGGCGCGCGCGCGCCCGTGATGAAGGCCTGCCGCAGCCCGCGGCGCACGCGCAGCCCGACCTCCATGGCGGTGACGTGCAGCGTGCCGAAGCGGTAGCTCTCGAGCACCGCCACCGCGGCGGCGACGTCGGTCGCGGCGGGACCGGCCAGGGCGTTCTGGCTGGTGCCGTCGACCGCGTAGGTGTTGCAGACGCGCAGCGGCGCGCGCGTCTCGCGCAGGGTCACCTTCACGCACAGCTCGCCGGTCTGGCGAGCGGGCGCGCCGTCGAGGATCGCTGCCGCCGCCTCCGCGGTCGCCGCCGCCGCCGCCAGGCTCAGCGGCGAGCTGCCGCTGGGCAGCCCGACGTCGCCCTCGTCGGCGATCCGCGTGACGGCGCTGCGCACCTTGCCGGTATCGAGGTCCTTGGCGGTCACGCGCAGCGGGAAGCTAGGCGGCAGGGAGCCGACGATCCCGGCGACGCCGTTGGGTCCGTCGGACGTGATCGTGCCGATGTCGTTGCCGGGCGAGGCGAGCTTGTAGGACGCCACGTCGGGCGCGGCGACGGGGTTGTTGACGACGGTGTGGATCCAGGCGTCCTGCAGAAACAGCGAGCGGCGCCCGGCGCCGTCCATCTCGTGGCCGAAGATCCAGACGTGCGGCGCGTCCGCGTAGGAGACGGTGCCGGTGGCGCCGAGCGAGATGTCGCCCGAGGTCAGACCGACCGAGACCGACGAGCCCGGCACGAGCGGCTGCGGGTCGAACGCGGCCCGCGTGCCGGCGGGGCCGGCGATCAGCGTCCGGCCCGCCTTGCGCGCGGCGCGCACGAAGGCCCGCGCCAGCGCGGGTCGCAGGCCGGCGATCGTCAGCGGCCCGGCGAGGCTGCGCGCGCCGACGACGCGGGTGCGCGTCGCCGCCGGCGGCAGCGCCGGCTGCGCCAGGATCGCCTCGATCGGCGTTGCCAGCGCGGTCTTGCCGCCGTACTCGCCGATCGTCTCCGAGAGCGCGCCGAGGTTGCGCGCCACGCCATCGGCGCCGGTGCAGAGGATCGGCGAGCCGGAGAACCCCGCGCCGAGCCCCGTCGCGTCGACCGCGGGCCCCGACACGCGCACGATGATCCGCGCCGCCCCGCCGCGACCGCGGTCGATGACGTCGATGACCTCGACGTCGAACTGCGCGATGTCCAGCCCGCGCACGACGCTCAGACCGATGCAGCGCATGCCGGACTGCACCTCGCTCAGCGGGAGGATCGGATCGGCCGCGCGTGCGCCGGCCGGCGCCACGAGCGCGGCCGCGAGAGCGGCGAGAAGCAGGCGGCGCATCCGCGATCCACGCTAGCAGCGATCTCAGCGGCGGTCGCAGTTCCACACCCCTGGGCACGCCCGCCGGCCCCGCGCAGGCGGCCGGGTAGCATCGCCCCCATGGCCACGGGCGGACCGACGATGACACCGGCGCTGACCTGGGACGGGCGCTCGCTGCGGCTGCTCGACCAGACGCTGCTGCCCGGCGAGGAGACGTGGATCGACTGCCACGGCGCCGCCGACACCGCCGCGGCGATCGCCCGCCTCGCGGTCCGCGGCGCGCCGAACATCGGCATCGCCGCCGCCTACGGCCTGGCGAGGGAGATCGAGCGCGCGCCCGCCGACGACGCGGTGCGCGCCGCCGCGAGCGTCCTGCGCGCCGCGCGGCCGACCGCCGTCAACCTCGCGTGGGCCGTCGACCGCGTGCAGGCCGCAGCGCTCGCCGTCGCGCCCGGCGAGCGCGCCGCCGTCGCACGCCACGAGGCCGAGACGATCCACGCCGGCGAGGACGCCGCCAGCGCCGCGATCGCGCTGCTGGGCGCCGACCTGCTCGCCGGATCGCGGCGGATCCTCACCCACTGCAACACGGGCGCGCTCGCCTGCGGGGGCACGGGCTCCGCGCTGGCCGTCGCGATCGAGCTCGCCCAGCGTGACGACATCACCGTGCTGGCGTGCGAGACCCGGCCGCTGCTGCAGGGCGCGCGGCTGACGATCTGGGAGCTGCGCCGCGCCGGCATCGATCACGAGCTGCTCGTCGACGGCGCCGCCGCCGGCCTCATCCGCCGCGGCGAGGTCGACGCGGTGATCGTCGGCTGCGACCGCGTCGCCGCCAACGGCGACGTCGCCAACAAGGTCGGCACCTACGCCCACGCGCTCGCCGCCCGCGCCGCCGGGATCCCGTTCGTCGTGGCCGGGCCGACGTCGACGATCGACGCCTCGATCGCCGGCGGCGAGGAGATCGTCATCGAGGAGCGCGACATGGACGAGGTGCGCCACGCCGGCGGCGCGCTGCTGACCGGCGCCGACACGCCCTGTCGCAACCCTGCCTTCGACGTGACGCCAGCCGAGCTCGTCACGGCGCTCGTGACCGAGCGCGGGATCGCCTCGCCGGTCACGCGGGAGTCCGTTCTGGCACTCACCGGCGCCGCGGTACCGGCCGAGCCACGGGCGTAGAAGTCATGCGCGTCGCGCGCTCCACCACGACGCGCGACGTCGTACTCGAAGACCTGGCCGACCCCTCCCCCGGTCCCGGCGAGGTCGTCTGCCGCGTGCTCGCCTGCGGCGTCTGCGGCTCGGACGTCAGCGACGGCTACGTGTCCCGGAAGCTGCCCGCCGTGCTCGGCCACGAAGTCGTCGGCGAGGTGCTCGCGACGGGCGCCGGCGTCGACACGGTCGCGGTCGGCGACCGCGTCGTCGTGCACCACCACGCGCCGTGCGGCGACTGCCGGCGCTGCCGGCGCGGGCACGAGACGCTGTGCGACCGCTTCCGCACGACCGCGCTCGATCCCGGCGGCTTCGCCGAGCAGGTCCGCGTCGAGGCGGCGCTCGTGCCCGAGCTGCTGGCGCTCGGCGCGCTCGACCCGCTGGCCGGCACGTTCGTCGAGCCGCTGGGCTGCGTGCTGCGCGCGCTCGATCGCGCGCGCCTGACCGCCGGCGACGAGCTGCTCGTCGTGGGCGCGGGCTCCAACGGCCTGCTGGCGGTGGCTGCCGCGCGAGCGCGCGGCGTGCAGCGGGTCTGGATCCGCGAGCCGCGCGACGATCGCCGCCGCCTCGCGGAGGCCTGGGGCGCCGTGGCGCACACCGACGAGCCCGTCGACGTCGCGTTCCTGACGACCGCGTCCGAGGCCGCGATCGCGGGCGCCGCCGCCGCGCTCGGCGCCGGCGGCGTACTGTGCCTGTACGCGACGACGAAGGCCGGCGCGGCGCTCGGCGTCGATGGCGAGCAGCTCTTCCTGCGCGAGCTGACGGTCTGCTCGAGCTGGTCGGCGGGACCGCGCGACATGCGCGCGGCGTATGACCTCATCGCCGGCGGCGTGATCGACCCGCTGGCGCTCGTCACGCACTGCGTCGGCCTCGACGACACCGCCCGCGCGCTGGACCTGCAGCGCCGCGGCGAAGCGATCAAGGTCGTGGTCGTGCCGTGAGGGCGGCGCTGCTGCACGGCCCGGGCGACCTGCGCATCGAGGAGGTCGGCGAGCCCGCGGGCGAGATCACCGTGACCGTCGAGGCCGCGACGTCCTGCGCGACCGACGTCAAGTGCCTGCTCTACGGCCACCGCATCCTCGGCCCGTACCCGGCGCGCTTCGGTCACGAGACCGTCGGCCGGCGCGAGGACACCGGCGCGCGCGTGCTCGTCGGCGACTCGGTGGCCTGCGGGCGCTGCGCGCGGTGCGCCGCCGGGCACACGCAGCTCTGCGAGCGGATGACCTGGGTGCTCGGCGGCTTCGCCGAGCGTATCGCCGCGCCGGCGGGCGCGCTGCATGCCGTGCCCGACGGGCTCGACGCGGCGGGCGCGGCGATCGCCGAGCCGCTCGCCGCCGCGGTGCATGCCGTCGCGCGCGCCGGCTCCTCCGCCCGGGCGGGCGCCCGCGCGGCCGTGCTGGGCGGCGGCACGATGGGGCTCATGCTCGCGCGGCTGCTGCATCTGCAGGGCTGCGACGTGACGCTGGCCGATCGCCACGAGGAGCGCCGCGCACAGGCGACCGCCCTCGGTGCGCACCCGGTCGAGGTGCTCGCGCCGGGCGGCTTCGAGCTCGTGATGGAGGCGGTCGGGCGGCCGCAGGCGTGGCGCGCCGCGATCGAGGCCGCCGCCCCGGGGGCGACCGTGGTGCTGGTCGGCGGCTGCCCCGCGGGCAGCGACGTGACGCTGCCGTCCGGCCCGCTGCACTACGCGGAGCTCGACGTCCGCGGCGCGTTTCACCACACGCCGGCCGAGGTCGACCACGCGCTGACGCTGCTCGCCGACGGCGACGTGGACTGGCGCGCGATCGTCGGCGCGACGATCGGCCTCGACGAGCTCGGCGAGGCGCTGCTGCGCCCGAACACCGGGGAGGCGCGCAAGCTCGTCGTCGACCCACGACGCCAGGCGCACTAACCTGCCGCGGCTGATGCCCGTCACGATCGTCACCGACAGCACGCACTACCTGCCACGCGAGCTCGTCGCCGAGCTCGGCCTGCGCGAGGTCTCGCTCTACGTCAAGCTCGGCGAGACGCTCCGGCGCGAGAGCGACATGACCGACCTGCCCGCCTTCTGGGAGCAGATGCGCGAGGGCTCGGTGCTGCCGACGACGTCGCAGCCGTCGATCGGCGACTTCCTGGGCTGCTACGAGCCGCTGCTGCAGGACGGCCACGACGTCCTCTCCATCCACCTCTCGGCCGGCATCTCGGGCACGTACGACTCCGCCCTCCAGGCGCGCGCGCAGCTGCTCGAGCGCGGCCTCGCGGCGGACCGCATCCAGGTCCTCGACTCGCGCACGGTGTGCGGCGGCCTCGGCCTGCAACTGCTTGCCGCCGCCGCGCGGGCACGGGCCGGTTCCGGCCTGCAGGAGGTCGCCGCCCACGCCGCCGGCGCGCGCGAGCACCTGCGGATCTGGTTCGTGCTCGACACGCTGGAGTACCTGCGCCGCGGCGGCCGCGTCGGCGGCGCTCAGGCCTGGATCGGCGGAGCGCTGAAGATCAAGCCGATCCTCTCGCTGGAGTCCACGATCGAGCCCGTCGAGCGGGTCCGCACGGCGGGCCGCGCCTTCGAGCGGATGGTCGAGTACATGCGCACGCTGCACGCCGACGGCGCCGACGCCTGGTGCGTGCAGCACATCCAGGCGCCCGGCGAGGCCCAGCGCCTCGTCGAGCGCGGGAGCGAGATCTTCGGCTGCGAGCCGCGCTTCGTCGGCGAGGTCGGGCCGGTCATCGGCGCGCACGCGGGGCCGGGCATGATCGGCGTCGGCGGGCTGGCGGCGGACGCGCTGAGCTGATCGAGGCGAGCGCGGACGGCGGCCGCCGCGCGCGCTCGGCTACTGGCCGGCGTCGGCCTCGGCGCGCGATGGCCCCTCGTAGCCGCGCGGATACAGCAGGTACAGCTCGGTGGCGATGTCGGCCTGCGTGTCGATGCCGCTGATGAACGCCCGCACCTTGCGCCCGATCAACCGCTCGACGGGCTCGCAGAACGTCGCGACCGAGGCGTACTGAAAGAGCAGGCGCAGATCGCGCAGACGCTGGTGCTCGCCCATCCGCTGCAGGCTGCGCTCGGCCGGCGTGAAGGTCTGCTCGAGCGTGACGACGAGGATGTCCGGGCCCGCCCAGTTCGTGCGCGTCTTCGTCGGCCCGCGCCCGAACTGCTCCTTGTAGAGGCGAACCATCTCGTTGGAGATCGCGCTGAGCACGTTCTCGCCGGCGCGCCCGTCCTCCTCCTGCTCGGAAACCTGTTCGTCTATCGCCACGCCCGCCCCGTACCCGCAACCGCGCTCCGACCATCACGTGATGCGGCGCCGTGCCCGGACGGCTGGTGATTGCCGCAAAAGTGGACGAACGGCGGCAGTCGAATGCTCCGCGACGGACACATGGCGCTTTAGTCCGTGGCCGCCACGGACGATAGCGCCGTACGGGCAATACCGATCACCAGGTATTCAGTCCAGACGGAACGCGCAAGAGCTGCCCGATCCGTTCGGACATCAGCCCTGCACAGGCCACCAGCTCGTGCGAGGAAATGGATTTCCCGTTCTCGACCCAACTGCACTGGAGGCTTACGCATGCCCAGCCTGCGCCGCAACAAGAAGTTCGCCGTCATCGGCACCATCTGCCTGCTCATCGCCGCCGCTGGCGCGTACGCCTACTGGACCGCCGCGGGTACCGGCAGTGTGGCCGGGACCGCCAGCGCGGGCGGCACGATCACCCTGAGCGGCACGGTCGATCCGGGCATCGCACCCGGGCTGAGCAAGACCGTCCACTTCACCGCGACGAACGCGACGACATCCGCGATCACCGTCGGGACGATCAGCCTCACCGGGGTCACCGTCGACGCCGGCCATGCCGGGTGCGACGTTGGGGACTTCGCGATGGTGGCCGTGGCGTCCGACCAGCAGGTTGCCGCCGGCGCCAGCGGGTTCTCGCTGACCGCCACGGGCGAGCTGACGATGGCAAACACCGCCGTCAATCAGGACGCCTGCAAGGGCGCGACGCTGACGCTCGCGTTGGCCAGCAGCTAGTCGTCCGTCGAACGCCGGGAGTGCAAGAGGGCGGCGGCTTCAGCCGCCGCCCTCCGACTCAGAAGCGGATGGGAGCGCAATGGTCTTCGTGAAGCAACTGCTGCGCCGCCCGATCGCCCGTGAGTGCGCTCTGCCCGTTCGCGACGTCTGCGGTCGGGGCGCGCGATGATCGGTGGGCGTGGGAGGTGGTCCGTCTGCCTGGTGACGGTGATCGTCGCAACGACGGCCATCGACGGGTGGGCCTTCTGGACGGCGCCTGGGACCGGTGGCGCCACCGTCAGCGCTGGGTCCCTCGTAGCCGCAACGCTGTCGGCGCCCACCTCCGCGGCGAACTCGCTCACCGTGACGTGGACCGAGCAGGCCACGCTCGTCCCGTCATCCGCCTCGAACAGCTCGATCACATACACCGTGGAGCGCAAGCCGGCGAGCGGGTCCTATGCCGCGATACCGAGCGGAGGGTGCTCGGGTAGTCAGGGCTATGGCACCGCCAGCTGCATCGACGCGCCGCCCGCGACGGGAAGCTACCGCTACCGCGTCGTCGCACGCTTTGCTTCCTGGACGGCGACATCCGGCGAATCGGGGCCCGTGGACGTGCTCGTAGACAGCACGGCACCGACCGTCAGCTCGATCACGCGCGCCGCAGCCAGCCCCAGCAACGCCACGAGCGCCAGTTGGACGGTCACCTTCAGCGAGGCCGTGGCCGGCGTCGACGCCGCCGACTTCGCGCTCGCCCGCACAGCCCCCCTGACCGGCGGGGCGATCAGCAGCGTGACGCCGGTCAGCAGCACGATCTACACCGTCACCGCGACCACGGGCATCGGCGACGGAACGCTCGGCCTCAACCTCCTCGACGACGACACGATCGTCGACGCCGCCACCAACCCGCTGGGCGGCGCGGGCGCCGGCAACGGCAGCGTCATCGGCCCGGCGTACACGCTCGACAAGACCGGGCCGGTGGCGAGCTCGATCACGCGCGTCGGCAGCACCCCGACCAACGCGGGGACCGTGAGCTGGACAGTCACGTTCAGCGAGGCCGTCACGGGCGTAGGCCCCGCGGACTTCGCGCTCGCCCGCACCGGCGGCGTGAGCGGTGGCTCGGTCGGCACGGTGACCCTCGTCAGCGGAACGACCTACACCGTCACCGCCTCGACCGGTACCGGCAGTGGCGCCCTCGGCCTCAACCTCGTCGACGACGACACGATCACCGACACGCTCACCAACCCTCTTGGAGGCATCGGCGCCGGCAACGGCCCCTACACAGGTCAGGTCTACACGCTCGACAAGAGCGGACCCACGGCCGCCGCGATCGCTCGCGTGGGCAGCACACTCACGAACGCCGGGAACGTCAATTGGACGGTGACCTTCGACGAAGCCGTGACCGGCGTGACCAGCGCCGACTTCGCGCTCGTGCGGACCGGGACCGTGGCCGGCGGGACGATCAGCCCCACGATTGTCGGCAGCGGCACGACCTACACCGTCAGTGCGACCACCGGAACCGGCAATGGCACGCTCGGCCTCAACCTGCTCGACGACGACACGATCATCGACGCGCTGACGAACCCCCTCGGCGGCGTCGGCACCGGCAACGGCCTGTTCACGGGCGAGACCTTCACGCTCGACAAGACCTTGCCCGCCGCACCGTCGTCGCTCGCGGTCCCCAACGCTGTCGTCTGGACCTCCCCGCCGACCTGCACCGGCGTCACCACCGGCACCCGCTACATCAACGGGGAGGCCACGAGCGCCTCGGCGTCGACGGTCGCGGTGTCCGCCAACGTCACCGGCGAGACCGGCCTCACGATCGTCTTCACGGCCACGAGCGGGACGTCGAGCGCGACATCGGGCCCACTCGCCGCCGCCGGTTCGTCGGTCTCGACGTCGCTGAACCTCAGCACGTTCCCCGACGCGGCCATCACGGTCACCGCCTACACGACCGACGCCGCGGGCAACGCGTCGACGAGCACGAACATGGGCGGCGCCCCGTTCATCAAGGACACCGTCGACCCCACGTTGACGGCCTCGTTCCACAGCATCGGAGGCGGCTTCCTCAACCTCGGCCCCCACGTCGATGGCAGCGTCTCGGACTGCGGCGCCACTATCGTCGCCGAGAAGCGCCCCACCCCCGGGCTGCTGTTCTCCACGAAGTCGGCGGGCACGCCCGCCGCCTACGACATCGATCCCGTGAACGGGGTTCTCGTCCTCGGCCTGGTCTCCTACAGCGTCACCGCGACCGACCGGGCGGGCAACGTGAGCCTCCCCGTGATCACGTAGGCAAAGAGGCTCAGGCCGGCTTGGGCTTCGGCCGGCGCGACGACGGCGGTGCCGCCGGGGGCGGCGGTGGCGGAGGAGGCGGCGGCGACGCCGGCGGATCTCCGGGCGGCGGGGCGCCGGGAGGCGGCACGTCGTCTGGCATCAGCACGGTGCCCGAGGTGAGGGTCTTGTCCGCGAAGTACTCCTTGAGGACGATCTGCAACGCCGCGGCGATCGGGATCGCGACGAGCGCGCCGACGATCCCGAGCACGGAGGAGCCGGCCAGGATCGCCACGATCACGGCCAGCGGCGGGACGTTGACCGTGCGCTTGAAGATGAACGGTTGCAGGACGTTGTTCTCGACCTGCTGGTAGAGGATGAGGAAGACGCCGTAGATGATCGTCGCGCTCGGGAAGTCGGTGAACAGCGTGACGATGAGGATGAGCACGCCGCCGATCGTCGCGCCGACGAGCGGGATCAGCCCGAAGAAGGACATCATCACCGCGAGCGGGACCGCGAACGGGACGCCCAGGATCGTGAGGATGATGAACGTGAGGATCCCGTTGATCGACGTGATCGTCAGCGCGCCCGCGACGTAGCCCGACGTCGACTTGTAGATGCGCTCGGCGATGTCGCGCAGGCGCTCCTCGCGGTGGCGGCCGAAGCGGGTGATGAAGAAGTTTGCGATGCGCCGGCCGTCGAGCAGCAGGAAGAACGTCATCGTGAGGATCGTCAGCATCTGGAAGGCCGCGTTGACGAAGCCCGTGGCGATGCTCTGCAGCGCCCCCGCCGCGTCGCCGAGCTTGTCGGGGAGCTTGTCGGCCTCCTCCTGCAGCTTCGACGTGATGTCGTACTTGTTGTCGAAGTCGCGGATCGTCTTGCTCTCGCGCAGGTCGCCGACGTAGCCGGGG
>JAUXSD010000111.1 GCA_030681525.1 Solirubrobacteraceae bacterium
GGCCCGCGCCGACCCAGCGCGGCGGGCGCGCCACGATGCCGCGCCCGGCCTCGGCGCCGGCGGCGACGAGCCGGCCGCCCGCGCGTACGAAGCGCGCCAGCGCCGCGCGCTCCGCGCGGGCCAGCCGCGGCGAGTCGAGCACGACGATCGTCGTCGCGGGATCGAGCCGCCCGGCGTCGAGCGGCTCGCGCAGGAAGTCGACCGGATGGCCGGCGCGGCGCAGCAGCTCGGCATAGCCGGCCGCGCCCTGCGGCTGGGTCGCGTACGCCGAGCCGTCCGTGCCGCCGGGCTGCGGGCGCAGGTAGGAGACGACGAGCGCGAGGACGTTCAGCGCGACGAGGAACGCGGCCACGCCGGCGGCCACGCGCCCGCCCCGCGTGCGCGGCAGCCATCGCCTCACGGCGCCCGCACCTCCTCGACGACCCGCGGCCAGCCCTCGCGCGCCTCGTCGACGTCGTCGGACGCCGCCGGCCGCCCGCCGTAGGCGACCGCCTCGAAGCCGTCGACGAGGCCCTCCAGCGTCGGCGACGGGACGGCGCGCAGCAGTTCGTGGTTCGTCAGCCCGGGGCGCAGCGCGATGATGTCGCGGCGGTCGAGCTCGACGAGACCGGCGCGGAAGCGCAGGCGCAGCGCGAGGTCGAGGTCGCCCCGGCGCTCGGCCTGTTCGGCCTGCTCGCGCAGTCGCGCCGCGCTGAGCCGCTCGGCACCGGCCGGCCCGGTCTGGCCGGCCGCGCCGAACCGCCCGCCCGCGCGCCGCGCGCC
This sequence comes from Solirubrobacteraceae bacterium, assembly GCA_030681525.1. Taxonomy (GTDB): domain Bacteria; phylum Actinomycetota; class Thermoleophilia; order Solirubrobacterales; family Solirubrobacteraceae; genus CADCVQ01. The sequence continues at coordinate 763 of JAUXSD010000111.1, forward strand.
GGCTCGCGTGGCGATGACCGCGGCCACGGCGAGGACGCTGCCCGCCAGCAGCGCGATCAGCACGGGCGGGCCGCCGGGCAGCCAGCTCGCCACCCAGTCATAGGCGCGCTCGAACGGCCGGCCGGCCTCGCGCAGCGCCGAGCCGATCCGCTCGCGCAGCGAGCGCAGCGGGGCGGTCACCTCATTGTCCTGGAAGCGCCGCTGCGCGAGCACCTCGCGGGCCTCGGCGCGGGCGCCCGCCGCCCGGTCGTTCCCCGCGCCGGAGGTCGCCTGCCGCGCTGCGGGGCTCGTCACGGCGGCGTACGCCACGGCGGGGACGCACGCGATCGCCAGCGCGCACGCCACGAGCGCGGCGCGCCTCACCCGCCGGGAACCCCCGGAAGTCGCGGCGGGTCCGAGTCGGAGTCCGCGTCGCGCTCGCCGGAACCTGCGGGTCCCTCCGCGGCGGGCGGGGACGGCGGCGGCCACCCCGGCGGCGGGGGCGGGGGCGGCTGCCAGCCCGGCGGCGGCGGCCAGAACGGCGCGCCGGTGCGGTCGATGTCGGCGCTCGCCGGCAGCGCGGCGGGCGGCGCGACCGCCGCCGCCGGAGCCGTCCCGGTCGCGCTGCCGGGTGCGCCGGCCCCGATCTCCTGCGCGAGCAGCTCGAGATCGAAGCCCTCCTTGCGCACGCGCAGGTCGAAGTAGACGACGGTGATGAGCGCCGCCTGAAACGGCGTGGTGATCGCCAGCCCGATGACGCCGGCGATCCCGCTGAGCAGCAGCACGACGGCGTCGTTGTCGTCGCCGAGGAAGGCGCCGACGAGGAACACGCCCTGCACGAGCGTCGAGACGATGCCGGCGAGGATGAAGCCGACGACGAGCACGCCGAGGGTTCGCCACCAGCGCCCTTTCACGAGCGTGAAGGAGCGCCCCAGCGCGCCGCGCCCGCGCACGCCCTCGACGAGCAGGGCGGGCAGCGCGAAGGCCCAGGCGACGTACAGCCAGATGCCGGGCAGGATGAACAGCAGCGTCCCGAGCAGGACGCCGAGGACGTACAGCAGCGTCAGCAGCAGCAGCGACGGCGCGTGCTTGAGCGCATACGACAGCGAGCTGCGCCAATCCGCGCTCTCGCCCAGGTAGGCCTGGGCGATCGCGCGAAAGCAGGCCGCCGTCGCCAGCAGGACGGCGCACACCTGCAGCAGCCCGGAGAGGGCGATGCCGCCGATGTACTGGTTGAGCTCGTCGAGCGTCTCCTCCGGCGTCTGCGACGAGTCCGCGCTGAGGTCGAACGAGGACACCGTGTAGTCCGCCGTGAGGATCGTGGTGATGATCTGCACGGGGACGACGACGACCAGCACCGCCATGATCAGCGTGCGCCAATGCGCGAGGCAGATCTTGATCGAGACGTCGAGGATCTCGCCGAGCGACAGCGCCCGCAGCCGCGGGCGGACCCCCTCCGTCGTTGTCGTCACCCGCTCAGCCGACCGGGTAGCTGCTCGTCGGCACGACCACGGCGCCGGCCATCTTGTCGTGCCAGGTCTGCTTCTCGCCGTCCCACAGCATCCAGAAGTAGCCCAGCAGCAGCGGGATCGAGGAGACGATGCGACCGATGTAGCGGATGAAGGCGCGGGTCATCCCGATCGAGCCGCCGCCGGCAAGGTCGATGACCCGGATGTTGAGCGCCTTCTTGCCGAGCGTCTGGCCGGTCGGCCCGCCCTCGAAGTAGGTGAAGTAGGCGATCGCGAGCAGCAGGTACACCGCATAGGCGGCGCCCACGCTGGCCACGGCGCCGACGATCGCGTACGGGATCCCGAGCAGGATGCCGTCGAGGAACGCCGCCGCGAACCGCGCCCAGAACCCGGCGCGAGGGCCCGACGGACCCGACGTCGGATCGGGCGGGGCGTCGAATGGATCGGACTGCTGCGTCGCTGCCATGTGGACCTCCGTTCGTCGGTGCGTTCCCCCGCAGATCGGACCGTATCCGTTCTGCGCCACCATGACGAGCCATGCGCTCCCACACCGCCTATCGCACCTTCACCACCGACCAGCGCCGCCAGTTCGTGCGCATCACCGACGACGTCGAGGAGGCCGTCCGGGACTCCGGCGTGCAGGAGGGGCTCGTGCTCGTCTCGGCGATGCACATCACCGCCGGCGTCTGGGTCAACGACGACGAGCCCGGCATCCTCGAGGACACGCTGGAGTGGCTCGACAAGCTTGCGCCGCCGTCCTGGCGTCCGCCGGCCAACGACGTCGCCGAGCAGCTCTCGCCCGACCCCGGCGACTTCCGCCACCACCGCGGCGGCGAGGACAACGGCGACGCGCACTTCAAGAACCTGCTCGTCCACCACCAGGTCGTGCTGCCGATCACCGAGGGACGCCTGGACCTCGGCCCGTGGCAGGCGGTCTTCTACGCCGAGTTCGACGGCGGCCGGCCGAAGCGCCTCGTGATCAAGGTGCTCGGGGAGTGAAGGCCTAGCGCCGGCGCGGATCCGGCAGCAGCAGCTCGACGTTGCGGTCCTGCGGGCGCCCCTCGGCGCGAGCCTCGACGCCGACCTGCGGGTCGTTGTAGGCGAACTCGCGGCCGAGCGCGGCGAGTGCCTCGGGGCCGAAGCTCGCCGCCGGCGTGCCGGGCGGGGGCGTCGCCAGCGTCGCGGCGTGGTCGATCAGCGTGCCGAAGATCGACAGCGTGCCGTCGCGGTTGTCCATGAGCTCGAGCAGGCGCGACTGGATTGGCCAGTCGATCTCCGACGCCGACTCGATCGCCCAGAAGCCGCCGGGACGGTCGCCGCTGCGGCGCATCGCGGTGATGCGGTTCTCGTGGGTGTGCCCGGCGACGTAGGCGATGACGCTGGGGTGCGCGAGCGCCAGGGCGCGCAGGTCGGCGCCGAGCCGCAGCGGCCGCGAGCGGCGGGGATCGAGGTCGCAGCCGGGCCCGGTTACGGCGCGCAGCGCACAGTCGCCGGCGTCCTCGTCGGGCGCGGGGTTGCGCAGGCTGCCGATGGGGTGGTGGCCGAAGAGGATGATCAGCTCGCCGCGCCGCTCGGCGGCCTCGATCTCGCCGCGTAGCCAGCGAAACTGCGGGTCGTCGAGGTTGCCGGTCGAGTTCAGGCGGTCGCCCTCGGCGACCGTGTTGATCGAGATCATCCGCACTCCGCGCTTCGGTGTGAACGCGTAGTAGGAGGCATGGCCGCGCGAGGCGGCGCGCTCGGCCGCGTCGACGAACGCGAAGCCGTGCGCGTCGCCCTGGCGGCCGGTCGCGTGCAGCGCGCGGTAGGTCGGACCGTCGGCGAAGCCGCGCTCGGGGTCGGGCGGCACGATCACCGTGCTGCCGGGGTTGCTCGTCAGCGCGCCGAGCCCGGCCAGTCCGGTCAGCGACAGCGGCTTGACGCAGCCCTTGGCGAGGTCGTCGAGCGCCTGCAGCGCGTGCAGGTTGCCCTGGACGGTGCCGTCGTGGTTGCCCAGCGCGACGTAGCTCGGACGGTTCAGGCCGGCGGCCTCGAACGGCACCTGCGCGCGATCCATCAGGCCGGGGTAGCTCGGCCAGGCGCCGAACGCGCCCGAGGGGCGGTCGGGGTCGTAGAAGCGCCCGGACTCCAGCACGTCGTCGTCGTCCTGCACGCCGGTGTAGCGCGCCGCCTCGCCGGAGGGCCCGGCGAGCGCGCCGCAGACGGCGTTCTCGACGCCCGAGTTCGGGTCCAGCCGGCCGCCCTCGAGCAGCCGCACAACCCACTTGACCTCGTTGATCTGCTGGTTGTCGGCCGAGTCGCCGGTGGTGATCGCCAGCGCCATGCGCGCGCGGCGCCGGGTGCGGTTGCGGATCGGGCTCTGGTCGAAGCGGTTGACCTGGCGGATGACCTCGTCGACGGTGAACGGCTCGAACGCCTCCTGCGGGCGCCACGCGGAGGTGAACGGCGTGCCGGGGAGGTCGAGTGCCTCCGCGCGGACCGGCGACTCCTCGTCGGCGAGCTGGAAGTCCGAGAGCTGGGCGAAGTAGATGAGCGAGCGCCGCCGCGCGAGGCGGCGCTTCTGCGGCGCCGCGCCGAGGTCGTCGCGCACGACGCGCTTCCAGCCCGGCAGCAGCTTCAGCCGCGAGTACGGGGCGGCGGGCTCGCCGCCGATCGTCGCGTAGGAGGTCGTCGTCTTCTCCAGCGACGCGGCGGGCGCCGCCACGGCGCTCACGCCGGCCAGCAGCGCGGCGGTCGCAAGCGATGCGGCGAGCGTGCGCACGAACGCAAACGTACCGGGCGCGGAGGCGGTGAGCCTCCGGTCACCGGGCGGCCCCGCCCTTCGGTGTGTCGATTCGTGCACGCCTGGCGATACGCATTCGACACACCGTCGGCGGCGGGTAGCGTTGGCGGACCATGGCGACCGCACCCTCGCTGCCGATCGGACGCAACACGGCGCTGCTGTCGAGCTCGCTGGCGATGAACTCGGCGATGTTGCAGCTGTCGGCGGCGGTCGCCTCGCTGTCGCTCGTGCGCGTGCTCGACATCGAGGGCCTGCTCGGCCTCGGCCCGGCGATCGTGCTCGCCGCCGGAGCGCTGGCGGCGCTGCCGGCGGGGTTGCTGATGGACCGGATGGGCCGCGTCCCGATCCTGGCGGGCGGCTTCGGCTGCGGCATCGCCGGCTGCCTGCTCGCGGCGCTGGGGACGGCGCAGGGCTGGGCGGTCGTCGTGCTCGCGGGCCTCGTGCTCGTCGGGACCGCCAGCGCGACCAGCCTGCTCGCCCGCACTGCCGCCGGCGACATGTACCCCCCGCAGCGGCGCGCGCGCGGGATCGCGCTCGTGCTCTTCGGGTCGGTGTTCGGCGCGATCCTCGGCCCGGCGGTCTTCAGCCCGCTGCTGGCCGGCCGCGACCTCGACGGGGATGCGCTGAGCGTGCTGTGGATCGCCGGGACGGGGTTCATGATCGTCGGGCTGGCGATCGTCCTCACCGTGCGCCCCGACCCCAAGCGCATCGCGGAGCTGCTGGCGCAGGGTGACGGCGCCCCCGCCATGCCCGCGCCCGCACCAACCGGCCTGACGACGACCAGGGCGCCGACGACACCGATCCGCGAGTTGCTGCGCCGGCCCGGGGTGGTGCCCGCGCTCGTCGCGGCGCAGGCGAGCTTCGCGGTCATGGTCGCGGTGATGACGCTGGAGGGCGCCGTCATCGTCGACCATCACGGTCACTCCGCCGACAACGTCTTTCCGATCATCGGCGCGCACGTCATCGGGATGTTCGGGCTGATCATCGTCGTCGGCGACATCATCGACGCCGTCGGCCGCACGCGCGCGCTGGCGGGCGGGCTGCTGCTCATGGCGGTCTCGACGATCAGCCTGCTGTGGATCACGGGCGTGGCGGCCTCGATGGCGGCGCTGTTCGCGCTCGGGCTCGGCTGGAACTTCTCGTTCGTCGCGGCCACCGCCGTGCTGTCGGACATGACGGCGCCCGCCGAGCGCGGCAAGCTGCTGGGCTTCAACGACCTGCTCGCCGGGCTCACCGGCGCCGCACTCGCGCTGCTCGGCGGCCTCGCGCTGACCGCGCTCGGCGTCGCGTCGCTGGCGATCGGCGGCACGGCGCTGGTGGCGGCGCCGGCGCTGTGGATCCTGCGCAACGGCCGCCTGACGCCCGCGCCCGCCTGACGACCGCTGCCGGCGCCGCGCGTCGGCGCCCGCGGTCGCGGGTAGAGCCGCGCCAGCCCCGCAGGGCCGCCACGTCCGGCGGCCCCGGCGCAAACGAGGAGGTCGCAGTTGTCGCTCAAGGACAAGGTCGCAGGGTTCGTGAAGTCGCTGACGTCCGAGAAGGCCAACGACGACACGCCGGCCGGCGTCGACGCGCCCGATCCCGGCGAGGGCGCGGTGGACATGCAAGACGAGCGCAAGCCGATGGCCGGCTTCGAGCCCGAGTCAGACCGCCCGGCGGACTGAGCGCGCCCCCCGGGCGGCGTCAGTCGCCGAGTTCCAGGACCGCGAGGAATGCCTCCTGGGGCACCTCGATGCGGCCGACCTGCTTCATGCGCTTCTTGCCCGCCTTCTGCTTCTCGAGCAGCTTGCGCTTGCGCGAGATGTCGCCGCCGTAGCAGCCGGCGATGACGTCCTTGCGGTAGGCCTTGACGGTCTCGCGGGCGATGATCGCGGCGCCGATCGCGGCCTGGATCGGGACGTCGTACTGCTGGCGCGGGATCTTCTTCTTGAGCTTCTCGACCATGTTGCGCCCGACGTCGTAGGCCTTGTCGCGGTGCACGACCATCGACAGCGCGTCGACCTGCTCGCCGCCGAGCAGGATGTCGAGCTTGACCATGTCCGAGACGACCATCCCGCCGAGCTCGTAGTCCAGCGACGCGTAGCCGCGGGTGCGTGACTTCAGCGCGTCGAAGAAGTCGATGACGATCTCCGCCAGCGGCAGGTCGTAGGTGAGCTGGACGCGGTCGGCGGTGAGGTAGTGCATCCCCTTGTGCGTGCCGCGGCGCTCGATGCAGAGCTCCATGATCGGGCCGATGTACTCCTTCGGCGTGAGGATCGAGGCCTCGATCATCGGCTCGCGGATCTCCCTGATGCGCCCCGGGTCGGGGAAGTCCGACGGGATGTGGACCTCCATCTCCGCCCCGTCGGTCAGCGTGACCTCGAAGCGCACGGACGGCATCGTCGCCATGAGCTCGATGTCGTACTCGCGCTCCAGGCGCTCGCGCACGATGTCCATGTGCAGCAGGCCGAGGAAGCCGCAGCGAAAGCCGAAGCCGAGCGCCTCGGACACCTCCGGCTCCCAGGACAGCGCGGCATCGTTGAGCGTGAGCTTCTCCAGCGCGTCGCGCAGGTCGGGGTACTCGTCGGAGTCGATCGGAAACAGGCCGCAGAAGACGACCGGCTGCACGTCGCGGTAGCCGGGCCGCGGCGCCGTCGCGGGGTTGAGCTTCGTCGTCAGCGTGTCGCCGACGGCGAGCGCCGAGACCTCCTTGATGCCCGTGATGAGAAAGCCGACCTCGCCGGCCGAGAGCTGCTCGGTGACGACCATCGCCGGCGTGAAGAAGCCGATGTCGTCGATGTCGGCCTCGGTCGTGCCGACCATCGCCTTGATCGCGTCGCCCTTCTTGAAGGTGCCGTCGACGACGCGGATGTAGGCGATCACGCCGCGGTACTGGTCGAACTCGGAGTCGAAGATGAGCGCGCGGGCGGGCGCGTCCGGGTCGCCGGCCGGCGGCGGCACCTGCGCGACGAGCTGCTCGAGCACGTCGACCACGCCCTCGCCGGTCTTGCCGGAGATGTGCAGGATGTCGTCCATCGGCTCGCCCAGCAGGTCGGCGACCTCCTCGGCGACGCGCTCGGGCTCGGCCCCCGGCAGGTCGATCTTGTTGAGCACCGGGATGAGCTCGAGGCCGCCCTCGATCGCGAGGTACGTGTTGGCCAGCGTCTGCGCCTCGACGCCCTGCGAGGCGTCGACGACGAGCAGCGCGCCCTCGCACGCGGCCAGCGAGCGGCTGACCTCGTAGGTGAAGTCGACGTGCCCGGGCGTGTCGATGAGGTGCAGCTGGTAGGTCTCGCCGTCGCGCGCCTCATAGAGGACGCGCACCGCCTGGGCCTTGATCGTGATCCCGCGCTCGCGCTCGAGGTCCATCGAGTCGAGCACCTGGGCGCGCATCGCACGCGGGTCGACGGTCTGCGTCATCTCCAGGATGCGATCGGCCAGCGTCGACTTGCCATGGTCGATGTGGGCGATGATCGAGAAGTTGCGGATGTGGGCCTGGTCTGCCACGGGCCTACAGGGTAGGCGGCGGGGCGACGGCCTCCGCGGCGGTAGCGTGTGGGCGCTTGCCCGCCGCCCAGGATCGAGGATTCTCCGTGCGCCCCGCCTTCGCCGTCGCCGCCCTTGCGCTCGTCCTCAGCGCCGCCTGCGCCACGCCCGCGCAGGCGTATCGCTACGACGGACCGCGGTGGCCGGGACGGACGATCACCTACCACAACGCGACCGGGTACACGACGGCGGTGCGCGCCGCGGTTCGGGCCTGGAACTCCAGCGGCGTGAGGATGCGGTTTCGCGCGGTGTCGCGCCGCAACGCGCGCGTGCTCATCACCGGCGGCCACGGCGAAGGCTGCCGCGGCGTCGCGCAGGTCGGGTTTCACCGCGGCCGCCGCGCACCGGTCCGGCTCGGCCGCGGGTGCGCGTACGAGTCGCTCATGACGCACGTCGTCGCGCACGAACTCGGCCACATCCTCGGGCTCGACCACGAGAACCGGACGTGTGCGGTGATGAACGGCTCGGGCGTCGAGCGCTGTGGTTCGCAGCCGGCCTTCCACTTCCGCTGCCGCGTCCTCGAGCGTGACGACGTGCGCGGCGCCGTCCGGCGCTACGGCGGCCGCGTCGGGACCGTGCGCCGGGATCCCTTCTGCCCGGTCTTCGGCCCGCCGGCGGCGTCCCTGGGCCTGACGCTCGGCCTCGCCGCCGACGGCGCGGTCGCCGCCGGTCTGACGATCCCCGCTCCGCAACGATTCGTCGGCGACGCGGGACCGACGATCTTCATCCGGCTCGCCGTCTACCGCTACGCGGGCGCGTGCCCGGCGGTCGCCGCCGAGGGCCCGCCGCTGATCGTGACCGGCGCCGACTACGGGCCCCAGGTGACGCCCGTCGACTACCCGCCCGGGCCCGGCGTCTGGTGCTACGCGTTCGCGGTGCAGGACGTGGGCGGACGGCGCGGCCCGGTGGCGACGGCCTCGATCGCCGTGCCGCCGCGGGGAACGGTGCATCAAACGACGCGCGGCGCGACCGGTGGCTGAGCGGGCGGCCCGCCTCACGGGGATGCGCCGTTCGTCCGCCGTCCTACTCGCGGCCGTCGCCGTGGCCGGCGTCGCCGTCGCCGTGGCGCAGGAGCCGCAGGGCGGAGGTGACGCCGTCCGGCCACCCGCGCTGCCCGCGCCAGACGCCGCGCTTTCCCGGCAGCCCGCAGCGCTCGCGGGGACGCTGGCCACCACGACGCGGCGACTGCGCGAGGCGCACACCCGCTGGGACGGCGCGGCCGCCGTCCCGCGCGACGTCACCTACCTCGCGCTGCACCACCAGCGGATGCTGCGGCTCATGGCCAAGCGCCGCGCGCTCGGCGACGCGACCCTGAGGCGGCTACCCGAGGCGGTGCGCGGCGAGGCACGCGACTCCGTCCGCGCCATGCGTCACCTCGCCGGCATCCCGCGCGACCCGAAGAACCTGCCGCGCCTGCGGGTTGCCCGGGCCGCGCCGACCGCCGACCTGCGCCGCTTCTACGGCGAGGCGCAGCGGCGCTTCGGGGTGCACTGGACGGTGCTGGCCTCCGTGAACTTCGTCGAGTCGGCCTTCGGGCGCGTGCGCAGCGCCAGCGAGGCCGGCGCGATGGGCCCGATGCAGTTCCTGCCCTCCACCTGGCGTGCGTACGGCATGGGCGGTGACATCCACGATCCGCGCGACGCGATCATGGGCGCCGCCAACTACCTGCGCCGCTCGGGCGCGCGGGAGGACCTCGACCGCGCGCTGTTCGCCTACAACCACTCGACGTCGTACGTGCGCGCCATCCGCCGCTTCGCCTCGCGCATGCGCACCGACGAGCGCACGTTTCTGACGTACTACGCGTGGCAGGCGTTCATGCGCACGGCGTCGGGCACGCGGCGGCTGACCGGGCCCGGCCGCGGATAGGAGCCTGTCGAATAAGTCGCGCGTTGTCATGACGCGCCGGGTGCGGATATGGGACCCGGCGCGTCACGACGGCCGCCTTGGGCGAGGGGTGAGTCGGATTCCTCGCGGATATCGAGACGAAACCGACTCCCCCCGGGCATGCCGGCTCGAGCGGGACATCCGGCGCTCGAACCGACTCACACCCTCATCGATGCCTCGACCACGGCATCGCCACGATGCGACGCTGCGAAGCGCACGCCCGAAGACCGCACGAGCCGGGTTCAGCGATCCTTGCGCCCGGCGCGCGCCGCGACCATGTCGCGGATCTGCTGCGCCTCGGGCACGCGCAGCGCCAGCACGGCGGCGCAGTAGACCGCGATGCCCGCGACGAGGCCCGTGCCGACCGACACGACCTGCGCCGGCAGCGTGCGCCCGAGCACCTCGTCGAGGCCGCGCCACACGAAGTAGGCCACGACCCCCAGCGCGACCGTCGCGAGCAGGATGCGCAGCACGGCACGGGCGGTCTCGCCGCCCTCCAGGCGCCCGCCGAGCTCGCGGCGCAGGTAGTACGCCTGCCCGGCGGTCATCGCCGCGCTCGCGACGGCGGTGGCCACGACGATGCCGCCGGTGCCGAACGGGCCGACGAGCGCGAGCGCGACGACGATGTTGACGACGAGCGTCGCGGCCCCCAGGGCGGTCGGCAGCCACGGGCGCTGCAGCGAGAAGAACGTCCGCGTCAGCAGCAGGTTGACGCCCGCGAACGGCATGCTGAAGGAGAACCAGAACAGCGCCTCGGCGACGATGTCCGTCGAGTCGGGGCCGAACTCGCCGCGCTCGTAGACGAGGCGGGTGATCGGCTCGGCGAGCACCAGCGTGCACGCCGCCGCCGGGATCAGCAGCAGGAAGATCTGGCGGGTGCCGGTACCGGTCAGCCGGCGCAGGCCGTCGAAGTCGCGCCGCGTGGCGAGGCGCGCCAGCGCCGGGAACAGCACGGTCGCCACCGCGACGCTGAACATCCCCTGGGGCAGCATGTAGAGCCGAAACGCGGCGTCGATCGCCCGCGGGACAGACTCGGACACCGTCGAGCCGAGCGCCGAGTTGATGAACAGGTTGAAGTTGATGAGGCCGAGGCTGAGCGTGATCGGCAGCATCAGGACGAGCACCTGGCGCACCCGCTCGTCGCGGAAGTTGACCTTGAACTCGAACTCGAACTCGAGCCTGCGCAGGACCGGCAGGCACATGAGCAGCTGCACGAGGGTGCCCGCCAGCACGCCGATCGCGTAGGCGTACATCTCGTTCGGGCCCTCGAAGTAGGGCCGCAGCACGATGAGCACGACGATGATCACGACGTTCCACACGAGCGGCGCGAGCGCCGGGATCGTGAAGTGGTCGTAGGCGTTGAGGATCCCGACGAACAGACCGTTGAGCCCGAGCAGCAGGACGATCGGGAACATCACCTGCGACAGGCCGACCATGAGCTCGTCGAGCGCCGGCGTGAAGTCGTCGCCGGTCAGCGGCGGCATCAGGACCGGCGCCATGAGCACGAAGAAGACGCAGATCACCGTCAGCGCGCCGACGATCAGCACGACGAACGTCGACGCGAGCTGGAAGGCCTCGCGCCTGCGTCCCTTCTCCAGCAGCTCGGTGAACACCGGCACGAACGCGGCGCTCAGCGCGGCGTCGGCGACGAGGCTGCGGATGAGGTTCGGGATCTGGAAGGCGAACGTGAACGCCGAGAACGGGCCGCTCGTGCCGAAGTAGCTGGAGGCGACGACCTCACGCACGAGACCCGCGACTCGCGAGAGCCCGGTGAGGATCGAGAAGATCGCCGTATTGCGGGCGATCCGCCCCGCGGCGCTGGAGGGCGCTTGCGCCATGATCGGTGCGCTACTCTAGGGACCGCCGCGGCTCACCCCGCGGCGCCTTCACGCTATGGCCAACATTCACTCACAGAAGAAGCGGATCCTGCGCTCCGAGCGCGAGCGCCTCGAGAACCGCCACTACACCTCCGCGGTCCGGACGTACTTCCGCCGCCTCGAGGCCGCTGTCGCCGCCGGCGACGACGCCGCCGCCGACACCGAGCACCGTGAGCTCGTCAGCCTGATCGACAAGGCCGTCAAGCGCGGCGCGCTGCATCGCAACACCGGCGCCCGCAAGAAGTCCCGTGCCTCCCGCGTTCGCCGCGGCGCCACGGACTGACCCTCCCCCTCCGCCCGAACCCTGGTCCTTCTTAGCGCCCGGCCGGTGCCGGCGCGTCGGCCTCGCGCTGGGCCTTGTGCACCGAGTCGACGACCTCGCCCGGGTCCGCCACGCCGGCGAACTCGAAGTCGTAGTCGTCGCCCGCAGCGGTGTCGAAGTTCACGTTGCCGATCTGCAGCATGCGCTGCAGGACCGACTGGTGGGTGTTGACGTTCTGCACCCGGTTGATGAGCGTCTGCTGCACGGCGCGCGCGATGATCCCGCGGCGGATGTGCAGCCGGTGGTTGGTGATCGTGTAGGTCGTGAACATCCGCTTGACGTAGCCGGCGATGAGCACGACGACGAGCAGCGCAATCGCCACGAGCGTGACGAGGCCGGTGTCGACCTCGTCGTTCGCCACCCGCGTGACCACGCCGGCGCCGGCGGCCGCGACCACCACGAGCGCGAGGCCCTTGAGGTAGAAGCCCAGGATCGAGCGCCACGACGGATGGCCCTGGAAGATGATGTGCTCGCCGGCCTCGAGGTCCATGGCGCGAATATACGCGCGCGGCCCGGCGCCTGCTCGATGAACCGGGGTGGGCGACAACATTCGTCCATCCTCGGAGCCGGCGTCCGAACGCGGCTACGCTCGGCGCATGGCTACCACTCTGCGCATCCTGCTCGCCACCGCCCTGACCGCGGCGCTGGCGGCCCCGGCCGCCGCCGCGCCGAAGAAGAACCCCAAGTCGCCGCAGGAGACGGCGTCCTACTGGACCGCGGAGCGGATGAAGGCCGCCAAGCCGCGCGAGCGCGCGAAGCCCGGCGGCGGAGGCGGAGGCGGCAAGCCGAGCGACTGGTCGCGCTACACCGTGCCGCTGACCGGCGGCGCGTACGCCGGTGAGAACCGCAAGAACGGCAAGGTCTTCATGACGATCGACGGATCCAACTACGTGTGCTCGGGCACCGCCGTGGACTCGACGACGGCGGGCGTCAGCCTCGTGTGGACCGCCGGCCACTGCGTCACCGACGGCCCCGGCCACGAGGCGACCAACCTCATCTTCGTGCCGGGCTACCTCAACGGCCAGCGCCCCAACGGCACGTGGACGTACACGCAGCTGGACTCCACGCCGGGTTGGGAGGCGCAGGGCGCCGACCGCTTCCGCTACGACGTCGGCGCCTTCCGCGTCGTCAACGCCGCCAACCCCGGCGCCACGCTGGCCGGCACGGTCGGCACGCGGCCGATCGTCTTCGGCCGGAACCCGGCGGGCCAGCGGCTCGTCAGCGTCGGCTATCCGGCGGCCGGAAAGTTCAACGGCGCCCAGCAGTACGTGTGCGCCTCGCCGTTCCGGCGCTGGGACACCGTCACGCTGCTGGACCCGATGCAGATCAGCTGCGACATGACCGGCGGGTCGAGCGGCGGCGGCTGGTTCCTCGACGCGAACGCCAACAGCGTCGGCGACACCGGCGAGCCGCTGGTGTCGGTGAACTCGTACGGCTACAGCTTCGAGAAGACGACGATGTACGGGCCGTACATGCCGGCCGGCGGCCAGGCCAGGAGCCTGTACGACAGCCTGCGGTAGACCGCCGGGGCCGGGGGCCGGGCGCGCTACCCGGCGCGCTCGGCGCTGCGCAGGCCGCCGCGCGCCCAGGCCGCGGCCAGGACGAACATCGCAGCCAGGCAGGCGGCGCTGATCGCGACCTTCGTCGGCTCGCCGGAGATGAAGCCGCGGGCGGCTTCGAGCAGCGCCGTGAAGGGGTTGACCGTGGCGATGTCGTGCACCCAGCCGGCCACGAGGTCGAGCGGCACGTAGACCGGCGCGAGGAAGAGCAGGATGAAGACCGGCATCTGCATGACCGGGCCGGCCTGCATCGTGCGCAGGCGCATCGCGATCCCGGCCGCCCACAGCGTCGACGTCGCGCTCACCGCGAGCGCCAGGGCCAGCAGCCCCGCGAGGTCGCCGAGCGAGCCGTCGATGCGCATGCCGCTGATCAGGCCGGCGGCGAACACGACCGCCAGCACGAACAGCCAGCGCACCATCGCCCCGATCATGTAGCCGGCGACGATGCCGCCGCGGTTGGGCGCCGCCAGCAGCAGCCGCCGGGCAAAGCCGAACTCGAAGTCCGCGGCGATGGCGAAGCCCGTGAAGACGCCGCCGAACGCGGCCGACTGGATGCACACGAACGCGAACTGAAACGACGTGTAGCCGGACTTGTAGTCGAAGTTCGGCGCGTTCTGTACGCCCGACAGGCCGCCGGCGAAGGCGATGAAGAAGAACAGCGGAAACAGGATGCTCGGCAGCAGGATCGCCGGGTTGCGAAACGCGTTGTGCAGGCTGCGCCAGGCAACGGCGAGCGCCACCGAGCGCGTGCGGCCCAAGGTGCTCACGTGCGCACCAGCCGCGTCCGCAGGGCGCGCGCGCTGAGCGCGAGGAACGCGACCGTCGCGATCAGCGCGATCCCGAACGCCTGCGCCAGCGCCTGGCCGTCCCAGCCGGCGATGACGAGGCTGCGGATCCCCTCGACCATGTAGGAGACAGGGTTGTACGTGGCGATCGTGCGAAACCACTCCTGCTCGATGAGATCGCGCGGAAAGAACGCCGAGCTGAGGAACAGCAAGACGAAGAAGAGCGGAAAGAACCCCTGGACGGCCTCGCCGCTGCCCGCCCGCAGCGCGACGAACGTGCCGAAGCAGGCGAACGCCATCGAGATCACCAGCGAGAGCGCCAGCAGCACGAGCGCCCCGGCGACGCCGGTCACGATGCCGACGCCGAACGCCACGCCGACGACGAGGTACAGGACCGCGCTGACGAGGCCCATGAACAGCGCGCCGCCGAGCTGCCCGGCCAGCAGCGCGGCGCCCGACAGGGGCGTCATCGCGAGGCGGTCCAGGAAGCCGCCCTCGATGTCGCGCGCGAGGTCCTGGCCGCCGTTGAGCGCGGCGAACAGGGCGCCCTGCATGAACGGGATCGCCAGGGCGAAGTCGAGGTAGCTGGCGGCGGGGAAGCCCGGCAGGTCGGTGGCGGCGTCCAGGCCCGAGGCGTTGACGGCCAGCAGGATGAGCGGAAAGAGCAGCGGGAAGACCATCTGCGCGGGGCTGCGCAGGACCCGCCGGATCGCGCGGCCGGCGAGCAGGCCGACCTGCGCCGGCATCGCGCTGTGCGCGAGCGCCGTCACGCCGCGGCCCGCTCGCGCCCTGGCGGCGCCACGGGCTCGTGGGCCCCGTCCGCGGAGCCCTCGAGGCTGCGGCCGGTCTTGGCCAGGAACACGTCGTCGAGCGTCGGCTCGTGCAGCGCGAGGTTGGCGACGGCGATGTCGGCCTGGTCGAGCGCGCGTACGATGTCGGCGAGCTGGTCGGCGCCCGAGTCCAGCCGCACGGCGATGGAGCCCTCCCGCCGCGCGGCGACCGGCTCGCCGAACGGCTTGAGCGCGGCGGCCGCGGCGGTGCACGCGCCGGCGTCGCGCGGGACGAGCTCGACGGTCGGCTTGGCGACCTGGGCCTTGAGCTGCGCCGGCGTGCCCTCGGCGACGATCGTGCCGCGGTCGATGATCCCCACGCGATCGGCGAGGACGTCGGCCTCCTCGAGGTACTGGGTCGTGAGAAAGACCGTCGTGCCCTCCTCGCGGGCGAGGCGCTCGACCTCGTCCCACAGGGCGGTGCGCGACTGCACGTCGAGGCCGGTGGTCGGCTCGTCGAGAAAGAGGATCCGCGGGTTGTGCAGCAGTGCGAGCGCGAGGTCGAGGCGGCGCTTCATCCCGCCGGAGTAGGTCTTGGAGCGGCGGTCGGCTGCGTCGGAGAGTCCGACGCGGTCGAGCAGCTCGTCGCCGCGCCGCTTGCGCTCGGCGCGCGGGATGCCCTGCAGCCCGCCCTGCAGGCGCATGTGCTCGCGGCCGGTCAGCATCGGGTCCAGCGCGACGTCCTGCAGCGCCACGCCGATCGAGGCGCGCACGTTGGCACCCTCCTTGGCGACGTCGTAGCCGGCGACGGTGGCGCGGCCCGCGCTCGGCGGCAGCAGCGTCGTCAGCACCTTGACCGTCGTCGACTTGCCCGCGCCGTTGGGGCCCAGGAAGCCGTAGATCTCGCCGGCCGCGACGTACAGGTCGATGCCGTCCACGGCGCGCACGCCGCCTTTGAACTCGCGGACGAGCCCCTCCACCACGATGCCGCGCTCTTCGGTCATGCGCGCATCCTACGACCCGCTAGTTGACTTTGTCAACCATTGAGTTTCTCTGCTATCTTGCGTGTCAATGGCTTCGTCGGTCAAGCACCCCGCGGCGGTTCAGGAGGCCTGGTCCCTCGTCGGGAAGCTGTTCTGGCAGATGCGCCCGCGGCTGCTCGCGGTGGCGGGCGAGCTCGGCCTGACGCCGCCGCAGATGTTCGCGCTGCGCGCGCTCGATCCCGAGCAGCCCGTGCCGATGCGCGAGCTGGCCGCGCAACTGCACTGCGACAGCTCCAACGTGACGGGGCTCGTCGATGGGCTGGAGGCGCACGGGCTCGTCGAGCGCCGCTCGGCCCAGCACGACCGGCGCGTGCGGATGCTCGTCGTCACGGAGCGCGGCGCGGAGGTGCGGCGGCGGATCAACGACGTGGTCGAGGAGGTGCCGCCGGCGCTCGCCTCTCTGAGCGCGGAGGATCAGCGGGCGCTGCGCGACATCCTGCGGCGGGCGCTGGGTTGATCTTCATGCTCGCCGAGTTGGCTGGGCCGGCCGTGGCTGAGCAGGAACTGCATCTTTGAAGGGTGGGTCGGCGGGGGCGTTGGCCTGCGGTCCAGGGCCCGCGTTTTCTTGGGGGCTGGTCGCTTTATGCACGTGGGGCATGCATAGGTCCCCAAGCCTACGCGAACCCTGGCGCGAACTCCGACCACACCGACTCACCCTCTCAAAGCCGCAGTTTGACGGACGCCGGCGGAGGGGTTTGTCGGTGTGTTCATGTGAGGACACGAACAACCCGACACGCTGCGCGTCTGCTCGTCCCCCTACGCCGCGATCCGCGTGAGCGCCCGGATCGCCTCGGTCGGGTCGCTCAGCTCGGTCGCCCCGTGCGACGCGAGCTCGAGGTCGGCGAGCACCTCGATCGTCCGGCTCAGGCGCCCGACGTCCGAGCGCCGCGCCTCGGCGATGCGGCGGTCCAGCGCCCACGGGTTGCCCTTCAGCGAGGCCTTGATCTGCTGCGGGTTCTCGCCCGCCTCGAGGCGCTGGGCGATCGCCAGCACCTCGCGCACGCGGCGGGCCAGCAGCGGCACGAGCCGCGCCAGCGACTCGCCCTGCGCGGCGAGCTCGAGGTAGGCGCGCATCGTCGCTGCCTGGTCGCCGGCGACGAGCGTGTCGACGAGGCCCCAGACCTGGTGCTCGGCGGAGTGCGCGGCGGCGGCGTCGACCTCGTCGGCGCCGACGCGGGCGCCCGGGCCGAGCTCGAGCGCGAGCTTCTCGAGCTCGCGCAGCAGGCGCTGCTGGCGCTCGCCGACGTGGCCGACGAGCGCCTGGGCGGCGTCGCGGTCGAGCGTGACGCCGAGCCGCTTTGCCTCGCTTTGCAGCCACTTCGGCAGCTCCTTGGCCTTCAGGGTGCGCTCGACCGCGACGCTGCCGCCGGCCTTCTCGACGGCCTTGGCGAGCTTGTCGCTGACCTTGGCGCGGCCGTCCTCACGAGCGAAGAACGCGATCGTCGTCTCCGGGCCGATGCTCGCGAGCGACGCCAGCAGGTGGCGCGCGAGGTCAGCGTCCTTCCAGCGCTCGACGCCGTCGACGATGAGAAAGCGCCGGCCGATCGCGAACGTCATCGCGGCGAGCGCGCCGGCGACGATGTCGGGGGTGGAGTGATCGCCCTCGAAGCACTCGACGCCGTTGGAGCCCGACTCGCGCTCGGCGAGCGCCCGCAGCGCGGCGCGGCGCTCGGCGATGCGGCCGTGGTCGTCGCCGTGGATGAGGTAGGCCGGCTTGAACTCGGGCATCCGGCCGAGTGTAGGCGCCGCGGCGGGCGCCGCGGCGCGGGCCGTCAGCCCTGCGGCTGCGACACCTCCATACGACTCCCGCGGACGCGGATCTGCACGGTGCCGTCGCGGTCGGTGCGGCGGATGAGCGGGATGCGGGCGTCGCGCAGCGCCGCCAGCGTCGCGGGCGTCGGATGGCCGTACGAGTTGCGCGCGCCGACCGGGATGACGGCCGCGGCCGGGCGCACGCGCGCGAGGATGCCGGGCAGGCCCGGGTCGTCGCTGCCGTGGTGGGAGACCTTGAGCGCCTCGACCTGCGGCAGCGCGAGCCTCGCCAGGACGTCGGACTCCGCGTCGGCGGTCAGCAGCAGGTCGAAGGGCCCCTCGCGCACGTGCAGCACCGTCGCTCGGTCGTTGGGCTCCGAACCGGCGGGCGCGGCCGGCTCGCGGCGCGGCCACAGGACGCGCAGCTCCAGCGGTCCCGCCCGCAGGACCTGGCCGGCGTCGGAGGCGACCCGCCGCACGCGGTGCGCGGCCGCCAGGCGCTTGATCGTGGCCGCGGCCGTCGCCTCCTCCCCGTCGAGCACGAGCCCGACGGGGACTGCGGCGAGCACCTCGGCGGCGGCACCGTCGTGGTCAGCGGCGTCGTGCGTGATCACCAGCAGGTCCAGACGCCGCACCCCGGCGTCGCGCAGGCGCCGCAGCACCGGCCCGTCGGGCGGGCCGGTGTCGACGAGGACCGCGGTGGCGCCGTGCTGGATGAGCGTCGCGTCGCCCTGGCCGACGTCGAGAAACGAGATCGTCAGGTCGCGCGGCGCGCCCGGCGGTCGCGCGAGGACGGCGAGCGCGAGACCGCCTCCGATCGCCGCGACGGCCAGCACCGCTCGCGCGCGGCGCCGGGCCGGTGCCGCCAGCCGCCGCCAGGCGGGCACGGCGGCGGCCGCCGCCGCGTAGATCGCCAGCACGCCGGCGGCGCCCGGCGACGGGACCGTGATCTCGGCGAACGGCACCGCCGCGGCGCGGTCGGCCAGCCAGGTCAGGTAGCCGAGCGGCAGCGCGGCGAGCAGCGCGACCGGCCGCGCGAGCCCGGGCGCGGCCTGGGCCAGCGCGCCGGCGATCGTGCCGAGCCACATGACCGGCGCGACCGCCGGGGCGGCGAGCACGTTGGCCGCCAGCGAGACGAGCGAGAGGCGCTCGAAGTACAGCGCGATGAGCGGCGCCGTACCGAGCGTCGCCGCGATCGTGACCGCGAGCGCCTCGGCCGGCCCGCGCGGCAGGCCCGCCGCGCCGAGCCGGGCGCGCAGCGCGGGGACGAGCGCCAGCAGCGACAGCACGGCCGCGAAGCTCAGCTGCCAGCCGGGGTCGGCGGCGGCGTGCGGGTTCCAGGCCAGCGTCAGCGCGGCCGCGAGCAGCAGCGCGTACCAGCGCGACGACGGGCGCCCGGCGAGCGCGGCGACCAGGCCGGCCACGCCCATGACCCCCGCGCGCTGGATCGACGGGCCGGCGCCGGCGAGCGGGACGTACGCCGCCACGAGGACGAGCGCGAGCCACAGCCGTCCGCTCAGGCCGAGGCCGACGGCGGCGCCGAGCGCGAGCACCAGCGTCGCGAGCAGGATCACGTTCGCGCCGCTGGCGGCGACGAGATGAGCCAGCCCGGTCGCCCGGAAGTCCTCGCGCACGTCGTCGGTCAGCGCATGGTCCTGACCGAGCACCATGCCGCGCGCGAGCGCGCCCTGCGGCTGCGGTACGCCCTCGCTGAGCGCCCGTTCGGTCCTGGCGCGGACGCCGTCGAGCGCACCGAGCAGGCCGCCGCGGCGTTCGCCGGTCGCGCGGATGGCGTCCGCGAGCAGGCTCGCGTGGCTCCCGCGGCGGCGCTCGGGCTCGTCGTGCGGGCCGAGCTTCGCCAAGCGTCCTGCGACGACGACGATGGCGCCGGGATGCTCTGCGGCCGCGGGCCAGCGCACCCGCGCGGGCGCCTTGATCACCACGCGCTCGCCGCGCACCTGGGCCGCGGCGACGCGGGTGCCGAACGTGCGCGTGCGCGGATGCTCGAGCAGCGTGGCGCGGGTCGTGATCTGCGCCGGGACGCCCAGCGTGGTCGCCTCCAGCGCGTTGAGCCGCGCGTCGGCGACGACCGCGCCCGCGAGCAGCGCCGCCAGCATGCCCGGCGTGAGCGGCCCGTGCGGGACGGCGAGCAGCACGAGCGCCGCCGCGAGCGCCAGCAGCGCCGGTGAGCGCGGGCCGCTCAGCAGGCCGGCGGCGAGGGCCGCGAGCAGCGCGTGGCGCGGGTGCGTGGCGAGCGCGGCGCGCGTCGCGCCGACCGCCGCGGCGGCGTGGCGGCGCAGGCGCCGGTCTACCGCCGGGGCCGGCCCGGGGGGACGGCGCGCGTGGCCGGCAGCGCGCGGCGGGTCGGGCACGTCACACCGTCACGAGCGGGGTCAGCGTCGCCAGCCGCTTGGCGCCGATGCCGGGCACCTCCCACAGCTCCTCGACACGGCTGAAGGCGCCGTGCTGCTCGCGGTAGTCGAGGATCCGCTGGGCGATCCCGGGGCCCACGCCGTCGAGCGTGTCGAGCTGCTCGAGCGTCGCGGTGTTGAGGTTGATCGGAGCCCCGGGCGCGGCGGCGCCGCCGGCGCCCGGCGCGGGCGGAGGGCCCGCCGCCCCGCCCACGGCCGGGGCGGCTCGCTCCGGCACCACCACCTGACGACCGTCCTCGAGCTTCGCCGCCAGGTTCACCGCCGTCAGGTCGGCGCGGTCCTGCGCGCCGCCGGCGCTGCGCAGGGCGTCGTCGACCCTTGCCCCCGGCGCCAGCCGGTAGACCCCGGGCCGTCGCACGGCACCGGCCACGTGCACCGTGACGCGCCCGCCGCCGGCGCGCTCCACGCTGACCGAGCCGGACGCGCCGCCGTCGGGCGCTCCCCCGCCGCGCGCGCCGGCGCCCGCAGCCCCGCCGGCCGGCGGCGGCGGCGGGGACGCCTGCGCGAGGAGATAGCGCGCGCCCAGCACGCACACGGCGAGGGCCAGCGCGACGTAGAGCGCCAGCCGCGGGCGATCGAGGTCGGACACGCCCTCAAGCTAGGCGTCCACCTGCGCAAGCGGACCCGCGCTTCGTGACGATTGGGTGCAGGATCTGCGCCCCGATCGACCGCCCGATGCTCCGCCGCCGGGGGCGTGTCACGTTGACCGCGATACTCCGCGGGCAACGTGGGCCACCCGCCCGCGGGGGCGCTACCCGCGCCGCACCGTGCGACAACCGGTCACGACGTCACGGCGGTCGGCGATCGCCAGCCCGCACGACGCGATCCGGTCGCGACTGCCGTCGCGCGAGCGCACGATCCGGCCGCCCTCGACGCGATCGGCGCCGGAGCCGGGGTAGACGAGCGCGTCGGACAGGTCGCCGGTGATGAGGTCGTTGCCGCCGAAGCCGAAGATCCGGTCGGCGCCGTCGATGCCGTCGATCTCGTTGGCCCGCCCGTTGCCGCGCAGCACGTCGCCGAACTCGCTGCCGTCGAGGTTCTCGACGTCGGTCCGGATGCGATCGCGCTCCCCCGTTGAGCCGTCGTCGGCGCGGCCGTCGAGGTCGGCGCGCACGCCGCCGCGTCGCGGCGTGCCGAGCGGCGGGTCGTAGCTGACCGTGTCACGCCCCGATCCGCCCGACAGGTCGTCCGCGCCCGATCCGCTGAACAGCGTGTCGTTGCCGCCGCGTCCGGCGTGGCGATCGCGGCCCGGTCCGTCGTAGACCGTGTCGCGCCCGCGGCTGCCGCGCGTGACGTCGTTGCCGGAGCCGTCGAGGATCGACGGCCCCTCGGGACCGCGCGGGTGGCCGTCGAGCGTCAACCGGTCGTCGCGGTCGCCGAGCTCCCACTGATCGCCGAACTCGGTCCGGCGCACCGAGCACACCGCGACCGTGCGGCTCTGCGCCCTGCAGCCGTCGCCCGCCCGCACGCCGGCGCTGTCCTGCACGCGCACGCGGACGCGGCCGCTGCCCGAGTAGCGCACCCCGACCCGGTTGCGCTCGCCCCGCGCCGCGGTGAAGACGACGTACTCGCCCGCCGTGCTGGCGCCGGCGATCGACTCGATATGAACCTCGCTCGCGTGGGCCGGCGCGGGTGCGCCCATCACCACTGCGATCGCCACTGCCGGTGCCCAGCTGCGCAGACGCATCGAGCCGCAACCTACCCGCTCAGGCCCGTGGCGTGGGCCGGTTCCCCGGTCGCTCGCGGAGCCTCAGCCGACTCCTCCTCACGGAACGGGCGCCGGCGTCGTCTGCACCGGAGCCGGCTCGACCGGCGCGACCGGCTGCTCCTCGACGGGCGGCGCCGTGGTCGTCTGCGCCGGGGGGACCTCCTCCGGCGCCGGTTCGGGCTCCGGCTCCGGCGCCGGCGCCGGCGCCGGTTCCTCGGCCGGCGTCGTGCTCGTCTCGGTCGGCGCGGCCTCCTCGCGCTGCTGCTCGCGCTCGCGCTCGCGCTCCCGCGAGGTCGTGTCGAGGGCGTCCGCCCGCCGCTCGCGAACGGTCCGCTCGTCGCCGTGGCGCTCCTCGCGCGCCGGCGTCCACGCCGGCCGGCCGCTCGGGATCGCGGTCACCGACGTCGCGACCTCCGACAGCGTGCCGCGCTCGCCCGGCCGGATCGGCTCGTAGTCGCCGTTGGGCCACCAGGTCCATGCCGCAAAGCCGGCCGCCGCGAGCGTCGCCGCCGTGGCCGAGGTCGTCCGCAGCGCGCTGCCCGACGCCCAGCCGAAGACCGCGCTCAGTCCCCGGCGACCGAGGCGCGTCGCGGTCAGCACGATCGCCAGGCACGGCAGCAGCAGCAGCAGGACCTGCAGCACGCCGAGCGTGGCCAGCGCCACCGCGCCGTCGGAGATCGCGTCGGCGACCCGGTCGGTTTGCAGCCCGAAGGAGTCGTAGGCCGTGGCGAAGATGCGCGGCGCCGCGATGACCATGACGACGAGCAACCCGAGCAGGACGGGAACGAGCAGCACGACGTACGTCGCGACGATGCGCCGCGCCCACGGCTTGAGCTCGGTGACGCGCGGTCCGGGTTTGCGACCGGGAATCAGGCTCGCCAGGATCGGCTTGATGCGGCCGAGGATGTCCGGCACGCCGGTCATGTCGCTGAGCACGTAGTAGCCGTCGAAGCGCAGCGCGGGGATCATCTGCTGCAGGACGAGCAGGTGCTGACCGAGGATCACCAGCACGAGCGGCTCGAAGCCCGTGGCGAGGTAGGCGCCGGCGACGACGATCGAGAAGAGCCCGTTGAAGTACACGCCGCCGAGGTCCGTGCGCAGGCGCCCGCGGCGGCTCAGCCGGTACGCGTCGGTGATGTCGCAGTAGAACGCCGGCCAGACGAGGTAGATGCCCGCGCCCAGGACGCCCGGCCTGGCGCCGCCGTAGCGGCAGGCGGTGGCGTGGCCCACCTCGTGCCAGGCGGTGGCTGCGATGACCGCCGCAAACAGGGCGAGCATGACGACGGGCTCGTAGAGCGCGGCACGCAGGCTGGCGGCCACCCCGTGCTCGAAGAGCAGCCAGACGTCGAAGGCGACGAGCGCGCCGAGCGCGAACACGAGCACGACCGGCGAGAACAGCCAGGCGAACAGGCCGGCCAGCCGCTGCACCGCCGGCGCCGGCACGAGCGCCGTGCGGTATTTCAGCGCGAGCAGCGGGTCGATCTTGCGCAGGCGCGGGCTCGATCCGTCGGCGGCGGCGAGCACCCCCAGCGGCCGCAGCTTCTTCTCGACGAGAAAGCGGATGTTGTCGGCGCTGACGCGGCGCCCGAAGCGCTCGGACACCACGTCGGCGAGCGCCTCCTCGTCGCGCTCGCCATCGGCGGCGTCGGCGACGAGGTGCAGCAGCTCGGTGAGCTGGATGATCTGGCCGTCGGCGCGACGCGCGAGGTGCGGCGGGTTCTCGAAGCCGGAGTCCTCGAACTCACCCAGCAGCTCGACGCCGTCGGCCAGCCGCGGCGGGAGCGTGCGGGAGCGCGACCCGGGCGCGCCGGGCCGGCCAGTGTCGATGGCCATGCCGGCGCGCTCGGGGCTAGCCGTCGTTGGCCTGGCGGTTCACCTGGGTGCGGTAGCTGACCTCGTCGCCGCTTGTCGTGACGACCTCCTCGGTCAGGACCTTCAGCACGCGGGCCTCCTGCGCCTCGACCGCCGCGGTCAGCGCATCGACGTCGAGGTTCTGGTCTCTGAGCGCGCGCAGGTCGTTGCGCACGTCTGACAGCGTCGCGCGGCCCGCGTCGGTGAACGCCGCGTTGTGGGCGTCCGCGATGACGCGCACGAACTGGCGCGCGCCCGCGTAGACCACGCAGTTCGTGCACTGGTCGTTGATGGCGACCGCCTGGTTGCGGACCGTGCCCACCGTCGAGCCGCGGCTGGCGAGGACGACCTGGAAGGCGATCGCGGTTGCCCGGCAGTCGGTGCAGCGCGCCGCCGCGTTGGCGATGTTGCGGTGCTCGACGACGCCGCCCTTCTGGCGGTCGAGCTGCCACGAGAAGTCAAACTCCCGCGAGCCATCCTGCTCGGTCACCGCGACGGCACGGTTGAGCTGATCGTCCGCCCCGTTCTGGGCCTGCGCCACGCCGAACGGCGTGGCGCACGCCACGACGGCCGCGCCGGCGATCACCCGTCGGCGCAGCGAGTTCACGCCGTGCTCCCGGCGTCGGTCGTCGGGGCCGGAGCGGGCTCGGCAACCTCGCCCTGCTCGATGTTCGAGTCCTGGTCGACGTCGGCGATCGCGACACCGTCGAGGTCCTGGTTGATGACCGACGTCTGCGAGGCGACGGCCACCGAGTCGGAGTCCGGCGACAGGATGTTCGCGCTGACGGCGGCGTCGATCGGGGCGGCGATGTTCGCGTTCGCGGCGACGGCGGCGCTGATCGGGGCGGCCGCGTCGGCGTCGAGGTCGACGTTGACGTCGAGGTCGAGCAGCGCGCTGCTGGTCAGCGTCGACGGATCGAGCCCCGCGGTCGGGTCGAGCAGCGACATCGCTTCGCGATCGGGGAGCGCGGCGGCGTCCTGCGCGTCGAGTTCCTTCGGAGTCAGGCCATCGTCAGCCATGCTCACAGGCCTCCTGTCGTCGTGGTGGTGTCCGTGCCGGCCGTCGCGTCGGTGCCGGCGGTCGCGTCGGTGGTGGCAGCGGTCGTGTCGGTGCCGGCGGCCGCCGTCTCGCCCTGCTCGATGTTCGAGGTCTGGTCGGGGTCGGCGATCGCGACGCCGTCGAGGTCCTGGTTGATGACCGAGACCTGCTCAGCCTGGGCGCCTGACTCCGCGCCGGGCGACAGGATGTTCGCGGACACCGCGGCATCGATCGGCAGCGCGGCGTTCGCGTTGAGCGCGATGCCGGCGTTGACCGGCGCGGCAAGGTCCAGCGCGGCGTCGACGTTGACGTCGAGGTCCAGCAGCGACGTGGGGATCGTCGACATCGCCTCGCGGTCGGGCAGCGCCTCGGCGTCGTGCGCCGCGAGCTCCTCGGGCGTCAGGCCCTCCTCAGCCGGGCTCACGGCGCCACCTCCGTGTCTTCCTGGCCGATGATCACCGTCTGGTCGGCGTCGGCCACCGCCACGGAGTTCACGGAGTTGACGTTCATCGCGACGGCCTCGTTGATCGGCATCGCGAAGTTGTCGATCCCGGTGAGGTCCAGCCCGATGGTGGACATCGCCTCGCGGTCAGGCAGCGCTGCCGCGTGCTGGTCGTCGAGTTCTTCGTCGCTCAGGCCGGCGGCCGGTTCGACGGATCGTGCAGTGTCCTGTTCCATGCCCCAGCGGTACCCGAGGCCACCACCTCGCACACGGCGCCTGCGGCGTCCTCACGATTCTCCAATACGCCGGTCCAGCGCGAACGCGGCCGCCGCCCGCGCGGGCCGCGGCGGCACGTGCTCGCTACGCCGGGCGCACGACGACGTTGACGAGCTTGCCCGGCACCACGACCTCCTTGACGACCTGGTGGCCGTCGATGAACTGCTGCACGCGCTCGGACTCGCGGGCCAGCGCCACGAGCTCGTCGCGGGAGGCATCCGACGGCGCCTGCACGCGGTCGCGGACCTTGCCGTTGACCTGCAGGACGAGCTCGAACGTCGCGGTTTGGAGGAACTTGCGATCGGCCGACGGCCACGGCGTCTCCCAGACGCGCTCGCCGGTCAGCCGGTGGTAGGCGTCGGCCGCGACGTGCGGCGCGAAGGCGAACAGCAGCGAGGCCGCGGTCGACAGCGCGAAGCGCACCGCGCCCGGCGAGGCGTCCCCGCGCTTGGCCGGCGTGACCTCGTTGACGATCTCCATCACCGCGGAGATCGCCGTGTTGAAGTTGAAGCGCCCGGTCATGTCGCTCGTGACCTTCTCGATCGCCCAGTGCGCCTTGCGCATGAGCCGCTGGTCGTCGGCGTTGAGCTCGTCCGGCAGCGGGTGGTCCGGCAGCTCGTCGGCCGCCTCCGCGCTGAGCCGCCACAGTCGCCCCAGGAAGCGGTGCACGCCCTCCATGCCGCTGTCGGACCAGTCGGCGTCCTGGTCGGGCGGGCCGATGAAGAGGATGTAGGAGCGCGCGGTGTCGGCGCCGTAGCGCTCGACGATCGTCTTCGGCGACACGACGTTGCCGCGGTTCTTGGACATCTTCTCGCCGTCGCGCAGGATCATCCCCTGCGTGAACAGGGCCGCGAACGGCTCCTGCACCTCGGCCGGCAGGTGGCCGAGGTCGGCCAGCGCCTTCGTGAAGAAGCGCGCGTACATGAGGTGCAGGATCGCGTGCTCGACGCCGCCGATGTACTGGTCGACCGGCATCCAGCGCGCCACGACGGCGGGATCGAACGCCGCCTCGTCGTTGCCCGCGTCGCAGTAGCGCAGGAAGTACCACGAGGAATCGACGAACGTGTCCATCGTGTCGGTCTCGCGCTCGGCCGCGCCGCCACACTGCGGGCACGTCGTCCTGACCCAGTCCTCCGCCGCCGCCAGCGGCGAGCGCCCGCGCGGCTTGTAGTCCTCGACGTCGGGCAGCACGACCGGCAGGTCCTCGTCGGGCACCGCCACCGCCCCGCAGGACGGGCAGTGGATGATCGGGATCGGCGTGCCCCAGTAGCGCTGGCGCGAGATGAGCCAGTCGCGCAGGCGGTAGTTGACCGACGTCTGCCCCTTGCCCTCGCGGTCCAGCCACGCGACGATCGCCTGCAGCGCCTCGCGGTTGTGCCGGCCGTCGAACTCCGGCGCCGAGTTCACGAGCGGACCGTCGCCGGTGTAGGGCAGCTCGCCCCCGCCGGGAGAAGGATCCGCGATGACGCGCCGGATCGGCAGCCCGAAGGCTTGCGCGAAGGCGAAGTCGCGCTCGTCGTGCGCCGGGACGGCCATGATCGCGCCGGTGCCGTACTCCATCAGCACGTAGTCGGCGACGAACATCGGCAGCGCCTCGCCGTTGACCGGGTTGATCACGGTGCGCCCCAGCGGCACGCCGGTCTTCGCCTTGTCGACGTCGCCGCGCATCGTCGTGTCGGCGGTCAGCGCCCGGTTGACGTACTCGCGGACCTCGGCCTCGTGCTCGGTGCCCTCCGCCAGGCGCAGCACATCGGGGTGCTCGGGCGCCATGACGAAGAACGTCGCCCCGAACAGCGTGTCGGGGCGCGTCGTGAAGACCGTGTAGTCGACGCCGAGATCCTCGTTGCGGAAGGCCACCTCGGCGCCCTCGCTGCGGCCGATCCAGTTGCGCTGCATCGTCTTGACGTGCTCGGGCCAGCGGATCGCGTCGAGATCCTCCAGCAGCCGGTCGGCGTAGTCGGTGATGCGAAAGAACCACTGCGTGAGCTGGCGCACCTCGACGAGCGCGCCGGAGCGCTCGCCGCGCCCGTCGA
>JAUXSD010000119.1 GCA_030681525.1 Solirubrobacteraceae bacterium
CCGCACGAAGGACTTCGACGTGCTGTTCGCCTCCAAGGCGTTTCCGTGCACCGCGATCTACCGCGTGCTCGCCTCTGAGGGGATCGCGTGCGACGTCGCGTCCGGCGGCGAGCTCGCGCTGGCGCTGCGCGGCGGCTTCGACCCGGCGCGGATCTACCTGCACGGCAACGCGAAGTCGATCGCCGAGCTGCAGTTCGCGCGCGACTGCGGCGTCGGCCATATCGTCATCGACAACGCCGATGAGATCGAGCGGCTGGAAGCGGTCGTCGGCGACGGCGCACCGCAGCCGGTGATGCTGCGCGTCACGCCCGACGTGCGCGGGCGCACGAACGACAAGATCTCCACCGGCCAGGCGGACTCGAAGTTCGGTTTCTCGATGGCCGACGCGCCGGGCGCGATCGAGCGGGTGCGGGCCAGCGAGCAGCTCGACCTCGTCGGGCTGCACATGCACATCGGCTCGCAGATCCTCGAGCTCGAGCCGTTTCGCCTGGCGATCGAGGCGATCGCCCCGCTCGGCGACTTCGGCACGTACAACCTCGGCGGCGGCCTCGGCGTCGCATACACCGCCGAGCAGGAGCCGCCGCGGATCGCCGACTACGTCGCGGCGAAGGTCGACACGGTCAACCGCGTGCTCGGTCCCGGCAAGCGCATCCTCGACGAGCCCGGCCGCGCGCTCGTCGCGAACTCGACCGTCACGCTCTACACCGTGCAGAGCGTCAAGCGCAACGTCTCGACCTGGGTCGGGGTCGACGGCGGGATGTCCGACAACCTGCGCCCGATGCTCTACGGGTCGGTCTACGAGGCGCAGATCGCCGACCGCTTCGGCGGCGGCACGCCGGCGCGGCTGACCGGCAAGCACTGCGAGTCCGGTGACGTGATCGTGCGCGAGGCGCGGCTCGACGATCCCCGCGTCGGCGACGTCATCGTCACCCCGGCCACCGGCGCCTACGGCCACGCGATGGCCAACAACTACAACGGCGTGCCGCGCCCGCCGGTGATCATGGTCTCCCACGGCGACGCCCGGGTGGTCGTGCGGCGCGAGACCTACGACGACCTGTTCGCGCGCGATGTCGACTGAGGCCGGCGCCGGCGCGCAGACGTTCCGGATCGGGCTGCTCGGCCACGGCACGGTCGGCGCCGCGTTCGAGACGCTGCTCGAGCAACGCGCCGAGCACGTCGCCGCGATCACCGGCCTGCGCCCGCAGATCAGCGGCGTCCTGACGCGCTCGCGCGGGGACTTCGACGAGATCCTGGCCGGCTGCGACCTCGTCGTCGAGCTCATCGGGGGGATCGAGCCCGCCCGCGACTACGTGTTGCGAGCGATGCGCGCCGGGCGCCACGTCGTGACCGCCAACAAGCAGCTGCTCAGCCAGCACGGCGAGGAGCTGTGGGGCGCGGCGCGCGAGCACGGCGTGCAGCTGCGCTTCGAGGCCGCGGTGGCCGGCGTCGTGCCGGTCATCCGCGTGCTGCAGGAGTCGCTCGCCGGAGCGCACGTCGATCGCGTCCACGGGATCGTCAACGGGACGACGAACTACATCCTCAGCGAGATGGCCCGCACCGGCTGCTCGTACGCCGACGCGCTGGCCGATGCGCAGCGCCTGGGCTACGCCGAGGCCGACCCGACCGAGGACGTCAACGGCAAGGACGCCGCCGCGAAGATGGCGATCATCGCCCGGCTGGCGTTCGACACCCCGGTCCACATCGACCAGGTCACCTACGAGGGCATCGAGCTCATCACCGCCGACGACATGGAGTACGCCCACGAGCTCGGTCTCGGCCTGAAGCTCATCGGGACGGCAGAGCGCATCGACGGCAAGCTCGCCGTGCGCGTGCACCCGGCGTTCCTGTACTCCGGCCATCCGCTGGCCAGCGTGCACGGCCCGTTCAACGCCGTGACGGTGGAGTCCGAGGCGATCACGGAGATCACGATGTCGGGCCCCGGGGCCGGCGGCCCGCAGACGGCGAGCGCCGTGCTCGGCGACGTCATCAGCGCGATGATCCCGCCCGCCTCGACCCCCGAGACGACGCAGGCGCTGGAGATCATCCACGACGTCGAGTCGTCGTTCTACCTGCACATGGAGGTCGCCGACCGGCCCGGCGTGCTGGCCCAGGTCGCGCTCGTGCTCGGCGAGCACGGCGCGTCGATCAAGTCGGTCGTGCAGAAGGGCCTGGGGGAGAGGGCGCGTCTCGTGATGGTCGTCCACCCGGTGCTCGAGTCGCAGTTCTTCGCCGCCGTCGAGGAGATCGCCGGGCTGGACTTCCTGCGCTCGCGGCCGCGCGCGATCCGGGTGATCGACGAGGAGTTCGTCTAGGCGTCGCCGAGCGTCTTCTCGAACACCACCCAGCCGAGCGCCGGCGCCATCCCGGCCCGCTCGTAGAGGCGAAACGCGCCGGTGCCGCTCGCGGCGTCGACCCCGAGCCCGACGCTGCGCTCGCCGCGCTTGCAGAAGCGCCCGAACGCGTCGGCGAGGAGCGCCGCACCGACGCCCTGCCCGCGCCAGGGGCGCCGCGTGAAGAGCGCGTGGACGAAGCCGCCGCCGTACGTGTCGGCGGTGCAGATCGTCCCGGCGGCGATCTCGTCCACAGCGCGCACGACGCACCACAGCGCCGGGTCGAAGCGCTCGCTGCCCAGGTGCAGCTTCGACCATGACCCGAAGGCGCGCGGCGTGTGATCCCAGTGATCGGCGAACGCCTCCTGGTGCGCGGCATGGAACTCGCGCGCGGCGTGCTCCGGATCGAACGCCATTACGCGCAGCCCGTCCGGCCACTCGGGCGCGGGCGGCGGCGCGTCGAGCTCGATGCGCATCTCGCGAAAGACGCGCACGGCGTCGTAGCCGAGCGACTCGAGCAGTCTGCGGGCGGCGCGATCGGCCTCGAGGACGCTGTTGTGGATCCGGCGGGCGCCGTGGTCGGCCGCATGCTCCTCGAGCCAGGTCGCGAGCAGCATTCCGATCCCGCGCCCGAGCGCGTCGGGGTGGACGTATCCCTCGACCTGCCAGGGCTCGCCCCGCTCGCGCACCACGCCGTAGCCGACGATACGCTCGCCGTCGCGCACGACGCGCGCATCCTGCCCGAGATCGAGCTGCGCCCACTCGCCCTCGAGATCGGCCTGGGAGAACGTGGACTCGCCGTACAGCGCCCACTCGAGCGCTGCGACGATCTCGGTCACCGCCGGAGCGTCGGCGGCGACGGCCGGTGTGCAGGCTGCGCGCTCCATCGAGGCGGCACGCTACGTCATCGCACCCCGCGCCGATGGCACGAAGTACCCGCATATAGGGCAGAAGGCGCCACGCTCGCGGCGCGGCGCGCGATCGCGCTGGTGCGGCCGCCCTAGAAGTCGCTCATGACGTACCTGTAGGCGACGGACAACGCGCCCACCAAGACGGTCACCGTCGTCGCCATCGAAACCAACGTGAGGACGAGCAGGAGGCAGGCCGACCCGGCGTCGAGGCCGTGCAACCGCGCGCGCAGCACAACGGCGGTCGGCGGGACGACGACGTACGCGCCGAACCCGGCCCTGGTGGGCCGTCCACAAACGTTGCACGCGAAACGTCGGGCGCCGATCACCGGCTGGCGGCGTCCTGACCACCGGCCGGACGATCACTCGCTTGAATCAGCGTCGGTTGGCCGGCGGTGCCCGCTCGATGTGGCTGGGCCACACCTTCGGTCCTGCGTCCCTGCCAGCCGGCGCCGGCATCCCGGCGTGTCGGGCACAACGTTCCTGGACGACCCACTAGGGTCACGCCCGATGCCCGGACTCATGGAGCGCTACCGCGAGCGCCTGCCCTTCGCCGCCGACGATCCCGTCGTCTCGCTCGGCGAGGGCACCACGCCGCTCGTCCACGCGCCGCACCTCTCCGAGCTCGTCGAGGCCGAGGTGTGGCTGAAGCTCGAGGGCCTCAACCCCACGGGCTCGTTCAAGGACCGCGGCATGACCTGCGCCGTCAGCGCCGCCGTGCGCGAGGGCGCCAAGGCGGTCATATGCGCCTCGACCGGCAACACCGCCGCCAGCGCCGCGGCCTACGCCGCGCGCGGCGGCCTGACCTGCGCGGTGATCGTCCCGGAGGGCAAGATCGCGCAGGGCAAGCTCGCCCAGGCCCTCATGCACGGCGCGCGCGTCATCGCGCTGCGCGGCAACTTCGACCAGGCGCTGACCCTCGTGCGAGCGCTCACCGACCGCCAGCCGATCGCGCTCGTCAACTCGGTCAACCAGTACCGGCTGGAGGGCCAGAAGACGGCCTCGTTCGAGATCATCGAGCAGCTCGGCGAGCTCGACGCGCTGTGCATCCCGGTGGGCAACGCGGGCAACATCACGGCCTACCACAAGGGCTTCGTCGAGGACGGCGTGGCGCCGCGGCTGTTCGGCTTTCAGGCCGAAGGCGCCGCGCCGCTCGTGCTCGGCAAGAGGGTCGAGCATCCCGAGACCATCGCCAGCGCGATCCGGATCGGCAACCCGGCCCGCTGGGAGGAGGCGATGGAGGCGATGACCGCCTCGCGCGGGCTGGTCCGCGCCGTGTCCGACGTCGAGATCCTCTCCGCCTACCGCCTGCTCGCCGCCCGCGAGGGCGTCTTCTGCGAGCCGGCCAGCGCCGCCTCGGTGGCCGGCCTGCTGCGCTACGGCGCCGACGGCTGCGCGCGCGTCGCCTGCGTGCTGACCGGCCACGGCCTGAAGGACCCCGAGACCGCGCTCAACCAGGCGGGCGGCGTGATCCCGTGCGAGCCGAACCTCGCCGCCGTCGAGGAGGCCGTGCTCGGGTGAAGCGCCGCCGGCTCGTCCGCGTGCCGGCCTCGTCGGCGAACCTCGGGCCCGGCTTCGACGTCTTCGCGGCGGCGCTGGCGCTGCACGTCGAGCTCGAGGTCGTCGAGTCCGGCCGCTTCGGGGTCGACACGAAGCTCGACATCGCGCGCGACCGGCGCAACCTCTGCGTGCGCGGCTTCGCCCGCCTGCACCCGCCCGACCGCTTTCTCTTTCGCATCCGCTCCGACGTGCCGCTGTCGGGCGGCCTGGGCTCGAGCGCGGCGGCCTACACCGCCGGCGTGCTGGCGGCGTCGCACATGTTCGAGCTGCAGGAGGACCTGCTCGGCCACGTCGCCGAGCTCGAGGGCCACCCCGACAACGCCGCGGCGGCGCTGCTCGGCGGCTTCGTCATCGCCACCGGCAGCGACGTGGCGCGCTTCGAGCCGCCGGACGGGCTGGAGGCGGTGGTCGTCGTCCCGCGGTCGGCGGTGCGCACGGTGGTCGCGCGCAAGGCGCTGCCCGACAAGGTGCCGATGGCCGACGCGGTCGCCAACGTCGGCCGTGCCGCGCTGCTGACGCTCGGCCTGACGACCGGCGACTTCAGCCTCATCGGGCGCGGCCTCGAGGACCGCCTGCACCAGCCCTACCGCGAGCACCTGTTTCCGCGGTCGATGGCGCTGCTGCGCCGCGCGCGCGAGCTCGGCGCGATCGGCGCGACGATCTCCGGCGCCGGCCCGACCGTGCTCTTCTGGACGCAGGCCGATGCGACCGGCGCCGTCGTCGGACGCCTGCGCAAGGAGGCCGACGGCTGGGCCGACGTGCGGCGCGCGCCGTTCGAGCCGCAGGGCGCCGACGTCCGCGAGCTGTAGACCGGCCCGTTCGCGTTTGACGCCATCAGCGCGCGCGAGGTCGTCGACCGGCTGCCGGCTCCCGCGGAGCGTGACGAGACTGCTCCCTTCAGTGCAAGCAGCAGTCGTCAAGCTTCCGGACCAGTGGGCCGCTTTCGAGAGCTTTCCGAGCAGGAGTACGCGCAGTGGTGCCAGGAAGCTGGGTTCCCGCAGCTTCGTCAAATCTTGTTCTGGCGGTGGGACCCACTCGGCGTGGACGATGCGTTCCCCGTCACAGCGGATGAGTACGACAGCTATGTCAAGGTCCTGCTGTCGCGCCTTCGCCGGGGAATGGAGGCGTCCGAGATTGCGTCATATCTGCTGGAAGTAGAGCGCGGCTCGATGGGCGGCCGCTATATGGACGACTCGGTCCTTGTGGCTCTTGGGGAGCGCGTCGTCGAGTGGTTCGAAGCGTCGCTCGACCATTGGCAGGACCGCCGCGTCCAGTCATAGACCACGCATCTGCTCCGAGGCGAAGCGGCCGCCGCTTCGCAGCGAGAGCGGAAGCTTGCTGGCTGGGTTTGTTTGGGCGTTTCGCTATTAGTCGGGCTCGCGCTTGCGCCGGTTTTGGCGTTCCGCGTTCAGGATGTCGATCTTGCCGTGTAGTACTCGTCGCTGTAGGAGATCGCTCGCTCCTGCTCGAGCAGTTCGTCGATCAGATCGTCGAGCGCCGTATCGGACAGGGTGCCAAGGTCGGGGAACGCGGGCTCACTGGCGGCGTCGGCATCTTGCCGTAGCGCCGG
The DNA here is from genome assembly GCA_030681525.1 of Solirubrobacteraceae bacterium. Taxonomy (GTDB): domain Bacteria; phylum Actinomycetota; class Thermoleophilia; order Solirubrobacterales; family Solirubrobacteraceae; genus CADCVQ01. The sequence continues at coordinate 6,369 of JAUXSD010000119.1, forward strand.
CTTCGACAGCGCGCGGATGACCTCGTTGCGGATCTTCTCGGAGTCCGCGTCGAAGTCCAGCAGGATCCGGGCGGCGACGCCCTCGTTCTCACGCACCAGGCCGAGCAGGATGTGCTCGGTGCCGATGTAGTTGTGGCCCAGGCTCAGCGCCTC
>JAUXSD010000135.1 GCA_030681525.1 Solirubrobacteraceae bacterium
GATCGGCATCGCCCGCGCCTACAGCGCGACCGCTCGCTACAAGTGGTACTGGACGACCGACTTCGGCGGCTACGTCGACCAGTCCGTGGCCTGCTGAGCCCGCGTTCGGAGCGCGCTCACCCCACCCCTCCTCCACCCCGATCGCACCTTCCGCCCGCGGGCCTACGCAGCCGGAGCCGGCACGCAGTCAATCCGCCGCTCCCACAGGCCCGCGGGCGGGCGCGCGGACGCGCTGAGCAGACGCGCCTCGTCGACGACGTGGTCGTACTCGCCGGCGAACCGGACGCCGCCGGCGACGCCGGCGGCGGCTCCGCTCGCGGTGGCGCTGGTGCGGTAGGTGCGGACGTCGAGGTGGGCGCGGTCGCGGATCGCCTCGCCCAGCGCGCGGATCGCAGCGACGGAGGTGGGGTCGCGGCGAACGCGCTCCCACGTCGCCCGGACGGCGGGATCCAGCAGGCTCAGGCGCGCGTTGAGCTCCCAGCGCCGCCCGTCGAGGGCGCCGACCGACGCGCCGCCGGTGCCTCCGCGCAGGGCGCGCTTCAGCGCCAGGGGCAGCGCCGCGCCGGCCGCGATCGTGCCGCCGGCCGAGGCCGACAGCTCCGTCGGGCGCCGGTCGCGGTCGAGCGTCAGGCCGAACGTCGTGGCGCGGTCCGCCGTACCCGCCAGGCCGAACGCGGTGGTGATGGCGCCCCATCCGGCCGCGCCCGCGTTCAGCGTCAGCGTCGTGTCCCCCGTCTCGCGGTCGCGGCGCACGCCGAGCGCCGTGCCCGACAGCCCCTCGATCGCGACGCCGCCGAGCCCCGCCTCGCCGAGGGCGCGCACGCCGCCCTCGTACTGGACCTCGCGCGGGGGCGCGGGCTCACGGCCGTCGCGCAGCGCCCGGATGAACGCGTCCGCCTCCTGCTCGTCGCGCGCGACGTAGACCTTGGCCCGGCCGAGCGTGCCCTGTGCGGCGGCCAGCAGCTCGCCGCCCGCGCCGAGCCGTCGGCCGCCGACCGCCGCGCGGGCCGCGGCGCCGGCGCCGAACGTGACGCCGAAGGCAGCGCTGCGCGCGACCGTCAGGCGCACGGTTCCGTCCGACATCTCCTCGCGCAGCACGGAGCGGTCGTGGTCGATCCGCAACAGCAGGGCGCTGACGGCGAAATGGTGCAGCTCGCGCGTACTCGCGACCGTGCAGGGCTTCGAGCGCGGGTCGGCGCACGGACCGCCGCCGACGCGGCACAGCGCAAGTCGGATCTGCCCGGTGACCGCGTTGACGATGCCCGCCGCGCCGGCGGGCGCCACCCCGAGGGCCAGACCGAACACGATCGCCAGCACGGCGACGAGCGCCACGTAGTCGATCGTCGCCTGGCCGCCGTCGGAGCGCATGGCAGCGAGGCTGCCGGGCGGCGCGTGACGGATCTACGCGCGTTTGCTCAAAAAGAAGCCCAGGTTCGTGCCGGAGGTCGCGCGCGAGCCGGGCAGCCGGACGTAGCTGCGGCCGTTGCGCGCCTCGTCGGAGGCGACGAGCCGCTCGACCAGCAGGGCCTGGGCGAGCCCGACCAGCATGCAGCCCAGCGTGATCCGCAGACCCGCGTCCCAGCCGACGGCGCCGAAGCCGAGCTCACCCGGGGCGACGAACAGGGCGGTCAGCCCGGCGACGACGAGCGGCGGCTTCCACAGCGCGGTCGGCTGACCCGTGAGGCCGGCGCCGTCGGCGACCGGCCGCGCCGCGGCGAGCCAGCGGCGCACGAAGCTCGGGCCGGCGACGGCGAGCACGGCTGTCACGAACGTGATCTGCAGCGCCGTGCTGGCCGCCCGCTCGCTCGCCTCGTCGGCGAACGCCAGCAGCAGCACGCTGCCCAGCCCGCCGGCGGCGGCGAGCACGGCGCCCTCGAGGCGCAGGCGCTCGCGATAGGTCGGTGGGGGCGTCGGCGTCATCCGCTGGACAGTACGGCTGCGGCCGCCAGGCCGATCACGGCCGCGACGAGCGCCGCGTCGCGCCACGTCGTGCACAGGGCCCCACGCGCCGCCGCCGGCGGCGGCGTCCGGAAGGCGCGGGCCTCGGCGGCGACCCACCGCAGCACGGCTCGCGCGAGCGGGACCGGGCGCCGCCGGACGCCATGCATCTGCGCGACGAGCGCCCGTCCGGAGGCGCCGAGCGCACCGCCCGCGCCGAGCCGGTCGAGCATGTGCGCCGCCTCGGCCATCGCGGGCATCCGTCGCAGCCGCCACAGCGTCCGCCGCGCCGTCTCCCGCACGCCCGCCTCGCCCGCGGTGGCCCGCAGCCATGTCGCCACGAGGACGAGCAGGGCGGCCCGGAGCGTCCGCCGCAGCGTCAGCTCCATGTCGAGGCCGCCGATCAGCCCGAACGCCAGGACGCCGCCGGCGAGCAGCGCGGCGAGCGCGAGACCGGCGCGGATCGGCGCCGCCTCGGCGCGTGCCGTCAGCCATGCGACGGCCAGCCAGCCGCAGACGCCGGCCAGCACGATCCATTCGGTTGTCGCGAGCAGGACGCCGAACGCCAGCAGCGCGGCGAGCGTGACGGCGCGCGGGTCGTAGCGCGGCTGCCGCCCGCCGGCGCTTTGCGCCCGGGGTGTCGCTGCGGCGCCGGCGCCGGGCCCGGCGCCGCCCGCGGACGGCTCCGCCGGCGCCGCCGGCCACCCCCGCAGCGCGGCTCGGTAGGTGAGCACCTGCACGACGCTCGCAAACGCGGTCCACGCGACGAGCACGAGCGCGGTCGCGACGAGCGCGGCGGTCGTTCCGTCGGGGACGCCCGGGATCCGGCCGGCGAGCACGTCGTACGTGGCCGCGTAGGCCTCGACGCCGCCGACGATCCAGATGTAGAACAGCGTGAACAGCGTCTGGTCGCCGGCGCGAATCGCGGCACAGGCGCCGATCTGCGCGGCGAGGTGCGCCCCGTGCTCGTGCAGACGCCCGAGCAGCGGCGCGGACAGCGCCTGGGTCAGCGGCACGCTGACGCGCGACGGCCCGAGCACCGCGATCGACTGGAGCATCGCGGCGAGGCTCGCGCCGTAGCCCATCCGCATCCCGGCGAGCTGGGCCGCGCGGGCGAGCGCGACGCCGCCGGCGAGCGCGACCGCGTAGCCACCGGTCGGCACGACGCGGGAGGCGAGGAACGATGCCGTCGCGACGTGGGCGAGACCGGCCTGGGCGTCGGCCTCGGAGGCGAGCTGGTCGTCGTGCATCGGCCTCCACAGTGTGCGGGCCGCGCCGGGCGAGGCGCGCCGGGCGCCGGCGTGCGTGCGGTCGCGCGCGGCGATCGTGCTCAGCGCTGGCGATACCAGCGCCGCCCCTCGAGCTCGCGGAACACCACGACGTTGCGCCCGCAGGTCGTGACGACCTCCCAGTAGCGCCGGCGCAGCGGCCGGTCGGTCCACCAGCGGTCCTCGATGAGCCAGCTCTCGCGGACGGCGTCGACGGGCCGCCCGTCGACCTCGAGCGGGACGCCGTGGTCGTCGGCGTGCACCCGGGCCGGTCGCGGCTCGGCGATCCTGCGCGGCCCGGGACTCATGGGCGACCCGATCCGGGATCGAACGGGGTCAGGACGACGCGGCGCTCGGGCACGCGCGAGCCGGGGTCGATCTCCAGGACGCGCAGCGCCGCATCGGGGCCGGCCGCGGCGCGCGCCTGGCGCACGGCTTCGCGCAGGCGCTCGTCGCGGCGCGCGGCGCCGTCGTCGAACAGCGCGCGGTCGCCGGAGTGCGGCGGGCCGAAGCGCTCGACGGTGAGCTCGAGCACCTCGGCCGGCGCGGGCAGCAGCGCCAGGCGGTTGCCGAGCACCATGCGCATCCGCTGCGCGTCGGCGAGCGCCTCGCGGAAGACGACGCGCTCGCGCCAGGTGCCGCCCTCGACGAGCCGGGCGGCCAGCACGACGGCGCGCAGCGTGCGCCCGCGCCGCTCGCGCCGCGCGAGCAGGCGGTCGATGAGCAGCCCGAGCGCGCGGCCCAGCTGCTCGCCCGAGCCCGACTCGGGCAGTTCGAGCTCCTCGCGCAGCAGCTCGCCGGGCAGGCGCGGCGCGAGCGGGGTGTCGTGCCCGCGGGCGAGGTCGTGGGCCAGCAGGCCGGTGCGGCCGAAGCGGTCGGCGACGGCGCTGCGCGGCAGCGCGGCGTGGGCGCCGCGCGTCGCGACCCCCAGCCGTTCGAACGGCTCGACGAGCGCGGCGGTCTCGGCGCGGCGGCGCAGCAGCGCCACCGGGTGGGGGGCGAGGTCGGCGGCCCCCGCGACCTTCGCGGGGCGGCGCACGCGCGCCGCGGAGGCGGCGACCATCGCGCAGAACCGCGTCGGCCCCTGCCCGATCCGCGGGCCGGCGAGCACCCGGCGCAGGCGCTCGTCGCCCTGCGCGGCGAGGTAGCCGTCGGCGAGCATGCGCACGACGCGGCCGGCGTGCAGGCGCTCGAGGCCGCGCGCGTCGAAGCAGGCCTCGCCGGGGCGCAGCGACTCGACCGCCGCGCCGAGGCTCTCCAACCGGGTGAGCGCGCGCTCCCACGCCTCGGCGACGCCCATCGGATCCGGCGGCACGAGCGCCAGCCGCGGGCAGCGCGACAGCGCCTCCCCCATACGCATCCCGGCGTGGATCCCGAAGGCCTCCGCGGCCTGCGAGGCGGCCCCGATGAACAGCTCGCGACCGGGTTCGGGGGCGAGCGCGGCGGGCTCGCCCAGCAGCCCCGCCCGGCCGCCCGCCGCGACGGCGAGCTCGAAGCGCTCGAGCAGGATGCAGACGATCGTCATACGAACAGATGTTCGCACCGATGGGGTCGCGCCGCAAGCGGCGGGTGCGTTCAGCCGGCCGGCCGGCGGGCGAGCGATCGGGCGACCCCCGCCGGGGTGAGTCGGTTTGCTCGCGCCCGGCGCGATCAACCCGACTCACGAACCGCGGCACCAAACACACTCACCCCTCAATGCCGCAGTTCTGACGGGCGCCGGCCCATCACGAACCACGCGACAGCCTGCGACCGCCCCAGCCAGCACGGCCGTACAGTCCGCACCCGATGTCCCGCCGCGTCCTCATCGGCCTCGTCGTGGCGCTGACGGCGGGCGTTCTCGCCGGCAGCGGACTCGCCGGCCTGTCGAGCCCGCTGCCGAACGATGCGTGCGCGGACTTCGGATCGCTGCCCGAGGGCTCGACCTCCGGCGGGTCGCTGGAGCTCTGGCCGCTGGGCAATCGCTGCGAGTACTACGTCGGCAGCCGCCTGGCGCGAACGACCCGCTTCGGCCCGACGACCGCGGAGCTGTACGCGTGGATCGTCGCGGCCACGCTGCTCGCCGCGCTCGCGCTGTTCAGGCGCGGCTCGGCCGCGGCGCGCGGCGCCGCCACAGCGGCTGTCCTGCTGGCGCTGGCCGGAGCCGGCTGGCACTTCGCCGGGGTCGTGTTCGCGCTCTTCGCCCCCGCGATCTTCGGGATCCCCCTGGCCTGCGCGGTCGATCACCTCCTGCGCCCGCCCGGGACGCGCGCACTCGGCCGATCCATGCTGCTCGCCGCCCTTCTCGGGGCGCTGACGTTCTGCGCGGTCTTCGGCGTGATCGTGAGCCCGCTGGTCGGCATCGCCTTCGGCATCGCCGCCGGCTCGCTTGCGAGCGCGCTGCTCGAACGCTCATCGCGAGCGCGGTCCGTCGAACCTGGAAGCCCCCGATCGCTCCGTCCTAGGCTCGGCCGGTAGGCGCGCGCTGTCGTCCAACGACTGGATCTCGGCATCGGGCGGCGCGAGCCCGACAGGCCGGTCGAGCTCGACCGCCACGACCCCGGGAACGGCCGCCAGCGATGCGCGGCGCTCGGAGTCGACCGATCCGGTGACGATGCCGACCGCGCCGAGCACCCGGTCGACGGTCATGCCCGCGGCCCGCAGCTGCTCGGCCACCGGCTCGGCCTCGCCCGCGACGGTCACGATGATGCTCTCGATCATCAGGACGGCGCCTGGACCAGCCCGGCCCCGACGTCCGCGGCGGGGATGTCGAGCGGCTGAGCGCCCTCCACGAGCGCACGCCACAGGTCCATGCCGCGGGCCCCCGTGGACTGGCTGATGAGCGCCCCGACGCCTGCGACGTGCGGCGTGGCCATGCTCGTGCCGGAGATGGCGCGGTAGCGGGTCGGCATCGGCCACGACGAGTAGCACGCCACCCCGGGTCCGGCGATGTCGACCTCGCCGCCGGGCACCGTGCTGCTGCGCGACGAGAAGTTGGCGATCCGCAGGCCCGCGTCGACGGCGGCGACGGCCATGATCGACGGGCTGTTCGCCGGCATTCCCACGAACCCGGGATTGCCGACGGAGCGGTTGGCGTTGTTGCCCGCCGCCGCCACGATGAGCGTGCCGGCGGCCAGCGCTCGCTGCCCGACGGTCTCGTAGGCCTGCGAGACCTGATCGACGTCTGCGCCCAGCGACAGGGAGATGACGCGGACGTCGTTGGACAGCGCCCAGTCGATGCCGGCGAGGATCGAGCTGTCGGTCCCGTTGCCCCGATCGTTGAGCACCTTGCCGACGTAGAGCGCCGCCCCGGGGGCGACGCCGTAGCGGCGGCTGCCGTCCGGCGGATCCGCCGGACCGCACGACGTGCCGACGCAGTGGGTGCCGTGCCCGCTGCCGTCCTGGACCTCCGCGCCCTCCACGAATGACATCGAGACGATCGGCCGCCCCGCGTAGTCGGGGTGCACGAGGTCCAGCCCCGAGTCGAGGATCGCGACGCCGATCCCCGCGCCGGTGGCGCCCGTCGAGGACGCGCGCGTCGCGATGAGGCCCCAGGTGAACTCCTCGGTGTCGGTGAGGGTCGCCGCGGGCTCCGCCGCGTCGGCGGCCAGGCGGTCGTACAGGCTGCTGACGCCGTCGCGAAAGCCGCGCACGTAGTCCAGCGAGAACGCTCGCTCATCGAGCGCATGAAGGATCCGCTCGGGCTCGACCGCGAGGATCCGCGGGTCGGCGTCCGCCAGCGTCGCGAGCGAGGCCCCGCTCGCGTCCGCGGGGGTGACGACGGCCACGCCGAGCCGGGCGAACAGCGTGGCGTCCGCGGAGCGAAGCTGCTCGAGGTCGGCGCCCCCCTCGACGTCGCGGGTGCTGGCGACATAGGACACCCCCGTCAGCGAGGCGATGGCGTCGGCGCTGGCCCCGGCGTCGCCCGCCACGTCGTCGCTGAGGACGACGAGGTAGCGGCCCGTCAGATCCGAGCCCGGAGCCGATCCGGGAGATTCGCCGAAGCGTCCCGCGCCCGTCTGCGCACCGTCATCCATTGTCGGTTCCCCCGTTGTTTCGCTGACGATCAGATCTGCCCGGCATGACGACTGCCGTGCCCGGCCACCGCGCTCCGCAACTGCCGATCGGGCGGGCGCCGGCGCGGCCTAACGTAACGCTTTCGGCGCCCCGCGAATAGAAAGGCCCCGCCGAAGCGGGGCCTCTCCGTAGCAGACCGATAAGCCGGATTCTGTCGTGAGCAGCCATCCATCTGACGCGGCCGACCTGGACCTCGGCGGGCAACCTGCAAACGGTCCTGCTTGGCCTTGCATCGGGTGGGGTTTACCTGGCCGCCGTGTCGCCACGGCGCCGGTGCGCTCTTACCGCACCTTTTCACCCTTGCCTGTGCGCGCTCGCGCGCGCCATCGGCGGTGTGTTTCTGTGGCACTTTCCCGCGGGTTTCCCCGGGTCGGGTTCCCGACCACCCTGCCCTGTGATGTCCGGACTTTCCTCGAAGGGCGAGCCTCCGCGGCTGCTTGGTCTGCCCGTCCAGCGTACCGCCGCCCAGCCGCCTGCACGAGGCCTCGCAGGACCGCCGCCGCGCCGCCGCCCCGCCTGCCCGGATAGATTGCGGCACATGGGAGACGTGACCGGCCGGCGCATCGCCGCGGCGCTCATCGACGCCGCGATCATCGCGATCCTCCTCGTGCTCGTCGCCAAGGGGCTCGGCGACGAGGGGACGACGAAGCGTTCGCTGTGGGCAGAGACCGAAGGCAGCCCGCGAGCGGTGTTCCTGCTGCTGACGTTCGCCTACTTCTTCGGCACCGAGGCGCTGTGGGCCCAGACGCTCGGCAAGCGCGTCATGAAGATCCGCGTCGTCGGCGAGGACGGGGGCAAGCTCGGCATCGGCCCCGCGCTGATCCGCAACGTCGTGCGCTTCGTCGACGCGTTCCCGGCGCTCTACCTCGTCGGTGGCATCACGCTGTTCGCCACCGGGGAGCGGCGCGCGCGGCTCGGCGACCTGGCCGCCAAGACGAAGGTCGTCGCCGACGACGCCCCGCCGCCGCCGCCGAGCGAGCGGCGCGATCGCCCCGAGGACGACGACATCCTCGCGCAGGTCCTGCGCTGAGTCAGACCAGCTCGGTGCAGCACGACCGGCAGCGTCCACCGACCGCCGACGGCCCGGCTCCGTAGCGGGGCTCCATCGCCCCGTCGCAGATCGGGCACGCCGCGGTGCGGTGCGCGGTGAGGTCCTCCCAGGCGCCGGAGAGCACGTCATCCAGCGTCCGGCCCTCGCGCGGGGGTGCCTGCAGCAGCTCGGCGGCCGTGCCCCGCTGCGGGAGGCGGCGGACGGGCAACTCGTAGAACAGGACGGGGGCGTGGACCGCCATCACTGCACGCTCCGAAACAGGCCGACCACCCGGCCGAGGATCTGCACATCGCGCGAGCGGATCGGCTCCATCGTCGCGTTCTCGGGCTGCAGGCGGATGTGGTCGGACTCGCGGTAGAAGCGCTTGACGGTCGCCTCCTCGCCCACGAGCGCGACGACGATCTCGCCGTCCTCGGCGGTCTCCTGCGGGCGGACCACGACGTAGTCGTCGGGCAGGATGCCGGCGTCGATCATCGACTCGCCGCGCACCCGCAGGACGTACTCGCCGACCTCGCCGCCGGCCAGCGACGGCACCGTCACGTACTCCTCGATGTTCTCCTCGGCGAGCACCGGCGAGCCGGCCGCGACCTGGCCGACGAGCGGCAGCCCGTCGGGGCGCACGACCGACTTGACCTGCTCGAGCGCGCGGTCGAGCAACTCGATGGCGCGCGGCTTGGACGGGTCGCGCCGCAGCAGCCCGAGCTTCTCGAGGTTCGCCAGATGGGCATGCACCGTGGAGGAGGAGGCCAGGCCGACGGCGGCGCCGATGTCGCGCACGGTCGGCGGGTAGCCGTGCTTCGCCGAGTGGCGCTTGATGAAGTCGAAGATCTCCTGCTGGCGCTTGGTCAGATCGAGATCCATGGCGCAGGCTCCTTGACGGGGGGTGAGGTTTCGGGCGAGGCGAACATCTGTTCGCACAAGCTACGTGACCTGTCGGACGGAAGTCAAGGCGGGGCGGCGACGCGGCCTATACTGGCGATCGCCCTGCGCCGGTGGCGGAATTGGTAGACGCGCAAGGTTGAGGGCCTTGTGGGGGGATTCCCCCGTGGAGGTTCGAGTCCTCTTCGGCGCATGAGATGAGAGACCCCGGTCCTGCCGGGGTTTCTCACGTTTCGGGCGCCCGGTGCACCGCGACCGGGCGAGGTGCAGTCGCGCGACCGCCCGCAGGGGGAGCGCGGGGCGGTCGCGCGGTCTGCGCGTGCGGAGCGCCTTGGGGGCTCGGCGTCCGTTGATCTCACTTTCGCGCCCGGGCGCCGATCGGATCACCGCCGGCCGCGCGGCTCGCCCCCGCCGCGCGTCCCGCGCACCGCGCGCCGCGCGCTCAGCTCGCCTGCGCCAGCGAGCCCTGCTGCTCGGTCCACTCCGCGCCGACCTCGCGCAGGATCTCGAGCATCGCCGCCGCCGCGGGCGACACGAAGCCGCCGGCCAGCGTCGCCGCCAGCACGTGGCGGACGGGCGCGCGGCCCTCGAGGCAGCGGATCACGACGTCGTCGCGCACGGCGACGAGGGCGAGGTCGGGGATCAGGCACACCCCGACGCCCGCGGCCACGAAGCCCTGGATGGCGTAGTAGTCGTCGGACTGGAAGGCCACGCGCGGCTCGAACCCGGCGGCCTGGCAGGCCCGCTCGAGCACGACGCCGTCGGGGCAGCGGCCGGTCGTGCCGAGGATCCAGCTCTCCTCGGCGAGGTCGGCGAGGCGGATGCGTGGCTTCTTGGCGACGCGATGGCTGGCCGACACGCAGAGGTACATTGGGTCCACCAGCAGCGCGTGGCGCTCGATCGCCGGATCGGAGATCGGCGCGAAGCCCGCCTCGACGGTCAGCGCGATGTCGCACTCCCCCGACTTCAGGCACTCCAGCCCCTCGTCGGGCTCGCGCGGCGCCAGCGTCACCTCGACGCCGGGGTGACGCTCGCGAAAGCGCGCGATCGCCAGCGGCGCGATCGTCGCCCCGGCGGTCGGGAAGGAGACGAGCCGCAGCCGGCCGCCGCGCATGCCGGCGATCGCCTCGAGCTCGGCCTCGGCGTCGGCGAGGCGCGAGAGGATCACGTCGGCGTGGGCCACGAGCGCCCGTCCCGCCTCCGTGAGGTGCACGCCGCGCGCGCGGCGCTCGACGAGAACCGTGCCCGCCTCGCGCTCCAGTGCGGCGATCTGCTGGGAGACCGCCGACTGCGTGTAGGCGAGCGACTCCGCCGCGGCGGAGAACGACCCCCGCATCGAGACCTCGCGCAGGACCCGCAAGCGCTTCACATCGAGCATTAGCGCAGCTTATCGCCAACTGCGCCAAATGTCATTTGTGCTCATGGACTCACGCTGAAAAGGTAGGTCGCGTTGCAATCAACGAACCCCGCAAGGAGCATCGTCATGACCACCACTCAGACCGGCGCGATCGTCATACGCCGCGCCACCGACGCCGACACCGGCACGCTCAGGGACCTCGCGATGCTCGACAGCCGCGCGCCGCTCGCCGGGCCCGCCCTGGTCGCCGAGATCGACGGAGACGTGCTCGCCGCGCTGGACACGGCCGACGGCAGCGTCGCCGCCGACCCCTTCGCCCCCACCGCCGAGCTCGTCGAACTGCTGCGCCTGCACGCGCGCGCCACGATCGCCGCCCGCACGATCCGCGGCTCGCGGCTCGGACGCGTCGCGTCGTCCCTGCGACCGGTCTCCGTCCGTGCATAAGGCCACGTTCGAGGCGTTCGCCACGTGGCGGACCGATGCCGCCGCCGGCCCGCCGCCGCGCCGCACGATGCCCGCCGGTTCAGCGCCGGGCGAGCCCCTGCGGGCGCCTCCTCGCTCCCGCGCGGCCGCGGGCGCGCGCGAGCGCCTGCGCCGCGTGCTGCCGCGCGGGCAGCGTGCGGCGGCGGCGCGCTGCGCGTGATGAGATAGGCGCATCGCACCGGCGAGCTTTCAGTGGAGGGACGGCGAGCGCACGATCCACTTCGGACGTGACGCGCTCGCCGCCGTCCTGCCGCGGCTCGGCGAGGGCTACACGCTGCTGACGACCCCCCGCGCAGCGGCGATGGCCCCCGCCGTCGCCGCGCGCGCGGCGGCCGTCCACGAGGTCGCGCGGGGCCGCGTCGACGAGCTGGCCGGCGCGCTGCTGGACGCCGTCGATCCCGGCGAGCTCATCGTCGCGCTCGGCGGCGGGCGCGTGATCGACACGGCCAAGGCACTCGCCGCGGCCCGCGCGCCGGGCGCCGGCCGGCCCCGCGTCGCGGCGATCCCGACGACGCTGAGCGCCGCCGAGATGACGGTGGTGCATCGCCGGGCGGCGGGTGCCGACACGTCGCTGCCGGGAGTGCGCCCGGCGATCGTCGTCAACGATCCGGCGCTGAGCGCCTCCCAGCCGCCGGCCGAGCTCGCCGCGAGCGCCGCCAACGCCCTCGCGCACGCCGCCGAGGGACCGGCCACGGTGCGGGCCAGCCCCGTGCCCGCGCTGGCCGGGCGCGAGGCCGCGCGGCTGATCGGCGTCGCCTACGCGGGCGCGGGCGATCCCGACCCCGACAGCCGGGCGCTGGCGGCGTTTCGCTCCTTCCACGCGGGCGACGCTCCCACGGCGCCCGGCGCCGCCGAACCCGACCGCGACACGCTCGCGCTCGCCGCGCTGCTGTCGGGCTACACGATCGACAGCGCCGGCTACGGCCTGCACCACGTCCTGTCGCAGACGCTGGCGCGCCTCGCCGGCGTCGGTCACGGCCCCTCCAACGCGGTCATGCTGCCGCACACGCTCGTCGCGCTCCAGCGGCGCGGGGCGCCCGGCGCCGCCGATCTCATCCCGCTCGCCACGCACCTCGCACAGCGCGCGCAGGCCGTAAGTCTGCGCGACCTCGGCGTCGACGAGGCGATGCTCGACACCTGCGCCGACGCGGCCGCCGAGCGCCCTGAGCTCGACCACGTCCCGCCGCGGCCCGATCGCGCGGAGCTGCGCGCGCTGTACGCCGCGGCCTACTGACGCGGGCGCGCCGCTAGATGGTTGATCCGGCGGTGATCGTCGTGAACATCAATCATCTAGGGCTTGAACGCCGCGTCCCACGTCTTGGCGCCGTCGCGCGTGTGCAGGATCGTCCCGTCGCCGATGACGAGGTAGAGCTCCTCGCGCGACACGGCCTTCAGGCGGTAGGGCTCGCCGTCGATCCGGCCGGCCGTCTCCCATGAGCTGCCGCCGTCGCCCGACACCTGCACCCCGCCGTCCTTCAACGCCCGGTACAGCGCGTCACGCGCCGGCCAGGCGAGCCGCGCGCCGGAGGCGCCGCCGAGCGGCTTCCACGCCGCCCCGCCGTTCGTCGAGCGATACATCTCGGCATCGCTCGCGGCGACGATCCGCCGCGGATTGGCCGGATCGACCTCGAGGTCGGCGATCGGCACGCCGCTCGGGGTGAACTGCTCGGAGAAGGTCTTTGCGTCGTCGCGTGAGACGAGCAGCGCCCCGGTCACCGCGTCGAAGCCGTACATCCGGTCGTGCTTCATGACGATCCTGTGCAGGTCCGCCTCGCCCAGCCGCGACACGACGCGCCACGTGCGCCCGCCGTCGGCCGACGTCATGACGCCGAGAAACTCCGGCAGCGCGCCGCCCTGGTCGGGATGGCCCGAGCCGATGAGCCGCCCGCGGCCGCTGACGGCGAGCTCCAGCGAGGTCCCGACGTTCGCCGTCGTCGCGCCCGATCGGACGGTGCCCCGCACCTGCGTGATCTCTCCCGAGTCGCGCCCGATGCGGAAGAAGCCGCGGTTCGTGGTGAGCAGGAACTCGTTCGCCACCGGGTCGATGTCGAGCGCGTTGATGGAAGGCGGGGGCGCCGCCGGATCGACGACGCGGTTGGCCTGCGGCGCCTCCGCCGCCGGGAGCCCCGACGGCTCGGCGGCGGTGGGCGCGTCGTCGTCGTCGCCCCCGCAGCCGCTCAGCGCGAGGACGGCGATCAGGGCGGCCGCGCGCACGACGCGGCGACGAGGACGGGCGCGGCTCACGGGGGCATCGTAATCGCGAGGGTGCGTCGCCCGCGCAGGCGGGGATACTGCGGGCGATGCTCGACGTGCTGACCGAGGTACTGGGCCGGGCCCCGGCCCGGTGCACGTACGCGGAGGCGCGGCACGTCGCCACCGACGACGAGGATCTGCTCGTCCGCAACGGCCGCGTCGACCACGTCGAGAGCACGGCCTCCGACGGCGTCGGCGTGCGCGTCCGCGCCGGCGGCGGCTGGGGCTTCGCCGCGACCCGTCAGACCTCCCGCTCCGGGGTGGAGCGCGCGCTGGCGCGCGCGCTGGCGATCGCCGAAAGCCAGCCGAGCGCGCCGGCCGGTCCGCTGGCCGCGGTCGCGCCGGCACGCGGACACTGGTCCTGCCCGCACGACCAGGACCCGTTCGACATCTCGCTGGAGGACAAGCTCGCGCTCCTGTTCGCCGCCGAGGAGCGCCTGCGCGGCGACCCCCGCATCGTCCGGTCGGAGGCCACCTGCACCGGCCGCCGCGTGCGCACCGCGTTCGCCTCCACCGAGGGCGCCGCCTGCACGCAGGAGCGCGTCGAGTGCGGCGCGTCGATCAGCGCGGTCGCGGTCGCCGCCGACGAGCTGCAGGTGCGCTCCTACCCCGGCTCGCACGGCAGCGCGGCCGCCTGCGCCGGCTGGGAGCACGTGCTCGGCTTCGATCTCGCGGGGCACGCGCCGCGCGTCGCCGCCGAGGCGATCGAGCTGCTCACCGCCCCGCCGTGTCCGGCCGGCCGCGCGACGGTGATCCTGGACGGCGAGCAGCTCGCGCTGCAGATCCACGAGTCGATCGGCCACGCGCTCGAGCTCGATCGGATGCTGCTCATGGAGGCCTCCTACGCGGGCACGAGCTGGGTCGTGCCCGCCGACCTCGGCCGGCTGCGCTACGGCTCCGAACACCTGCACGTCACCGCCGACGCGACGCTGCCCGCCGGGCTGGGCACGTTCGGCTGGGACGACGAGGGCGTCGCGGCGTCGCGCACCGCGCTGATCGAGGCCGGCCTCCTGCGCGCCGCGCTGTCGGACCGCGGCTCGGCGGCGGCGATCGGGCTCGGCGGCTCGGGCGGTTGCGCGCGCGCCGACGGCTTCGCGCGACAGCCGATCGTGCGCATGACGAACGTCTCGATCGAACCCGGCGAGGCCGGCTCGCTGGCGGATCTCGTGGCCGACACCGGCGCGGGCCTGTACCTCGAGACGAACCGCTCCTGGTCGATCGACGACCGCCGCCTGCACTTCCAGTTCGGCACCGAGGTCGCGCGCGAGATTCGCGGCGGCGAGCTCGGCCGGCTGCTGCGAAACGCCTCGTACGCGGGCGTGACGCCGACGTTCTGGAGCGGCCTGGATGCGGTCTGCTCGGCGCCCGAGTGGCGGCTGTGGGGCGTCGGCAACTGCGGCAAGGGCGAGCCGGGTCAGACGATGCGGGTCTCCCACGGGACGGCCCCCGCGCGCTTTCGCGACGTGCAGGTCGGCGTCGCGTGAGCATCGGCGCGGGCGCATCCGCGCGCGACATCGCCGAGCGCGCGCTCGCGCTGGCGGGGCCGGGCGAGACGCAGGTGACGGTCGTGCGCGAGCGCTCGCTGGTATCGCGCTTCGCCCGCTCGGCGCCGACCCAGGCGACCGCGGTCGAGGACACCGAGGTCGAGATCCTCGTCGTGCGCGACGGGCACACCGCGTCGGCCTCGACGAACCGCCTCGACGACGACGCGTTGCGCGACGCCGCCCGGCGGGCCGGGGCGGCCGCGCGCTCCGTCGCGCGCTCGGGCGCGGGCCCCTACCCCGGGCTGCTCGAGCCGGACGCGGCGGGTGGCGCCGCCGCTCCGGGCAGCTCTCGCGCCCGCGGCTTCGATGCCGCGACGGCGCGGCTGGATCCGGCGGACGCCGGCACCGCGCTGGCGGCCGCCTTCGCGGTGGCGGCCGAGCACGGCCTCGAGGCGTTCGGCATCTGGACGGCCGGCGCGGTGCGGACGGTCATCGCCTCGAGCACCGGCCTGCGGCGCGACGAGCAGGTGACCGACGCGTTCATGAAGGTCGTCTGCCGCGACGACGACGGGCGCAGCGGCTTCGCCGCGGCACTGGCGCGCGACGCCGCCGGGAAGGTCGGCCCCGAAGCGCTGGCGGAGCTGGGCCCCGGCGCGTATCCCGTCGTGCTCGAGCCCGCCGCCGTGGGTGCGCTGCTGGAATTCCTGGGCTGGCTGGCGTTCAACGGGCTCGCGCACGCCGAGGGCCGCAGCGCGCTCAGCGGCCGGCTCGGCACGGCGGTCGCGGCACCCACGATCGACCTCGCCGACGACCCCGTCGCCGCCGGCACCCTGCCGCGCGGCTTCGACTTCGAGGGCGTGCGCAAGGCGCCGCTGACGCTCATCGAGGGCGGCGTCGCCCGCGCGGTGGTGCACGACCGCCGCTCCGCCGCGCTCATGGGCCGCGACGTGCGCTCGACGGGCCACGCCACCCGGCCGGCGGGAGCCTCGGACGGTCCGTCGCCGTCGAACCTCGTGCTGGCCGGCGGCGACGCCGCGGACGTCGCCGAGCTCCTCGCGCCGATCGAGCGCGGGATCTACGTGACCCGGCTGTGGTACGTCAACGCCGTCCGCGAGAAGGAGACGCTGCTGACCGGGATGACGCGCGACGGCACCTTCCTCGTCGAGGACGGGGCGATCACGCGGCCCCTGCGCGACGTGCGCTTCACCGACTCGGTCCTGCGCCTGCTCGGCGCGACCGAGGCGCTCACCACCGCCCGGCAGCTCGCCAGCGAGGGCGACTTCTACGGCCGGCGCTTCGCGCACGGCGTGCTGTGTCCCGCGCTGCGGGCCGGCGGCTTTCGCGTCACCGGGCCGTGACTCGCGCCGGCCGCGCCGCGCGTCAGGGCGCTAGAGCTTGAGCAGGACGATCGTGTTCGCGACCCACACGAGCGACAGCGCGATCGTCCAGCGGTTGAGGTTGCGCTCCACGAGCGAGCCGCCGCCGAAGGGTCCCGCGCCCGTGCCGACGCCGAAGGCGCCCGACAGCCCCGCGTCCTTCCCGGAGTGCATGAGCACGAGGAAGATCACGACGACCGACAGCACGACCTGCAGGGCGGACAGGATGTTCACCATGGACGTCAGGGTACCTCAGCGTTCTCGGCGCCCGCGTCATCGAGCGCCTTGAGGATCGCCATCGCCTCGGCGCGCAGCGCGCGATCGAGCACGCGATGGTCCTCCTCGGACAGCTTGCCGGTACGCAGGTCCATCTCGGCGTCGCGGATCTCGCGGTACTTGGCCTCCTTGCGCGCCTCGAGCTCGGCGATCTCGTCGGCGCCAGCGCCGCGCGCGCGCTCGCGGTGACCGGCTCGCAACGGCGTGCCGACGATCGCCACGACCGCGGTGACGACGACGACGATGACGAGCAGGGCGACCACGTCCACGGGATGATTGTGCGACGCGCCGGCCCGCTACGCGCGGCCGAGGTCCTCGGCGACGCGCGCGGCGTAGCGCGCGCTGACGCGGCGGTCGGCCGCGCCGGGCCCCGGCCACAGCGCGATGAGCCCGCCGAGAAACACGACGATCGCGCCGAGCCAGATCCAGGTCACGAGCGGCGAGGAGATGACACGGAACGTGGCTGACGGCCGCGAGGCGATGTAGCGGTCGACGATCCCGCGCAGTGCCTCGCCGAGCGCCCGGCCCTCGAGCGCCGGGGGCAGCTTGCCGGCCGCGGCGGCGAAGACGCGGTCGCCCTCCTCGATCGTCGGCATGAGCTTGCGGATGTCGGGCGTCATCGCCGCCCACAGATCGCGGCGCACGCCGGCCTTCAGGCCGATCTCGCTCGTCGCCTCGCCCTCGAAGAAGCGCCCAACGGGGCCGAGGCCGGCGACGTCGCGCGAGGGGAAGTAGCTGCGCTCGGGCCGCAGCGAGACGACCTTCTCGCCGTCGCGGCGCACGTCGACCACCGCGCCGAAGGAGATCTTCTCCAGCTCGCCGGAGGCCGTCGTCGAGACGCGCGAGGTCGGCCGCGCGTACGTGAAGTCGTAGTCGCCCACGCGCATCGTCTGGCCGGGCGTCAGCGAGACGTCGCGGGCGTCGTTGAAGGCCGTCGAGGCAGCGACGCCGACGAACAGCAGCGCCATGCCGACGTGCACGAGATAGCCGCCGTAGCGGCGCCGGTTGCGGGTCACGAGCGAGCGCAGCGCGCGCAGCGGCCCCTCGCCGGTCATCGCTCGCCGCACGCCGACGCCGCGCCAGAACTCCTGGCCGACGCTGGCGACGACGAACGCGCCGCAGACGAACATCGCCAGCGCCAGCGGGCGCGACGCGGCGCCGAACGCGGCCAGCACGGCGCCCAGCGCCAGCGCGGCGACCGTCGGCAGCAGGAAGTTGCGCCGCGCGTTGGCGGCGGTCGCCTTGCGCCACGCGATGACCGGGCCGATCCCGCTCAGCAGCACGAGCATGATCGCCAGCGGCACGGTGTACTTGTCGAACCAGGGCGGGCCGAGGGCGCGCCGCGTGCCGGTCAGCGCCTCGGCGATGAGCGGCCAGAACGTGCCCCAGAAGACGACGAAGGCCATCGCCACGAGCACGAGGTTGTTGAGCAGGAAGATCGCCTCGCGCGAGAGCAGCGAGTCGAGGCGATTGTCCGAGCGCAGCGCCTCGCGGCGCCACACGACGAGCGCGATCGAGCCGCCGATCATGATCCCGATGAGGATCACGAACGGGACGCCGAGCGTCGACGCGCCGAAGGCATGGATCGAGTCCAGGATGCCGGAGCGCACGAGGAACGTGCCGAGGATCGCCAGCGTGCCGGTCGCCAGCACGAGCGAGACGTTCCAGATCTTCAGCATCCCGCGCTTCTCCTGGATCATGATCGAGTGGATCAGCGCGGTGCCGGTCAGCCACGGCAGCAGCGATGCGTTCTCGACCGGGTCCCAGGCCCAGTAGCCCCCCCAGCCCAGCTCGGAGTACGACCAGCGCGCGCCGAGCAGGATCCCGATGCCGAGAAACAGCCAGGCCGCCAGCGCGAAGCGCCGCGTGGCGCGGATCCAGTCGGCGGCGCGGACCTGGCGCGTGATGAGCGCGCCGACCGCGAAGGCGAACGGGATCGTGAACAGCGTGTACCCCGAGTAGAGCATCGGGGGGTGGATCATCATGCTCGGGTGGCGCAGCAGCGGGTTGAGGCCGGCGCCCTCGGCGGGCGGCGTGGCGAGCAGCGCGAACGGCGTCTCCTTGAAGACCAGCAGCGCGGCGAAGAACGCGGCGAAGCCGAGCAGGACCGAGGTCGCCCACGGCGCGACGATGCGCAGCTGGCGGCGGGTGATGAACAAGATCAGGCTCGACCACAGCGACAGCAGCCACAGCCACAGCAGCAGCGAGCCCTCCTGCGAGGACCACGCGGCGGCCGCCTGGTAGAAGGTCGGCGTCGTGGTCGAGGAGTGGCTGGCGACCGTCGCGAAGGTGAAGTCCGAGCGCAGGAACGCGAACTCGAGGATCGCGAAGGCGCCGGTGACGAGCGCCGCGATCGCGTAGACCGAGCGGCGGCCGGAGACGATCCACTCCTCGCGGCGGCGCACGGCGCCGTACAGGGAGGCCGCGATGCCGTACAGCGCGACGACGAGGGCGAGGATCAGCAGCGCGCGGCCGACGGTGGCCATCTAGTGCTCGCCCCCGCAGGTACGCACCCTGCCAGGCGCCCGCTGATCACCGCCTGGCGGCGTCCTCGGTCGTCCCTGGGCTGCCGGCACACCATCCTCCCTGCGTCCTGGCCAGCCGGCGCCACCGAACGCCTGATCGGGGCACGTACCCACGGGGACGAGCACCGGCCTAGGAGGAAGCGCGCTGCGTGGCGTCTTCGGTGAACTTCGAGGGGCACTTCGTCACGAGCGAGTCGCGTTCGCCGACGAACGTCGCGCCCTGCTTGCGGACCGTGATGATGACCTCGCGGCCCTCGCGGAACGGGTCGGGGATCGCGCCGCTGTAGCTGACCGGGACCGACGTGGTGCCCTCGCGGTCGCGGACACGGAAGTCGACGCCGCCGTCGGTCGTGCGCACCGAGCCGTCGACGACCTTGCCGGTCAGGGTGTACGAGGCGCCCGCGGACGCGTTGGCGGCCACGAGGTCGCTCGGGGTGACCGACTCGCTCGAGCTCAGCAGGCTCGTGTAGACCAGCGCGCCCGCCAGCAGGACCGCCGCGGAGAGCGCGACGACGAGACGGATCTTGCGTTTGCGGGTGGGCGGCACGAGGCCGTCCAGTATCGCAACTCCGGCCGGGCAACCGCCCCGATCCGCCACCGGCCGCGCGCCAGGTGGCGAGGAAACGTCCGGTGCACAGAGAAACCTTTGGGGAGTTCAGGAGTCTCTGTCGATAGAGCCATGGCGCCGATGACCGTCCGACACTTCCCCTTTCCCCACAAGACCCCGAGCGGCCGGCGGCTGCACGTCGTGCCCGAGCCCGAGCCGCGGCCGGAGCCGATGCATCCCGCCGAGCGGCGCATGCGCGACGCCGGCGGGCCCGACGACCGCGCCTGCTACTCGTGCGGCTGCGGCTTCATCTTCGTGGCACCGGTGTCGACGTCGGTGGACTGCCCGCACTGCGGGACAGACCAGGCCTGGTAGGAGCGTTCCCTACAGCAGGACCGT
Organism: Solirubrobacteraceae bacterium; assembly: GCA_030681525.1. Taxonomy (GTDB): domain Bacteria; phylum Actinomycetota; class Thermoleophilia; order Solirubrobacterales; family Solirubrobacteraceae; genus CADCVQ01. The sequence goes on from JAUXSD010000135.1 coordinate 19,890, forward strand.
CGCGCCCGAGGCCTGGTACTCGATGTTGCGAGCGAGGCCCTCGAACTCCAGCGGCTCGGATGTGAGCGTCGCGCCGACCCGCGCCGATGCCGTCATCGCGCGGCGGCGGGAGGCGTGGATGCCGACGGTGCGGAAGCTCAGCTCGTCGCGGCAGTCCTCGAGCTCGAGGTCGGGCAGGAAGACCGTCAGCGTGAAGGTGCGCAGATGCGAGACGCGATCGAGCGTCACGCTGATCTCCAGGCCGCGCGCGCTGTTGTGCGTCTGGATCTCGTCGCCCGCGAAGGAGTACCTGCCCATCGGGCCGTCGTAATGCAGCTCTGCCGACCCGTCGAGGGCGCCCGGGGCGTACACGATCTTCGTGTCCTCGTGGGTGAGCTCGAAGAGGGTGGGACCTGCACTCTGCACAGCAACCATGGTGTCCTCGCTTCAGACGGTCGGCGCGATGAACGCTGGATGGTGAGGCCGCGGGGCGTCGCTGTCCAGCAATTTCGGAACTTCTTATGTCCAGAGCCGTTGATTTCTAGTCGTGCGCGACCAGCTTCGCGTTCAAGCGCTCGGCCAGGCCGCGAGCCCCCTGGCGCATGACGTAGTCGTGATTCCAGGCGAACGCGGGACGCCCGAGCCAGGCCAGGCGGTTCATCCATGCGCGTGACGTGGAGACGTCCCAGCTGTAGACGAGAGCCGTTCCGGCGGCGCCTTCGTACAGCCGCCAAATCCCGACCCCGACGAGCTCTCCGGCGGCGCGTCCCTCGAGCACGTAGGGCGGCTCGGAGCGCGTCACGCGCATGTCGAACTCCAGCGAGTAGGGCAGCTTGCTGCGCCACTCGAAGCGGTTCAGCGCGCCGATGCCGTGCTCGCCGCCGGGCTCGAGCTCCTCGACGCGGCGCACGCCCTTCCACCATTCGGGATAGCGGTCGCTGGCCGAGATGACGTCCCACACGTCCTGGATCGGTGCGTCGACGCACCACGTCGTGAGGAAGCTGTAGGCCGCCATCAGAGCGGACGACGGGCTTCGAACCCGCGACCTCGAGCTTGGGAAGCTCGCGCTCTACCAACTGAGCTACGTCCGCGCTGATCGGCGATTCTACGTCGCCTGCGTCTGGGGTGCACGACCTCACCGGCCATCTAGGCTGATGGGTCGATGCAGCGCCTGATCGCCCCGATCCTCGCCGCCGTCGTCGCGCTCGGCCTCGTCGGCCTGCTCGCGTACGGGCTCATGTCCAAGGCCGAGGACGACTCGATCGAGCAGGCCGTCGCCCGCGGCGACTTCCCGCCGGCGCCCAGCGCGGCGCTGCCGGTGCTGGGCGGCAGCGCGACGCAGTCGGTGGCCGCGCTGCGCGGCCAGGTCGTCGTGCTGAACTTCTGGGCGTCGTGGTGCGTGCCCTGCCGGACCGAGGCGCCGATCCTCGAGCGGGCGCACCAGCGGCTGACCACGTCGGGCGCGGGCACCGTCCTCGGCGTCACCTACAACGACTCCGCCCCGGCCTCGCTGAAGTTCGCCGGCCAGACCGGCATGAGCTTCCCCAGCGTGCGCGACGTCGGCACGAAGCTCGCCGAGCGCTACGGCACCAACCGTATCCCGGAGACCTTCGTCATCGATCGTCGGGGGCGCGTCGTCGACGTCTTCCGCGGTCAGATCGACCAGGCGTTCATCGACCGCGCGCTCGCCAAGGCGCAGGCATGAGCCGGATGCTCGCGCCGGTGCTGGCGGTGCTCCTGCTGGCGGTGGCGCCCGGCGCCGCGCTCGCCGCGGCGCCGAAGGTCGACCTGATCGACGTCGAGGACGAGGTCATGTGCGTCGACTGCGGAATCCCGCTGAACACCGCCGAGGGCGCGCAGCCCGACAGCATGCGCGCGCTCATCCGCGACCTCATCGCGCAGGGCCGGACGAAGGCGCAGATCAAGCACGAGCTCGTCGCGCAGTACGGCGAGGACGTGCTCGCGCTGCCCGAGACCGAGGGCGTCGGGATCACCGCGTACGCGATCCCGCTCGTGCTCGGCGCGATCGTCGTCGCCACGCTCGTGCTGCTCGTGCCGCGCTGGCGCCGCCGGCCGGCCGCGGGGATGACGAGCGGGGACGACGGCGTGGCCGCGGCCGGCCCGAGTCCCAACGGAAGTCGCGAGCTCAGCGAGGCGGACGCGGCGCGCCTCGACGAGGACCTCGCCCGCTACGACGGGCGCTGAGCCGCGCCTTCGCTCAGGCGCTCGATCTCGTAGCGCAGCGTCAGAAAGCGCCGCCCGCCGAGCGAGAAGCTGTGGTCGGTGCGCAGCTCCCCGCGCGTGACGTAGACGTGGATCTCCTCCTGGAAGCCCAGCAGCTTCAGGACGGTCAGCGCGTCACGCTCGCTGTCCACCGTGCTCAGGTAGTGGCCGGCGAATTCCAGCTCGGTTCGCGACGTCAGCAGCAGGTCGCCGTCGCCCGTGTTGTGCGGCAGCAGCGTCGCCGTGAAGTTGGCGCCGGGGATCGGAAAGCCGACGCTCACGTAGCCGCGGCCGTCGTGGCGAAAGCTCGTGTAGATGCCGACGTAGATCGGCTTGCCGGAGTCCGCGAACGTCCGGATCCAGCCGCGGATGTCGATCTCGTCGTCGCCGTCGAGCGTGATCGTGTCGATCGTGCTGACCATCCCGCGCTGGGCCTCCTCGATGTTGGACGGGATCGCCGCCTGCCCCAGCGGCTCGGCCACGGTCCGCTTGAAGATCTCGTAGGCGGGCTTCATCCACGGCCGCCACTCGGGGAAGATCGACAGGGCAAAGCGGCTCGTGTGCTCGTAGAACTCGCGGATCAGCGGGTCCACCCGGGCGGGATCGAACGTCGGCCCGGCCAGGCTGTCGAGCGACGCGAGGATCCCGACGTCGGGCGGGTTGCGCCGGAAGGTCCCGCCGCGGACCGCCGCGAGCTGCTCGACGTAATCGGCGCCGACGTAGCGCGACCGCGCCTCGAACGGCACGACGTAGTGCAGCTCGGCCGCCGGGACCTCCTCGGCCATGACGCGGACCAGCGGCCGGTCGCGGTAGGCGAGCGCCGCGATCGTGCGGTAGGCGATCGTCACCGCGGCCGCGACGACGGCCGGCGCCAGGCCGCCGTCGAGCGCCTGCGCCAGCCCGCCCACGACCGCCCCGACGACCAGCCCGAGGGCGAGCTTGAGCGGTCGCAGCCCGAGCAGCCCGAGCAGCGCCCCGCTGAGCAGCGCGGTCGGCAGGATGGCATCGGAACCGAGCAGCAGGCCGAGCAGCCAGCCGAGCAGCGCCATGAGCAGCGCGCTGGCGAAGACGCGCTGCCACAGCGGCTTCGTCGCGCCGACGGTCCGTCGCAGGCTCGTGATCGCCTCGGCGGGGGCGTACAGCGCCAGGCCGATCAGCGCCCCCGTGCCGGCGCCGAGGCCGTCCACCGCCGCGCCGAGGACGGCGCCACCGGCGGCACCCAGCGCCGCGCCCCAGACCAGCGCGTCGAGCAGCCGCCCGGAGCGGCTGCGCCTGCGTCGGTCCTCGCCGGCCATGGTGCGGGAGTATCGCGGGGGTGGCGTGCGCCAGAATCGAGGCGGCCACCCGAGCCACGCGTCGGCGTGGCGATCAGACGCTGACGACGAGCTTGCCGCGCGCGCGGCCGTCCTGCATCCGGGTGATCGCGGCGGCCGTCTCGGCCAGCGGGTACGTCCGGTCCACGGCCGGCGTGATGTGGCCCGCTTCGGCCAGCTCGCGCAGGACGACGAGGTCGGCGGCGTTCTCCGACGCGATGAACGTGGCGAGCTTCTGGCGGACGAGCGGCGACAGCGCCAGCGCGCGGATCGAGCGCTCGCTGCCGCCCAGCAGGCGCCCGCCGGTCTCCCCTCCGACGAGGACGAGCCGGCCGCGCGGCGTGAGCGCGCGGCGCAGGTCCGACAGCCGCCGGTTGCCGCCGGTGTCGACGATCACGTCGTAGCGCTGATCGCCGCGCGTGAAGTCGTCCTGGGCGTAGTCGATGACGTGATCGGCGCCGAGCGACCGGACGAGGTCGGCCTTGCCGGCGCTGCACACGCCGGTGACGGTTGCGCCGTAGGCCTTGGCGATCTGCACGGCGAACGTGCCCACCCCGCCCGACGCACCGACGACGAGCACGTGCTGGCCGGACTCGACCCGCCCCTGGTCGCGCACGGCCTGCAGCGCGGTCGTCCCGGAGATCGGCATCGCCGCCGCCTGCGCGAAGGAGAGGTCGGCGGGCCGGCCGGCGAGCTTGCCCGGGTGGGCGCCGGCGTACTGCGCGAAGGAGCCCTCGCAGGTGCCGTACACCTCGTCGCCCACCGCGAAGCCGGTCACGGCCGGTCCGACGGCGGCGACCGTCCCCGCGACGCTGCGGCCCGGGTTGAGGGGCTTGGGCGCCCGCAGCCCGAAGCCCGCGAGGCGGATCGGGTACGGCAGGCCCGCCATGATGTGCCACGTGCCGCGGTCCACGCTCGCCGCGGCTACGCGCAGCAGAACCTCGTCCTCACCGATCGTGGGCCGGGCGACCGCCTCCTCGAGCCTCAGGACGTCCTCGGCGGCGGACCCGTACTCGTCCTGCACGATCGCCCGCATCGTTTCGTCCGGCGCGGTCGTGGGTGGCGGCGACGGCTTCACATCTTGTCCGGCGCGCCGACCCCGAGCAGGTCCAGCGCGCGGGCGATCGTGCGCTTCGTCGTCGCGCTCAGCGCCAGCCGGAAGGACTCGGTGCCCTCGCCCGCGGCGCCGACGACCTGGCAGTCGCGGTAGAAGGCGGTGAACGTCTGGGCCAGCTCGAGCGCGTAGACGGCGATGCGGTGCGGGGCGCGCTTGTCGGTGGCCTCGCCGACCTCGTCGGGGAACGCCAGCAGCTTCTTGACCAGCGTGCGCTCGGCCGGCTCGAGCGGGCCGGCGAAGCTCGCGGCCTCCTGCAGCGCGGCCGGCACGCGCGGCGAGCCGCCGGCCTTCGCGAGGATCGACGCGATCCGCGCGTGGGCGTACTGGACGTAGTAGACCGGGTTCTCGCTGGACTGCTCGCGGGCGAGGTCGAGGTCGAGATCGATCGTCGTGTCGTGCGAGCGCTGCAGCATGAAGAAGCGCACCGCGTCGACGCCGATCTGCTCGATGAGGTCGTCGAGCGTGACGAACTCGCCACGGCGCTTGGACATCTGCGCGCGCTCGCCGCGCTCGATGATGTTGACGAACTGCATGATGATGAGCTCGAGCTGTCCCGGCTCGCCGCCGAGCGCCTCGAACGCGGCGTGCATCCGGGCGACGTGCCCGTGATGGTCGGCGCCCCAGACGTCGATCAGCCGGTCGAAGCCGCGCTCGCGCTTGTCGAGGTGGTAGGCGATGTCCGACGCCAGGTAGGACGGCTCTCCGGTCGAGCGCTCGAGGACGTCGTCCTTCGACGCGCCGTGGGCGCTCGTGCGCAGCCACAGCGCGCCTTCGGAGCGGTAGGTCTCGCCGCGCCGTTCGAGCGCCTCGAACGCGCCGCGCACCCTCGACGACTCGCCGGCGTGCAGCGAGCCCTCCGAGAACCAGACGTCGAACTCGACCCCGATCCGCGTCATCGAGGCGCGGATCTTCTCGAGCAGCAGCCGGACGCCGCGCTCGGCGACGACGACGGGATCGCCGGTGGCGGCGTCGGGGATCCGCTCGGCCAGCTCGACGACGTACTCGCCCTCGTAGCCGCCCTCCGGCACCGCCTCGCCGCGGGCGCGGGCGCGGATCGACTCGCCGAGCCGGCGCACCTGGCCGCCGATGTCGTTGATGTAGTACTCGCGCGTCACGTCGTGGCCGCTGAACTCGAGCAGCCGGGCCAGCGAGTCGCCGTAGGCGGCGTGGCGCCCGCCGGCCGCGGTCATCGGGCCGGTCGGGTTGGCCGAGACGAACTCGACGTTGACCTTCTCGGCGCGGAGGGCGCCGCCGCCGCCGTACGCGTCGCCCGCGGCGACGACGTGGCCGAGCGCCGCGACCAGCCACTCGTCGGACATGAAGAGGTTCAGGAAGCCGGGACCGGCCACCTCGACGCGGTCCAGCGCCGTGCCGAGGCGCTGCTCGAGCTCCTCGGCGAGCTGCCCGGCGACCTCGCGCGGCGGCTTGCCGGCGCGCGGCGCGAGCAGCATCGCCGCGTTCGTGGCGTAGTCGCCGAAGCCGGCCTGCTTGGGCCGCTCGAGCGTCGGCAGCACCGCGCTCGGACCGTCCGACCCGGTGACGGCGCCCGACGCGGCGCCGACGGCGTCGCGCAGGTCTGAGAGGGGGCCGGCCATGGCGTCCAATCTATCCGGCCATCGCCGCGGCCCCGCGTCAGTAGTGGTAGGGCTCGCCCGCGAGGATCTTGTGGCCGCGGTAGAGCTGCTCGAGCAGGACGACGCGCGCGAGCTGGTGGGGCAGCGTCAGCGGGCCGAGCGAGAAGCGGTGGTCGACCTCGTCGAGTTGCAGGCCGAGCGGTCCGCCGATGACGAAGCACACGTCGCGCGCGGCATGGCGGCGCTGCTCGAGGAAGCGCGCGAACGTCAGCGAGTCGAACTGCTCCCCGTCACGCGCCAGCAGCGAGACGAACGCGCCCTTCGGGATCCGGCCGGTCACGCGCTCCTCCTGGCGGACCTCGATCATCTCGACGCGCGCGTGGCGCGCGAGCATCTTCAGGTAGTGCTGCGTGTCGTCCGCGTACGGCGGGCGCAGGCGCCCGACGGCGAGGACGATGATGCGCACGATGCGATATTAGATGGGTGCATGGCTGAACCAGACGAGACAGAACGCCACATCAACATCCACTTCTCTCCCGAGATGATGGGCGGCGTCTACGCGAACTTCGCGAACGTGTCGTTTTCCGATTACGAGTTCACGATCACGTTCGCGCGCGTCGACCACGAGATCGACGCCGACGAGATCCCCGGGGTCGTCGTCTCGCGCGTCAACCTCGCACCGAAGTTCATGCGCGAGCTGGCCGATGCGCTGGAGGACTCCTACTCGAAGTACGCCACGCGCGAGGGCATCAAGAACCTGCCCGAGTTCGGGGGCGGCGCGGGCGGCCCGCCGCCGCGCGACGACGAGTAGCTCCGACACACGGCGGGCGTCGGCGTGGCGGTTCGCGCTTGCGCTCGAACTGCATCGATGAGGGGATGAGTTGGGAGCAGCGGGGCGTCTCGGCCGGGTTCGGCGGTCTGCCGGAGCCTGGTCGGTTTGTTCATCCCGCACGTGAACACACCGACCGCCCCCACGCAGGCCCCCGGCGACCGGCCGCGTCGATCCCGTTGGCACGAACTCCCCAAATGCAGGGGAGTTGGTGCCATTGACCCGCGGGGACGGCTAGCGCTACCGCCGTTCGCGCTCGCGCTCGTAGGCGACGCCGATGCCGATGCGCTCGATCGCCGGCGGATGGGTGGCGAGCAGCGCCGTCTGCCAGCCCGGCGGATCGGGGTCGGAGAGGTTGCGCAGGGCGATCCGCTTCTCGAAGCCGATGAACGGCTCGGGCTCGCCGGTCAGCGTCAGCGCGTAGGAGTCCGCGCGCGCCTCGACCTGGCGGCTGAGCTGGTTGGAGATCGTCGTGATCGTCGTCGTCATGACGAAGAGGCTGAGGGCCAGCGCGGGCAGGATCGCCGGGCCGGGCTCGGCGCCGGCCGGGGCCAGGCGGCGCGTCAGCTGGGCGACCGCGAGCAGCCCGAAGGGCGCCACGATCGCGACGTACAGCAGCCCGTGGGGCACGTCGTCGTGGTGCTGGTGGGCGAGCTCGTGCGCGACGACGAGCCGCACCTCGTCGCGCTCGAAGTTGTCCAGCAGCGTGTCGTAGAGCACGACGCGCTTCGTGCGGCCCAGCCCGGCGACGTAGGCGTTGGCCGCCGTCGAGCGGCGGCTGGCGTCGACGCTGTAGACCTCGCCGATGTCCACGCCGGCGCGGTCGGCGAGCTCGAGCACGTCGTTGCGCGTCTGCCCCGCGGGCAGCGCCTGGAACTTGTTGAAGAGCGGGTCCAGCACGACCGGTCCCGCGTAGATCGTCACGACGCCGAACGCCACGACGATCGCCGAGCCGGGCACCCACCAGCCGCGCGGGTAGCGGCGGATCAGACCGACCGCGGTGGCCGCGCCGAGGCCGGCGAACACCGCGCCGATCCCCCACGAGATCGACTTGTCGCGCGCGTAGCCGCCCCAGGACTGGGTGACCAGACCGACGTCCTTCGCGCGCTCGCGCGAGACGATCTGCAGCGGCAGGATCGCCATCGAGACGGCGATCGAGAGCGCCGCCCCGGCGGCGGCGCCGGCCAGCACCGGGCGCCGGAACGGCCCGCGCAGCCGGGCCGGCGGGCGCGCGACGAGCAGCGCCAGCAGGCCGAGCTCGACCACCAGCACGCCGCCGTAGATCGCCACCTGCGGGCGCCGGTAGTCGCGCGCACGCTCGATCTCGGCAGCGCTGAAGTACGATTCGGTGCGTACCGGAGCGGGCTCGATGACGCCGCTGCGCGGCCGCAGCAGCAGCACCGCCAGCTCTGCGATGACGACGGCACCGACAATTGCCGCTCCCCAGCGCAGGCGTGTCCGTTCCACGATCGAACTGTACGAGATGCAGGTCGCGATCCTCTCCGACATCCACGGCAATCGCCACGCCTTCGAGGCGGTGCTCGCCGACGCCGAGTCCGCCGGCGCCGACGAGATGTGGTGCCTCGGCGACCTCGTCGGCTACGGCGCCGAGCCCGATGCCTGCGTCGAGCTCGCCCGCCGTCACGCGGCGATCTGCCTGGCCGGCAACCACGACATGGGCGTCACCGGCGCGATCGGCCTCGACGAGTTCTCGACGGGCGCCGCGATCGCGGCCCGCTGGACGCGCGAGACGATGAGCGACGCGAACATGGAGTTCCTCACCGCTCTGCAGCCGGCGGGCGAGGAGGACGGCATCGGCCTCTACCACGCCAGCCCGCGCGATCCCGTCTGGGAGTACGTCCTGAGCGCGCTGCTCGCCGAGCTGTGCTTCGACGCCCAGCCCCAGCGCGTCGCGCTGATCGGCCATTCGCACGTCGCGCTGTCGTTCACACGCCCGGAGGGCGACGTCGCGACCGGCGAGGCGCGCCGCCACGGCGACGCGCTGGACATCGGCGCGAAGAGCGGCGAGTGGCTGCTGAACCCCGGCTCGGTCGGCCAGCCGCGCGACGGCGATCCGCGTGCGGCGTGGCTCATGCTCGACACGGACGGCTGGCAGGCGCGCTGGCAGCGCGTGGAGTACGACGTCGCGGGCGCCGCCGCGGCGATCCGTGCCGCGCGGCTGCCTGATTCGCTCGCCGAGCGGCTCGGGTACGGTCAATGAGCGTGCGCCGCGCCCTTCCCTACGTTCTCGCCCTGTCGCTCGGCATGAGCACCGCCCTGCTGGCGGCATGTGGCGGCGGCGGGACGAAGGGCGGCATCCCGTCGGCCAGCGCCGGGGAGCTCAAGAGCCAGATCACCGACGTCGGGCAGGCCGTCGACGACCGCCGCTGCGACGACGTGCCCGGGCAGCTCAAGCAGGTCGACGAGGGCGTCGACCAGCTGCCGGCGACGACCGACCGCCAGCTCGTCAGCGCGCTGCGCGAGGGCGCCGAGCAGCTGCGCAGCCGCGCGGTCGAGGAGTGCGAGGACGCCGAGACCGAGACGACCGAGACGACGCCGGAGGAGACGCCGACGACCGAGACGCTGCCCGAGGAGGAGCAGACGCCGACCGAGACGCTGCCGACCGAGACGACGCAGACGCCGACGACGACCACTCCACCGCCGCCTCCGCCGCCGACGGGCGGCACGCCGCCGGTGACGCCCCCGCCGCCGCCAGCGACCCCCACCCCGCCCCAGCCGCAGCCGCCGGTCTCGCCCGGCGGCGGCGTGTCGCCGGAGGTCGATCCCGATGGCTGAGCTCGACGTCATCGCCGGCCGCTACGAGCTTGGGGAGCGGCTCGGCTACGGCGGCATGTCGACCGTCCAGGTCGCGGTCGATCGCCGCCTCGAGCGTCAGGTCGCGGTCAAGCTGCTGGCCGAGCACCTCGCCGACGACAGCCAGTTCATCTCGCGCTTTCGCCGCGAGGCGCTGTCGGCGGCGCGCCTCGTGCACCCGAACATCGTTCAGGTCTTCGACTTCGGCCTCGATGAGGTCAGCGGCCGCCACTACATCGTCATGGAGTACATCCAGGGCCGCTCGGGCGCCGAGATCCTGCGCGAGGAGACGCGCCTCGGCGTCGCCGACACGCTCGAGCTGGTCGACGGGGCGTGCCGCGGGCTCGTCCACGCGCACCGCATGGGCGTCATCCACCGCGACGTCAAGCCGGGCAACATCCTGCGCTCCGACGACGGTGCCGTGAAGCTCGCCGACTTCGGCATCGCCAAGGCGGTCGGCGGCACGTCGCAGCTCACCCAGGCCGGCTCCGTGCTCGGCACCGCCGCGTACCTCGCCCCCGAGCAGGCCAGCGGAACCGAGGTCGGGCCGGCGGCCGACATGTACGGGCTGGGCGTCGTGACCTACCAGCTGCTCGCCGGGCGCCTGCCCTACGAGGCCGGCTCGCTCACCGAGCTCGCGCTGCTGCAGCAGCGCGAGTACCCGATCCGCCTGGACGAGATCACGCCCGAGGTGCCGGCGGCGCTCGCGCTAGCCGTCGAGCAGGCGCTCGCGCTCGAGCCCGCCCAGCGCTACGCGAGCGCCGAGGAGATGCGCCGGGCGCTGCACGACGGCGCGCGCGGGATCGCCCCGCCCGGAGCGGAGTCCACCGCGGCGACGTCGATGCTGGCGCGCGACGAGACGGCCGCGACGCGCATGGCGGGTACGGCGCCGCCGCCCCCGCCGCGCGGCGGCCGCCGCCTGGAGCCGCAGCCGCCGCCCGGCGGGCTGCCGCCGCCCGTCTACGAGCCGATCCCCGATCTGCCCCCCTCCCGCCGCGACCGCGAGCCGCAGCGCAGCGGCAGCGGGCTCAACCGGCTGATCGCGGTCCTCGGCGTCGCCGCGCTGCTGGCGGTCGTGATCGCCTTCGCCGTCGGCAGCTCCTCCGGCAGCTCGGACGTGAACCTCTCGCCCGTCGACGGCAACGACACGGGCGAGGTCGTCGACCAGCTCAACTCGCTGATCGAGGACAACACGCGCTAGGTCGAGCGCCGCGCACCGGTCGCGCTGACGCCGCGATCTCGACCGGCCGGCGGTCGCCGTCGCGCTGTTGTCGTGGGCCGCGACCCGGCGCCGGCCGCGCCTGCGGCGGCTCGCGCTGCTGCCCGGTGGCGCGGCGCCGTCGCGCTCAGCTGCGCCCCTCCGCCGATCATCCGGTGATGTGCGGGGAACTGCGGTCGCGCTCCGCCGGCGGACGACCGATGATGGATCTGTGACCATGGAGCGTCGGACAATCCGAACGGCGTCGGCGAGAGACTGAGTCGCGAATGACGATCCACTTCATCTTCAGGTGTCAGTTCTGCGACGAGCAGCCTGATCCGCTGACGCAGATGAGCCTCCAGAGCGCCATGCGCGAGCGGACCTGGGGCGCCTACCAGGACGTGTTGCCGGGCCGCTGGCTCGTCTTTCACGGCGGCGGTCTGTACGGCCCGGCGCGGCATGCCTGTCCCGAGCATCGCGGCGACCTCGTCGCCTACCTGCGCGCCCACTACGGCACGATCGGCTGGCACGTGTGGAAGCGCCCGCCGTACCCGTCGAGCCTCGCGCACGCCGAGACCGACAACGCCTGGAATGCCGCCACGCGACGGCAGGGCGGCTGGGGCGCCTAGACCGGGCGCGCCACCACCCGCCGCCGACGGCACGTCAGCCCGTCCGCCTCCCGCAGCGGCGGTCGATCTCGTCCGACAGCTCCGGGAGGACCGCGGCGGCGTCGATCAGCCCGGCGTTGACCTGGCGCAGGTTCTCCGGGGCCGCGCGCAGCTGGCGCTCCACCGCTCGCGCGCCGAAGGTCACCTCGGCCAGCGTGCTGACGATGGCCTTGAGCCCCTGCGCCACGGCCAGCAGGTAGATCCCGAGCGCGGCGACCAGCGCGACGACGACGACGACGCTCAGCCCGTACAGCAGTCCGGTGCTCATACGTCGCGTCCCGGCCGCGGCGCGACGTGACGGGGGAGCTGTGCGGAGCGGCGGGATCGCCGCCCCGGTCGGCGGCGCAGGGACGTGAGCGGTGCTGGCTGCAAGGCGTGACCCCCTCGGGCTTCGAGTACGGCCGCTTCTGCGGTCGCCGGTCCCTCCGGGGTCACTCCCGGTGCGCCAGCTTCTGCGACCCAGTACTAGGGCGCGGCGCCGGCGCGCTGCGCCGCGGCATACGCGCCGAGCGTCCCGGCCGCGATCGCGCCGCGCAGCCCGGCCATCAGCCGCGCCACGTACGCCAGGTTGTGCAGCGTCAGCAGCCGCGCGCCGGTCAGCTCCTTGTTCTTGACGAGGTAGCGCAGGTAGCCGCGCGAGTGGCCGTTGCGGCAGGCCGGGCAGGGGCAGTCCTCCATGATCGGCGCGTCGTCCTCGCGGTGGCGGGCGGCGGTGAGGTCGACCCGCCAGCGCTGGTCCGGCTCGGGCACGATCGCGACGCCGTGGCGGCCCAGCCGCGTCGGCATCGCGCAGTCGAACGTGTCGACGCCGAGCTCGACCCCGCGAATCAGGTCGTCGATGTCGCCGATGCCCAGCAGATGGCGCGGGCGGGCGACGTCGATCGCGGCGATCGACCAGCCGACGACCTCGTACATCTGTGCCTTGTCGGCGCCCAGCGAGCCGCCGATCGCGATCCCGTCGACCGGCCGCGCGGCGACCTGCTGCGCCGACTCGATGCGCAGGTCCTCGTAGACGCCGCCCTGGATGATCCCGTAGACGAGCTGCCCGGTCGGGCCGTGCTCGTCGTGCCAGGCCAGGCAGCGGTCCAGCCAGCGGTGCGTGCGCTCGGTCGAGCGCGCCGTGTAGTCGCGGTCGATGTTGAAGGGCGTGCACTCGTCGAACACGAGCGCGATGTCCGAGCCCAGCTTGGCCTGCACCCCCATCGAGGTCTCGGGCCCGAGAAAGCGCTCCGAGCCGTCGATGTAGGAGCGAAACCGCACGCCGTCCTCCTCGATCGACACGACGCGGCCCATCCGGTCCGGTCCCATCGGCGCGCGGCCCTTGACCTCGTCGGCGACGGTCCCGTAGCCCATGCTGAAGACCTGAAAGCCGCCGGAGTCGGTGATGATCGGCTGCCGCCAGCCCATGAAGTCGTGCAGCCCGCCGAAGTGCTCGACGAGGTCGGGGCCGGGGTCGAGGAACAGGTGAAACGTATTGCCGAGCACCATGTCGTAGCCCAGCGCGGCGACCTCGCGCGCCTCGAGGCCCTTGACCGTGCCCTTCGTGGCCAGCGGGACGAACGCCGGCGTGCGGATCTCGCCGTGCGAACAGCGCAGGACCCCGGCCCGCGCCTGCGAGCCGGGGTCCCGGTGAAGGATCTGCAGGGCGCTCATGCGCCCGGCAGGTTATGGATGCGAGCTACGCCGCCTGCGGCTCGGTCGTCTCGCCCTCGATCGTCCGCGGCGCGCCGCCGCCGACGGCGATCTGCACGCGGTGCGGCGCGGCCTGGACCGGCTTCGGGAAGCGGACCTCGAGGACGCCGTTGGCGAACGTCGCGGTCACCGACTCGGGGTCGAGGCCCTCGGGCAGCGCGAGCGCGCGCGAGAACGAGCCGCTCGTGCGCTCGACGCGGTAGAAGCCCGCGTGCTGCGCCTCGAGCTGGGCCTTGCGCTCGCCGGAGATCGTCAGGACGTTGTCCTCGATCTCGATGGTCACGTCGGCCTCCGTCATGCCGGGGAGGTCGGCCTTGACGACGTAGTGCTCGCCGGCCTCGAAGATGTCCATCGCCGGGAGCCAGCGGCGCGTCCCGGCGCCGTTGGCGCCGCGCGCGGTCGGGGTGTCGAAGAAGGTCGAGAAGAGGCGGTTGACCTCGGTGCTCAGGTCGGGGGTGCGACCAAAACGAACAACTGACATTGCGGTTCTCCTATGGACGTCGGTGGACTTCGGTGCAACAAAACCTGAGTCGATTGTACTCAAGTTTCTTGCGAGCTCCATAGGTGATCTGCCCGGCCGCTACGACGCCTGATCGGCCCCCGATCTGGCGCGTGGCTTCTCCCCCAGCTGCGCGGCCGGCGCCTTCGCGGCCAGCTCCGGCGGCGGCCGCCATGGCTCTCCCGGCTTGCGCTCCGGCGGCTTCCAGCCCTTCGCCGTCATGCCGAGCGCGCTCATCGCGCGTTCCTTCGCCGCCCAGGGGATCCGGCGGTACACCGGCACGAAGAACACCCGCCAGAAGCGGTCCCCCTTCGGCCGGTAGGGCTCGACCGTTCCGGGCTGGCCGCGGCCGATCTCGCTCAGCACCGCGCGCCGCAGCGCCCCCTCGGAGCGCTCGCGCAGGTTGCGCTTGGCGTCCGACAGCCCGCTCATGTCGCGACCGCCAGCCGGTTGGCCCGCTGCTCGGCCAGCGCGTTCTGCGCGGCGATCTGGATCGGCTCGAAGAGCGCGCCGATCGGCGGCGAGTAGATGTTCTCCATGTACGCGAGGTCGTAGAGGGTGGCGCCGCGCTTCGCGGCGAAGGCCAGGAAGTCGCAGCGCTCCTTGACGCCCTCGCCGCCGTGGATCACCCCGCCGATGAGCCGCAGCGTGTCCGGCTCGGCGAGCAGCTTGACGAACGTCTTCTCGGCGCCGGGGTAGTAGCGCGCTTTCGTGATGCCGACGCCCTTGGCCAGCACGTACGGGATGCCGACCGACTTCGCGAGGTTCTCGCCCATCGAGAAGCCGCCGATCGTGTAGTCGCCGGCGACCATCCCCCACGGCACCCAGACCGGGTCGTAGGCCAGGTCGCCGCCGGTGATGTTCACCGCCGCGACGCGGCCCTGCGCGTACGCGTGCGCGCCGGTCAGGCCGACGATCGGGATCATGTTCAGACCGTGCGGGATCTCGACGACGTCGCCCGCGGCCCAGACGCCGGGCGCCGAGGTGCGCATGTGGTCGTCGACGACGACCGCGCCGGTCGTGCCGAGCTTCAGCCCGGCGGCCTCGGCCAGCTTCGTGTTGGGCACCTTGTGCAGGCCGGTCACGACCGCGTCGCACTCGAGCACGCCGTCGCTCGTGACGACCGCGTTGACGTGGCCGTCCTTGTCGCCCTCGAAGGACTCGGTCTTCGTGCCGAGGTGCAGCGTCACGCCGCGCGCCTCCAGCGAGTCGTGGACCGGCTTGGCGACATCCGGATCGAGGATCTCGTGCAGGACCCACGGACCCTCGTCGACGAGGTCGACCTGCAGGCCGCGGCGCGCCAGCCCGCCGGCCATCTCGACGCCGACGGGGCCGGCGCCGACGACGACGATCCGCTTCATCGAGTCCAGCTGCTTGTCGAACTCCATCGACTGGCGGATGTCCTTGACGTAGTGGATGCCGTCGAGGTTCACGCCCGGGACGTCGGGCTGCTCCCAGAAGAAGCCCGTGCAGAGGATGAGCTGGTCGAAGCCCTCGGGCTGGTTCTTCGTGGTGATCGTGCGCCGGTCGAGGTCGATGTCGGTGACGACCGTCTCCATGCGCATGTCGAGGCCGTCCTCCTCGTAGCGCTGGACCGTCGACAGGAAGAGGTCCTCGAACTTCTCGATCTCGCGGCCGTGCACGAACGGGATGCCGCAGGGCGAGTAGGCGATGTCCGAGAACTCCGTGAAGACGCTCACCTTGAGCTCGGGGTTCAGACGTTTGGTGATGGTGGCGGCTGCCGTCCCCGCGCCGCCACCGCCGATGACGACTACGCGCTCCATGATGGTTCCTCTCGGTCGGAGATGATCAGGTCTGAAAGCTCCTCGCGCCGGCGGGCGATGCGCCAGGTCCCGCCGTCGCGCGCGACGACGCCCGGCCGCAGGTCGCCGAACTGCGTCGACTGCACCTGCTGGTAGGCGCCCACGGCGCGGGCGATCAGCACGTCGCCGACGGCCAGCTCGCCGAGCGGCGCGGCGGGCGCGACGACATCGATGTTCAGGCACAGCGGGCCGGCGACGAGCGTGGGCGAGGACACCGTCCCCGCCCGCCCCCGCGGCGCCAGCGCCTCCAGCTGCGGCCAGGCCCACAGCGCGCCGGGCAGCAGGTCGGTGCCGCCGTCGACGACCGCGCAGACCGTGCCGTCGGCGAGCGTCTTGACCGCGACGACGGTCAGCGCGAGGTCGACGGCGTCGGCGACGAGCGCGCGGCCCGGCTCGAGCAGCACGCGCCCGCCGAACCCTTCGCGCAGCAGGACCTCGCCCACCGCCGCGGCGTGCTCGGCCACCGCCGGCGCGGCCGGGAGGCCGCCGCCGAGGTCGATCGTCGGGACGCCCAGCTCGGCGGCCAGCCGCGCGAGGATCGTGGCGGCCTGCGCGTGGACGGCCGGCGGCTTGGCCCAGCCGACCCGGACGTTCGCGGCCAGCGTGCCGGACCGCTCGTCGCCGAGCGCCGCGGTGAAGTCCGTCGAGACGAGGTGCACCGAGAGCACCTCGAGCGTCAGCCCCAGGTCGCGGGCGCGTCGCCCCGCCGCGACGACGGCGGCGGGCGCGATTCCGAAGCGACTCGGGTGTCCCTCCGGACCGGGCAGGCCGACGCGCAGCCCCACCCGGCTGACGCCGGCCAGGGCCAGGCGCTCGAGCTCCGCCGCGCTGTCGGCGATGACGAGCGCGCCGTCGGCCGCGCTGCGCGCCAGCAGCGCGTCGGGCTTGGCCGGTCCGTTGACCGTGATCCGCGCGCCGTCGACGCCGACGATGTCGCGCGCCAGCGCGTACTCGGCCGCGCAGACGACCTCGGCCCCGGCGTCGTCGTCGGCGAAGGCGCGCAGGAACGCGGTCGTGCGGTTGGTCTTGTAGGAGTAGGAGATCTCGACGTCGGGCCACACCGCCGACCAGGCGGCGCGAAAGCCGGCCAAGCGCTCGCGCGCGCGGTCGACGTCGGCCAGCCACAGCGGCGAGCCGTGCTCGGCCAGCAGCGCGACGACGCTCACAACCCGCCTCGCACGGTCGCGGCGAGATCGATCGCGCGCGGCGTGCCCTTGCTGTCCAGCAGCGCCGCGACCGGCTCGCGCCAGCGCCCGGACGCCGCCTCGGCGATCGCCTCCGGCAGCATCGCGCGCAGGTGCTCCATCGCCCACGGATCGGGCCGGGAGAGGTTCAGGCGCAGCGTCGTCGCCGCGCCGGTCGTGCCCATCCCGTCGCCGGGGTACGTCGCGACGCGGCGCGCGAACAGGGCCACCATGAGCTCCTGCGAGGTGACGCCGGCGCCCGACGTGTCCAGGGCACAGGCCAGCCCGCGCACCGGGGCGGTGGTGAGCTCCAGGCCGTCGACATCGGCCAGCGTCGCCTGCAGATGCGCGAGGTTGCCGCGCACGATCCCCTGCGCATGCGCGAGGTAGTGCTCGTCGCGCAGCGCCGCGAGCGCCCCGTGCTGGGCGATCAGGCTCGTGTTCAGGCGCGTCAGCGCCGCCTTCAGGCGCAGGCAGCTGCGCATGAGGCGCGACGGCCCGGCGAGGAAGCCGATCCGCGCGCCCGCCATGCCGAAGCAGTGCGAGACCGAGAACGTGGCGACCGCGTTGGCGGTCAGCTCGAGCGCCGGAAGGGACCGGAACGGCACGTCGGGGTCGATGACGAGCGACCCGTGCGTGACGTCGTGGATGAGCAGCAGGTCATGCTCGTCGGCCAGGCGGGCGAGCGCGGCGAGCTCGTCCTCGGTCTGCACGGTGCCGTAGGGGTTCAGCGGATCGACGATGACGATCGCGCGGGTGCGCGGCGTGATCGCGGCGGCCACGACGTCGGGGTCGAGGCGGTAGCCGTTGGAGGCGTCGATCGAGACGGTGACCGGCGTCGCGCCCGCCGCGATGACCGCCGACGGGACGTGGAAGTAGCCCGGATCCGACAGGATGACCTCGTCGCCGGGCCCGGCCACCGCCATGAGCGACAGCGCGATCCCGGCCTGGGCGCCCTCGGTGCCGATGACCTCGAAGCCGTCGTCGCGGGCGCGGCCGAGGACGCCGGCCGCCGCCTCGCGCAGCGGCTCGATGAGATCGGGGCTGTACTGGTTGAGGTGCTCGGCGGTCACCGCGTCGCGCATCGCGTCGACGGCGCTCGCCGGCGGGCCGGCGAAGCACGTCAGCCACCCGAGGTCGGCCCACGTCGCGGGATCCAGCCGCGTCGTGCCGCCCGGATAGAGGTCCGCCGGGTTCAGCCCGACGATCCCGATGGCGTCGCGGTAGGTCAGGTAGTTCCACATCGCGTGGTGGGAGCGCTCGAGCAGGCGCAGCCGGTCGGATGCCAGCCGCGGGGTGCTGCCGGGGTCGGCCCCCCACGTCAGGACGGAGGAGCTCATCGCGCCGCTCCCGGCGCGGCGTCGGCGCGCACGAAGCGCATGACGCGGTAGATGCCGTGGCGGTCGGCGGTCACGGATGCCGCGGCATACCCAGCCACGCGGGCGTAATCCATGATCTGCTCGGCTGGGCGCAGCCGCCACACGCAGCGCCCGCCCGCGGCGTTGCGCCAGACCCGCGCGATGTACTCGATCTCGGGGTTGGCGACCTGCACGTTGCAGACGATCTGGGCCGGCGCGACGGTCTCGGCGAGGTCGCTGAAGTGGCGCTCGATGACGGCATCGTCGTGGTAGATGCCGTACAGGCCCAGCTCGCAGACGACGTCCGGGCGTGGCCGCAGGGCGGTCAGCGCGGCGCGGTCGAAGGCGCTCGCCTGCCGGGTGGCGACGCGGTCCTGCACGCCCAGCTCGCGCGCGGCGCCGGCCGCCTGCGCGAGCGCCGCGGCGTCGATGTCGCAGAGCACCGCGCTCGCCCCCGGGCGGCGGGTCAGCGCGTGCAGCAGGTACGGGCTCGGGCCGGCGGCCAGGTCCGCGACGACCGGACTCGGCGTCTCGGCGGCGTCGATCGCTTCGAGCACCGCGGCCTCGGCCAGGCCGCGGATGTCGCGAAACGCCTGGCAGGTCGCGCGGTTCAGCAGCCGGCGGTCCAGCCGGCGCCCCAGCGGCGTGCGGCCGACCGCGCGGTCGGCGTAGACATGGGCCATGAACGGGCCGGAGTCGAAGCCGTGGCGGTGGCCGATCCGCGTGCCCTCCGAGACACGGGCCTCCGCACGCGACGCCAGCGACAGCGCGGCGAAGCGCCACGCCCGCGGGGAGCTGCGCGGCAGCTCGGCGCGCAGCGACTCGAAGCGGCGGGCGGCGGCGAGCTCAGCCGACATACAGGCCGGTCTCGACGAGCTCGCGCAGCCGGTAGAGCTCGTGCGCGTCGAAGGCGGCGCTGTGCGGCTGGCGCATGAGCTCGGCCAGCCGCGCTCGCGCGGCGTCGTTGTCGGCGGCGACCAGCGCGATCGTCGCCGCGTCCTCGCCGGTCGCGCCGGCGGCGTAGGCGTCCAGCAGCTGGCCGAAGTGATCCAGCGAGCCGGCCGCGTAGGCGACCAGCTCGTCGAAGTCCTCGATGCGCTCGATGCGCTCGTAGATCGCCTCGCCCTCCGGCGGCGCGACGTAGGCGTCGGGGTCGACGCCGTGGGCCACGGCGCGCGCCCGGAAGAGGTTCATGTGGCGGGCGTTGGCGGCGACGATCTCGGCCAGCAGCTGCTTGGCCTCGGGATCGCACGTCAGCGGAACGCGGATCGAGAACAGGTCGACCCAGCGGCGCATCCCGTAGGCGTGGCGCGCGAAGACCTTGCCGATCCGCCGTGGATCGTCGAACAGCACGCCGAGCAGCTCGTCGCGGTTGTCAAGCATTGGACGGATTGGTGGGCGGGGAGTGGAGCACGGTGGACACGTAGGAGACCTCGAGATCGTCGGCGAGCATGTTGGAGACCCAGCAGAACGGCTTGGCGCGGGTGACGAGGGCGGCCAGGTCGTGCTCGCCCGAGGCCGCCGCGACCTCCACGCGCAGGCGGCTGTAGCGCAGCTCCTTGCCGACGCGCTCGGCGTCGACGGTGACCCGCAGGCCCGGCAGCTCGATGTCGCGCTTGGCCGCGACGTGGGCGACCGCGAGGCAGAAGCAGCTCGCCAGGCCCGCGAAGAACAGCTCGGTCGGCATCATGCCCTGGTTGCCGCCGCCGTACGTCTCGGGCTCGTCGGCGGTCAGCTCGTGGTCGCGCGCCGTAACGGTGGCCGACAGCCCACCCTGCCAGCGCGCCTCGACGTGGCGTGGCTCGCTCATGACGACAGCGCTCCGAGCATCGGGTCGGCCTGAAACGAGCGGTAGGCGTCCTCGTGCGCGACCGCCGCGACATCCCAGCCGTAGGCGTCGACGACCTCGCGGCCGCCCGCGACGAGACGCGCACGCAGCGCCGGGTCACGCGCGAGCCCGACGAGCGAGCTGCCCAACGCGCTGCCGTCGCCGGGGGGCGACAGCAGCGCGCTTTCCCCGTGGGACAGGAAGGTGAGAAAGACGTCGATCTCCGACGCGACGACCGGCAGCCCGGCGGCGAGCGCCTCGAGTGCGACGAGCCCGAAGCCCTCCTTCGTCGACGGGAAGGCGAAGACGTCGGCCGCGCGGTAGTGGCGCTCGAGCTCGGCGGGCGTCACGGTGCCGACGACGCGCACGTGCTCGCTGACGCCGAGCGCCCGGGCCCGCTCCGCGAAGCGGTCGATCTCGTCGCGGTAGTCGAACAGCGTCGCGCCGCCGACGACGAGCAGCAGCGGGTCGCGCTCGGGCGCCTCGGCGCGCAGCTTCGCGAAGCCCTCCAGCAGCGTGAGCGATCCCTTGCGCGGCTCGATGCCGCCGACGGTGAGCACGGTCAGGCGGTCGCCAAGCCCCAGCGCGGCGCGGTCGGCCGCGCGCTCGGCGGCGTCGCGCGGCGCCCGGAAGCGGTCGCGGTCGACGCCGTTTCGCACGAGCCGGGCGTCGACGCCGAACTCGTCGGCCAGCCGCTCGATCCACGGCTGCGACACGCAGAGCACGAGGTCGGGCATGAGGATCGACCGGTCCTGGCAGGCGATGAGCGACGGCGAGATGAAGTCGTCGACGTGGTGGACCGTGCGCACGACGTGGTCGATGACGCCCTCGTCGCGCAGGTCGAGCGCCGCGTTGGCCGAGATGCAGTCCTGGGCGTGGACGATGTCGAAGGCGCCGCCGGCCAGCAGCGGGCGCAGCCCCTCGCGGTAGGCGGCGACCATCGCCAGGATCCGCTCGTCGAACACCGGCTCGGTCGGCACGTGCTCGACGAGATGCGTCGCCACCCCGCCGGCCGGCGCGCGGAAGAACGCCTCGCCGGGCTGGGCCAGCGCCGCCGCGCAGACCTCTTGGCCGCGGCCGGCCAGCGCCTCGGCGACGGCGAGCGCGTGCTCGACGCCGCCGCGCGGCTTGACCGAGTACGTGAGCATCGCCACCCTCATGCCGCGACCTCGGCCGGGGCGATCGCCCGCAGCGCCAGGCGTGTGGCGGCGGCGTTCGACGGCGCGACGATCGCGCCGGCGTCGCGCAGGATCTTCGTCTGACGGCCGGCGTCCTGCGGGTCCCCGGTCGTGCCGCAGACGCGGGCGAGTACGACCGCGTCCTTCGCCACGGCGCTGATCGCCTCCGACAGGCCGGAGGCGGGATCGCTGTGGCCGCCGTGGCCGAGCACGACGTCGAGCAGGACGCAGCCGACGTTCTCGTCCGCCGCCGCCTCCTCGAGGAAGCCCAGCCGCACGTCGAGGTCGACCATCGGGTGCGGGCGGCCCTGCGTGTACTCCTCCTCGCCGAGGTCGAGCACGGCATGGCCGCCGTTGCGCTCGTCGGAACCGTGGCCGACGTTGCCCTCCAGCGGGCCGAGCTCGGGCTCGAGCAGCGTGACCGCCTCGTGCGCCAGCGAGCCGCCGGAGAACAGGCCGAGCAGGCGCCGCCCGGCGGAGCGCTCGCGCGCGGCGTCGACGGCCTCTTCCAGCTCGGAGAGATCCTCGGGCTCGGTGCCGGCCGCGGCACGCGCCGCCGCCTCGAGCGTGTCGTGGATCTCGAAGGGGGCCTCGTCGCCGTTGCCCTCCCAGCCGACGAAGGCGGCGACGACGCGCTTGCCAGCGGGCAGGTCGCCGGCCAGCGAC
This sequence comes from Solirubrobacteraceae bacterium, assembly GCA_030681525.1. GTDB lineage: Bacteria > Actinomycetota > Thermoleophilia > Solirubrobacterales > Solirubrobacteraceae > CADCVQ01. The sequence goes on from JAUXSD010000135.1 coordinate 41,833, forward strand.
GCGACGACCTCCGGGGCCGGCGGCTTGGAGACGAGCAGCAGCGTCTCGGTCTCGTCGTCGGCGGCGAGCAGGTGCATCGCCTGGCGGAACATGATCCCGCCGATGTCGGCCGACAGATCGCGGCCGCCGACGCCGACGATCTGCGAGACGCCGACGCCGGCGTCGTCGAGCAGGCAGGCGGACTCCTGCGCGCCGGTGCCCGCGGCGGCGACGATGCCGACCGGGCCCGAGGTGACGACGTTGGCGAAGCCGAGCCCGACGTTGCCGAGCATCGCGGTGCCGCAGCCCGGGCCCATGACGAGCAGCCCGAGCTCCTGGCCGCGCTGCTTGAGCTCGAGCTCGTCCTCGAGCGAGACGTGGTCGGAGAAGAGAAGGACGTGCATCCCGGCGCTCAGCGCGCGATGCGCCTCGAGCGTCGCGTACTCGCCGGCGACCGAGATGAGCGCGAGGTTCGGATCCGACAGCCGGCGCCGCGCGGAGACCAGCGAGCGCGGCGGCTCGCGGTCGGCCTGGCCTCCGGCCGAGGCTCCCGAGGCGGCGCCGCCGCTGGAGAGCTCCTCCTCGGCGGCCTTCAGCGTGTCCTGGGCGACGTCCTCGCCCTCGGCGTCGACCGCGACGATGAGATCCGACGGGCCGGCGCCGGACACCTCGACGCCGCGGGCCTCGAGCGCCTCGAGGTTGGCGGCGGTGCCCATGCCCATCTCGCAGCCGGCGACGCCGTCGCGGCTACGCAGGCCGCGGGCGATGCCCATGAGCTTGACGCTGTCCGCGTAGCGGTTGGCGATGACCTTCACATGCCAGCTCACAGCAGCGCGGCCTCCTGCTCGGCCTCGATCCAGGTGCCGTCCTCGCCGCGGATCGCGGCCAGCAGCGATGCGGGATCGGTGATGATCGCGGCGCGCCCGCCGCCGGTCGCGAAGCGGTGGGCGGACTCGACCTTCGGGCCCATGCTGCCGGGCGGAAACTCGCCGGCCTGCAGCCGCCGTTGCGTCTCGGACGCGCTCATGTGAAACAGCGGGCGCTCCCAGCGCGTGCCGAAGTCCTCGACGACCCGCGGGACGGCGGTCAGCAGCACGAGGATGTCAAAGCCCAAGGCGATGCCGAGCTCGGCCGAGGAGCGGTCCTTGTCGATGACCGCCGCCATGCCCGACAGCGTGCCGCCGCGGGTGCTGACGGGGATGCCTCCGCCGCCGCCGGCGATGACGATCTCGCCGCTCTCGGCGAGCACCCGGATCGCCTCGAGCTCGAGGATCTCGACGGGCTTGGGGCTGGCCACCATGCAGCGCCAGCCGCGCCCGGAGTCCTCGCCGACGGTCCAGCCGCGCTCGCGGGAGAGCCGCTTGGCGTCCTCCTCGGAGTAGAACGGGCCGACCGGCTTGGTCGGGTTGTCGAACGCCGGGTCGTCGTCGTCGACGCGCACGCGGGTCAGGATCGTCGCGGTCTGGGCGGTGGGATCGATCTCCGCGATGCTCGTCTGCAGCAGGTAGCCCAGCTCGCCCTGCGTCATCGCGCCGAGCGCGTGCAGCGGCAGGCCGGGGACCTGCGGCTCGCCCATCGCGTGCTGGAGCATGAGCGTGCCGACCTGCGGGCCGTTGCCGTGGGTCAGCACGACCTGATGGCCGTCGCGGCGCAGCGCCACGACGGCCTCGGTCACCGGCCGAGCGCTGTCGAGCTGGTCGGCCCAGGTGCCGCGCTGGTTCTCCTTGAGCAGGGCGTTGCCGCCGACGGCGATCACGATCCTCATGTCCTCAATCCACTCCCCTCACCATGAACCAGAGCGCGCGCGCCGAGCGCTCGGTCGGGTTTTGCCACGTGTGCGGCCGGTCGGTTCGAAAGTGGATCGAGTCGCCGGCCGCGAGGTCGATCGGCTTGCCGTCGACCGTGAAGCGCAGCGCGCCGTCGAGCAGGTAGACGAGCTCCTCGCCGGGGTGGCGCATCGGGTCGGGCCCGCTGTCGGCCAGCGGCTCGACGACGGCCTCGGCGCCCGCCAGGCGGTAGCGGCCGTAGCGGCCGGAGACGTTGTCGAGCGCGATCCCGCTCTTCGAGGTGTACAGCCGCGCGCGCTCGTCGCCGCGAACGACGATCGCCGCCGGCACCGCGACGTCCTCGTCGATGAAGAAGCTCACGCTCGTGCCGAGCGCCGCCGCGACCTTCATGAGCGTCGCGATCGTCGGGGTCATGCCGCTCTTCTCGATCTTGTGCACGGACGCCGTCGACACGCCCGCCCGGCGGGCCAGCTCGGCCAGCGACCAGCCGCGCTCGGCGCGGGCCATCGCGAGCTTCGCGCCGAGCGCCGAGACGGTCCGCTCGATGTCCGGCAGCGAGAGCGGTGCGATCTTGCGCTCGGGCGAGCCGCCTTCGAGGATGTGATCGGGGCTGGATGACACGACGTGTCGGATAGTACACATCCGTCGGCGTCATGCAACACGGCCGTAACGCCCCCGAAACATTAGGGCCCAAGCGTGCGAATCATGGTTTCGACTTGACGCGCGGGACGTGTCGCGCTAGGAATGCGTACACAATCCGATATGGGTTCCGGCTGCGGAACCCGGCCGGCGTGACAGCCGGCTATACCCAGGAGGGACGCATGGCCGACAACTTGACGGACGCCGGAACCGAGCTGTTCAACACCAGCGAGAAGCTCTTCGAGGACATCCAGGCCGAGCCTGGACAGTCGGCGTACACGTTCATGCACACGGTGCCCTACGAGGGTTCGGTGGGCCTCGTGAACCTGCTCACCACGACGCGCGTCCTGCGCAAGGGATTTCAGACCAACCTGATCCTGTACGGCCCCGGCATCCTGATGGCCTCGGGTACTCGCGGCTTCCCGAAGGTCGGCGACGAAGCCTTCCCGGGCCACATGGCGATCAACAACCAGATCGGCAAGTTCATCGAGGAGGGCGGCAACGTCTACGCGTGCCGGTTCGCCGCCGGCGCCCTGTACGGATTCCCGGAGGCGAACTTCATGCCAGGCGTCAAGCCGTTCCATCCGCTCGACGTGCTCGACGCCGCCCTCACCGCGTGGCGCGACAAGGCGTTCCAGCTCAACACCTGGACCGTCTAGGGCGATGCTCGTGCTGGACCGGGACGCAGCGGTGGCCGCGTGGCGCCGGGCGGAGGGGCACATCTACCCCACCGTCATGCTCAACGCGACGCTCTACCAGGAGTACGTGGCGGTCATCAGAGGGATCGCCGAGGAGCTCGCCGACGTCCACAGCGAGGACGACCTCGTGCTGGCATGGCACGAGCGCCGCGACCTCGCGGACGCGGTGATCTCCCGCACCGCTCCGTCGATGGCCCAGCTCATGAACCGCGAAGGGCTGCGCGATGCGGCGTTCTGCACCCGCCACCGCGAGATCACGCGGGAGCAGGGCAAGCAGATCGCCGCGCAGCGGCTCGAGGAGGCCAAGCGCACCGGTGCCGAGTGGGTCACGTTGTTCGACGACGTGACGCCGCTCGGCGCTCAGCGCCTGGAGATGCACGTCCGCAGCGGGCGCGCACTGCATACGAGCACGGAGCTGCCGCTCGACGGCACCCACCCGTCCTGGGAGCTCGAGGTCGTCCAGCTCGACCCCCACGACGGGGCCTGGCTGCTGGACAAGCCTCCGCTGCTGCAGACCCAGAAGTTCGACCGTCAAGACGAATGGGAGGCGCGCGTGCAGCAGGCCCGGACCTCCTTCGGAGGTGACCTGCCGTGACGACCCACCCGAAGAAGATCATCGACGCGCACTGCCACATCGGCGAGATCCCGCCGTGGAAGTTCTACGACCTCGAGCACCCGGTCAAGCCGACGGTCTACGACTACAAGGACACGAAGGCCTTCATCAAGAACCACATGGACGAGTTCAAGATCGAGCGCGCGCTCGTCATGTCGAACTACGGCGTGCCGATCCACGAGCTGTCGTTCGACCTCAACGAGGTCGTGCTCGACGCGGCCGGGAGCACGGACCGCATCCTCGGCGCGATCTGGGTCTCGTTCCTTCCGCGCAACGCCGAGATGACGCGCAAGGCGCTCAAGCACGCCGCGGAGTCCCCCGTCGTCGCGCTGAAGACGACGTTCCTGCTCGGCGGCAACCCCGACCCGAACACGTGGGACGAGGAGACGCAGGCGATCGCCGACGAGTGCTTCGACGTCTGCGAGAAGCACGACCTCGTCTTCCACTTCCACACGAGCCCGGGCGGCAACTCGGACTTCTCGAACTTCGTCCCGCTCGTCGAGAAGTACGGCAAGCGCTGCAAGATCTATCTCGTCCACATGGGCGGCGGCGTCTCGGGCCACATCAAGCTCGTGCCGAAGTTCCTCGACTGGTGCGAGCAGGGCTTCAAGGTCTACACGGACACGTCGTGGGCCGTCGGCTTCGGCGCGCGCTGGCTGCTGACCGAGATCGAGCGCCGCGGCGTCGGCGGCGACCGCGTCTTCTTCGGCTCCGACGAGCCGTGGTCGGACTTCGACTCGGAGTACTGGAAGCTCAACGGCGTGCGCAACATCTCCCAGGAGCTCAAGGACAACGTCTTCTGGCGCAACTTCGAGAACCTGTACGACAACCGTGGGTGAGCCCGCCGTCACCGACCGGCCGCCGCTGTCGCTCGACGACCGGCGCCTGCTCGTCGAGCTGCAGTCCTTCGGCGTGCGCGTCGTCGGCGGCGACGGCACGCTGGGCCGCCGCGGCGGCGCCGGCCCGTCGGACGCGCTGTTCATGTACGTGCGCGGGCTGCCGCTGACGGTGCCCCAGCACGCCGAGTACGTCGGCGGCTCGCCGTACACGCTGCACCTCGACGGCGCGAAGCCCACGCTGTTTCGCGAGGAGGAGCTCGTCGGCGTCGTCGGGCTGCCGCGGCGCCCGAAGATCTACGACATGCAGACGGCGGACGGGATCCCGTACTGGAAGATCGCGCTGCTGCATCTGGACTCGATCGCCTCGACCGTCGTGCAGAAGTGCATCTACTGGGGCACGCACGAGCAGTGCGGCTTCTGCGGCATCGAGCTCACCCGCGGCGAGCAGACGATCCCGGTCAAGACGCCGGCGCAGCTCGCCGAGGTGTGCAGCGCGGCGCACGAGCTCGACGGCGCCGTCGACGCGACGCTGACGACCGGCTCGATCAACCGCCGCGACCGCGGCGCGCTGTACATCTCGCGCTGCGCGGCGGCGATCAAGGACGCCTGCGGCATGCCCGTGCAGGTGCAGTTCGAGCCGCCCGACCAGCTCTCGGTCATCGAGGACGTGCACCGGGCGGGCGTCGACGCCGTCGGCATCCACATCGAGACGTTCGATCCCGACGTGCTGGCGCGTGTCGCGGCCGGCAAGGCGCAGTGCGGCGTCGAGGGCTACTTCCGCACGTGGGAGAAGGCCGTCGAGGTCTTCGGCCGCGGCCGCGTGACGACGTACGTGATCCTCGGCATGGGCGAGCGCCGCGAGCTCATCGAGGAGGGTTGCCGCCGCGCGATCGAGATGGGCGTCTACCCATTCGTCGTGCCGATCCGGCCCGTGCCGGGCACGCTGCTGGAGGACACCCCCACCCCCGACCCCGACTACGTCGCCGGCATCTACCGCAGCGTGTCCGCGATGCTCGCCGAGTCCGGCCTGGACCATTCCGAGGCCGCGGCGGGTTGCGCGCGCTGCCAGGCCTGCTCGGGCCTGTCGGCCTGGGAGCGCGTCTTCGAGAAGGAGGACAACGGTGGCCATTTCCAGCTCGGCACCGTCCAGGCTTCCTGAGCACCGCCTCGTCCCGGTCTGCGCGCTGGCGCGCGACCCGGAGGAGTTGGCGGCGCATTTCACGATCCGGCGCAGCGTGTTCGTCGCGGCCCAGGGGCTCTTCGAGCTCGACGACCGCGACGCGCGCGACGACGACCCGGCGACGCTGCACGCCGTCGGCCTCACCGGTGAGGACATCGTCGGCGCGGTGCGCCTGTATCCGCTCGACGGTGACGGCCTCTGGAAGGGCGACCGCCTCGCGGTCCTGCCGACCGAGCGCGCGCTGCGCCTCGGCGCGATGCTCGTGCGCTTCGCCGTGCGCACCGCCGGCGAGCGCGGCGGCCGGCTGATGGTGGCGCAGGTCCAGTTGCCCAACGTGCCGTTCTTCGAGCGCCTCGACTGGCACCGCGACGGCGAATCGGCGCCGATGCTCGGCGTCGAGCACCAGCCGATGGCGATCGAGCTCAGCCCCCCCGACCCAGGCCGGTGAGCGGGGCGATGTCGAGGTCCCAGACCGTCGCCCGCTCGGCGCCGGACTGCAGGTCGAGCCTGCGCGAAGCCTCGAAGTCGCCGCAGGCCGCGCAGGCCAACCCGCGCCGCGTGAACACGTCGCCCGCGGCGTCGGCGTGCTCGGGCGCCGCGGCGAGCAGGAAGCCGAAGCTCGGGAAGGTCTTCAGCCAGCGCTCGGTCGAGACCCCTTCGGGCCGCGGGACGCGGTCGACGTCGAGCACGGCGCCGCACCCCGCCGCCTCGAGCAGCTGCAGCAGCGAGCCGGCCGCCCCCGGCATCGAGACGTCGCGCGCCGCGTGGCACAGACCCGCCTCCGCGACCTCGGTGAGCGCGTCTCCGTCGGTGCGCAGCCGCTCGGGCGCGCGGTCGCGCAGCGACGTGAAGAAGTCGTGCTCGTCGCTCATGTACCGGCCCTCGAGGCAGAACGCGGCGAGCAGGACATCGCCCGGCCGCGCCCCGGTGGCCCGCAGCGGCCGGCGCGCGATGCCCGTGCACGTGGCCGACAGCGACGCCGGGCCGCCGATCGTCAGGTGCCCGCCCACCACCTCCACGCCGAGCAGGTCCGCCGCCCAGGCGAGGCCCTCGAGCACCTCGGCGGCATGAGCCTCGTCGGGGCTGACCAGCATGTCGAGGATCGCCAGCGGGCGGCCGCCCATGGCGCGGACGTCGGAGACGTTCGTCACGACCGCCGAGGCGCCCGCGGCGCGCGGCTGCGCGGCGACGAACGAGGGCAGGATCGCCTCGCCGCACAGCACGATCCACTCGTCGCCGTGGGCGATCAGCGCGCCGTCGTCGCCGTCGCCGACGGGCCCGAGACAGCGCACGATCTGCAGGTCGCGCTTGGCGTGCAGGGCGGGCAGGTCGCGGATCGCGGCCGCCAGAGCGTTGACGTCGGACATCGGCGGGACCCTAGAGAACCCGAAAATCGGAGGACGTTGTGAGCCTTGATCAGGCGGTGCTGCAAAAGGTGGAGGTCGTCAACATCGGGCTGCTCGCGTTCGGCGACGCGATCCGCGATCAGGACACGCCGGTCGTCGACGTCGACTGGCGCCCGCCGGCGTCCGGCGACCCCGAGGCCGTCCGCGCGCTCGAGCGCCTGTGGGGCGCCCACGGCGCCACGGTCGCGCGGGCCAACGCGCAGGTCGTCGAGCGGATGGAGGCGACGTCGCCGAAGGCCGTCGGGATCGCCACGGCGCGCGACGTCCTGCCGGTGCTGGCCGAGGGCCGCACGCTCATCCACTCGGGCCCGCCGATCGAGCCGCACCGGCTCGCCGACCCGCAGCGCCGCGCGCTCGTCGCCGCCTGCCTGTTCGAGGGCTGGGCGGACGATCGCGATCGCGCCCGGGCGATGATCGAGGAGGGCGTGATCGGCCTCGCGTCCGGCAACGAGCACAACCACGTGGGCGCGATGACCGGCGTCTGCTCGCCGTCGATGCCGGTCTGGGTCGTCGAGGACGAGAACTCCGGAGCGCGGGCCTACTCGACGTTCAACGAGGGTTCCGGCAAGACGCTGTGGTTCGGCACCGACGCCGACGAGGCGATCGAGCGCCTGCGCTTCTTCCGCGACGACCTCGGCCCGCTCATGGGCAAGCTCATCGACCGCCAGGGACCGATCGAGATCTTCAAGCTCGCCGCCCAGGGTTTGCACCAGGGCGACGAGCTGCACATGCGCAGCCAGGCGACCGGCAACCTGCTCATCCGCGACCTGCTGCCCGGGTTCGCGGCGCTCGGCGGCGAGCAGGCCGCGCGCTTTCTGTCGACGAACTGGCACTTCTTCCTCAGCCTCACGATGGGCGCCTCGAAGTGCACGCTGCTGGCCGGCTCGGGCGTGCCGGGGGCCAGCGTCGTGTCGCTCATCTCGCGCAACGGCACGGACGTCGGGGTGCAGCTCTCGTCGATGCCGGGGCGCTGGTTCACCGCCGACTCGCCGCCGGTCTCCGACGCGCTGCTGCGCGAGGGCTACGAGGAGGCCGACAAGGCCAAGGACATCGGCGACTCGGCGGTGATCGAGTGCGTCGGGCTGGGCGGCATGGCCGTCGGCGCGGCACCCGCCGTGGCGGCGTTCTTCGGCGGCGACGCCGCGGACGCGATCGCGCGCACGGAGCGCATGCGGGAGATCTGCACCGGGCGGTCCACGCGCTTCACGATCCCGTCGATGGACTCCGCCCCCACGCCCGTCGGCATCGACTCGCGGCTGGTGTGCGAGCTGGGGATCGCCCCGCAGATCACCACCGGCGTGCTGCACGTGTCCGACGGCGTCGGCCAGATCGGCGCGGGCGTCGCGCACCAGCCGATCGAGCCCTTCCAGGCCGCCGCGATCGCGCTCGCCGCCGAGCTCGACGGCGCCGCCGCGTGAGCGCGCCGTGACCACAACCGCCGCCCCCGTGCGGCGCTCGGCGCGGGCGGTCGTGGTCGGCCCGGGCGCCCGTCGGGTGCTGCGCGCCGCGGCGGGCGCCACCGCCGGCGGGGCGGTCGAGCTGGCCTTCGGGCCGGGCGGCTACGTGCGCCTGGGCGAGCGGCGCGTGCTGCTGGCGCCCGCCCGGTCACCGCTCGGGCCGCTCTCGATCCTCGTTGCCGGGCTGGTGCGCGGCGACCTCGCCGTGGGCGATCCGGCGGTCGTCCGCGGCGGCGCGCTCGTCGTCGGACCGCTGCGCATCGAGCTGGCCGGCGCCCGCGCGGCGCCGGCGCCGCGGGCGAGCGCGCCGGCA
>JAUXSD010000147.1 GCA_030681525.1 Solirubrobacteraceae bacterium
TCGACGCCGTAGACCTGGCGGCACAGCCGCGACAGCATCGCCGCGTGATAGCCCGAGCCGCTGCCGACGTCGAGCACGACGTCGTCACTCGTCAGCTCGAGCAGCTCGCACATGCGCGCGACGAGCGTCGGCTGCGAGATCGTCTGGCCGCCGCCGATCGGCAGCGGCCGGTCGACGTAGGCGAACCGCTCGAGCGAGGGGGACACGAACAGCTCGCGCGGAACCTCGGCGACCGCCGCGAGCACCCGCTCGTCGGCGATGCTGGAGCGCAGGCTGCGAAGCAGGTCCTCGCGGCTCATCGCGGTGCGCCTACCCGCTCCCGCCGTCCAGGCGCGGATCGACGCGGGCCAGCAGGTCGGCGACGATCCGCGCCGTCGCACCCCAGATGACCGCCGCCTCGCTGACGTCGTATACGACGCTGCGAAACGGGATGCCGCGGTGCAGCAGGCGCCGGCGGTTGCCGGCGGCGCGCAGATCGCAGAGGCGCAGCTCGAGCACCTCGTCGACCTCGCGCGGCGACAGCGTCCATTCGCGGCCGGGCTCGATCAGCCCGACGAACGGGTAGACGCCGAAGTTCGTCGCCACCGTGGGCGTGGGGCAGAGCGCGCCGAGGACGTGGACGTCGTCGCGCGGCAGGCCGATCTCCTCCTCGGCCTCGCGCAGCGCGGTGCTCAGCAGGTCGGCGTCGGCCTTGTCGCGCCGCCCGCCGGGGAAGGAGATCTCGCCGGCGTGGCTGCGCAGCTTGCTGTGGCGGCGGGTGAAGATCGCGTGCAGCGCCCCCTCCTGCTCGTAGAGCGGCACGAGCACCCCGGCCTTCGTTCGTCCGTGGACCTCCACGGAGGTCACCGCGACAGGGTCCAGGAGGACCTCGCGCAGTGCGTCAGGCAGCGAGCTGGGTGCGCTCGACACGCTCGTCGAACATGACCTCGCCGTCGAGCGTGCGGTGCACCGGGCACTTCGTGGCGATCACCTTCAGCCGCTGGACCTGCTCGTCGGTGAGGACCGACGGCAACCGCAGCGTGAGCGTGAACTTCGTCGGGCAGCCGCGCTCGGCGGGCGTGTACTCGCACTCGACCTCGACGGGACCGAGATCCCAGCCCTTGCGGTCGGCGTACATCTCCATCGTCACGGCCGTGCAGGACGCGAGGCTGGCCGCCAGCAGCTCCTGCGGCGAGGGGGCCGCGTCGTCGCCGCCCTGATCGACCGGCTCGTCGCAGTTCAGGCGGTGCTGGCGAACCTTGACGACGTGACGAAAACCGCTGATCCGCTGGGCCGACGCGTTCATGGACAAGATGCTACTCCGGGTCGCTCAGCGGGTTGAAGAGCAAACCGGTCGGTACTTTCGGGAAGAAGTACGTGGACTTCGGCGGCATGTTGACGCCCGCGGCGGCGATCTCCTGGATCTGCGAGACCGGGATCCCGCGAAGGTAGAAGCCCGCATCGAAGGCGCCCGAGTCGACGAGCTCGCGCGCCTCATGAAACGAGCGCGCGTAGCCCAGGCCGTTGAGGTGGGAGATGTCGTCCTCGCTGAGGCCCAGCGGCCCGGTCAGCACGAGCGCCTCGAGCACCGCGGTGTCCAGCCGCCGGTATGGCTCGGGCATGTCGGCCAGCGCCTCGTCGGCGATCGCCTGGTCCTTCAGGGTCAGGCGAAACGGGCGCTTGAAGTGGCTGTCCATGTAGCCCATCTGGATCGTGCCGTCGCCCTCGCCGGGCGGTACGAGATCGTCCGGCGACTCGAGCAGCTCGATCTCGAAGGTGTCGCGCAGGGTTGCCGTGAGCGCCTCGATCTTCTCGTCGTCGCCCTTCAGATCGGTCACGAGGCGATGCGTCGGAAACACCGTGAGGCCCTCGTCCTGGAGGGCGACGAGGCACATGAGGACGTAGCGGTGCGCGCCCTCGCCGCCGATCTCGTCGGCGTAGACGCGCGCGGTCTCGTAGCGATGGTGGCCGTCGGCGATGAGCAGCTCGGCGTCGGCCATCGCGGCCTGCACGGTGGCGATCGTGGCGGGGTCGGCGACGCGCCACAGGCGGTTGCGGGTGCCGTCGGCCTCGGTGACCTCGCCGAACGGCGCGCCGGACCGCGTGGCCGGCTCGAGCGCGCGCCAGGCGGTCAGCTCGGGGTCGGAGTACAGCGAGAAGATCGGGGAGAGGTTGGCGCGTGTGGCGCGCGTGAGCCGCAGGCGATCCTCCTTCGGTCCCGGATGCGTGCGCTCGTGGGGGCGGATCGTGCCGGGGCCGTAGTCCTCGACGCGCACGCGCGCGAAGAACCCGTTGCGCGTCAGCGTGCGCCCGTCGGGTCCCGTGTAGTCCTGCACGATGGCCCACAGCGCGGGCTCGTCGTCCTGCACCAGCGCGCCCTCGGCGCGCCACTGCTCGACGAGCGCGGCGGCGTGCGCGTAGCGGTCGCCGCCGTCGGGGTCCTGGGGCAGGTCGATGAGCACGGCGTTGTGCGGCGAGCGGGCGGCCAGCTCGGCACGCTGCTCGGGATCGATGACGTCGTAGGGGGGCGCCGCGAGATCCTGCAGCGGGCCCGCGACGGCGGGGTCGTAGTGCAGGGCGTGGAGCGGCTCGACGCGGGCCATCGGCGCTGAGACTAGTAGGCCGCGCCCGATGGCCCCGTGTCGGGGCCTACGTGCGCGTGATGCGGTAGCCGAACTCGGCCGTGTAGGTGGCCGCCCGGCCGCGGACCTTGCGCGGGGCGCCCGGCGCGACGCCGACGCCGACGTCCTCGAAGCGCTCGTCGAGGATCGCGTGGCGGTGCGCGGAGGAGCGCATCCATCCGCGGACGATCGACTTCGGCGTCGAGAGCGAGCCCGAACCCCAGGCGAGGTTCTCGCCGAGCGAGTAGTCGCGGACGGACTTGTTGAGGTACTTCGCGGCGCGGATGCGGCTCTTGAGCGTGCTGCCCTCGGGGCAGACGTGCGCGAAGAAGCGCCGGCGGACCATCTTCGCGCTGTACGCCTCGGCGGCCCGGGTGAGGCGCTCGTTGTCGCGCAGTGCGGGCAGGCGGCGGTCGGCGCGCTCGGCGTTGAGCAGGCAGAGCGTGGCGGCGCGGATGCGCTCGAGGTTCTCGTTGGTAGGCCTCAATGTGGCGTCCGCGCAGCCCGCGGCCGCCATCGCCGGCGACCCGGTCCCGAGCGCCAGCGCGGCGAACGCCGCGAGGGTGCAGGACAGGAGGCGGAGAAGACGACCCACGCTGCCCTGATCGGCGCGGAGTGGCGCGCGGGCGCCGATCGCGGGCTGCCGTTGGACGAACGGTGGAGGGGCGCGTCCAGCGCCGGTGGACGCCGCCGCGTGACCGCGCCGGGACCGATCCGTGCGCCGGGGAGCCGCAGGCCCTACCGTTCACCGCGCAACGGGATGTAGCTCAGCCTGGTAGAGCACCGCGTTTGGGACGCGGGGGTCGTCGGTTCGAATCCGGCCATCCCGATCGCCGGCCGTCGTCCGGCGCGTGCCCCGGTAGCTCAGCTGGATAGAGCAGCGGACTTCTAATCCGCAGGTCCCTGGTTCGAGTCCAGGTCGGGGTACTGCTGCAGGCGGGCGATCAGGCCGCCGTCGAGGCACACCGCGACAGGAACCGAGACCATGACCGCTGAGGAGGATCCGCTCGAAGGCTTCGACCTCG
>JAUXSD010000091.1 GCA_030681525.1 Solirubrobacteraceae bacterium
ATGATGAACATGCTGTGGATTTCCGTCGCGCTATACAGCGGTGCGAATCAGGGCGAGTTTCGCGGTTTCTTTCACTGGATCGGCCTTGCGCTGGCCACTCCGACCCTGCTGTATGCAGGTTATCCGTTCTATCGCGGCGCCTTCGGCGGGCTGCGCGGCGGCCGCATGACCATGGATCTGCCGATCACCATCGGCTTGGGCGTGACCTATGCCTATTCGCTCTATATCACGCTCACCGACAACATGGCCGGCGAAGTCTATTTCGATACGGTCACCAATCTGATTTTTGTGATTCTGATCGGCCGTTATCTGGAAGGGATGTTTCGTCATCAGGCGGTTTCCGCCACCAACCGCCTGATGGAATTGCAGCCGCGTGTGGCGACCGTAATGCGCGATGGGCAGGAACAGATGACGCCGATACGCGGCGTAAAACCCGGCGACCGGGTGCTGATCAAGCCCGGCTATAAGGTGCCGGTGGACGGCATCGTGATCTAGGGACATAGCTCGGTGGACGAATCCATGCTGAGCGGCGAATCCGCGCCAGTGAGCAAATCAATCGGCGCACAGGTTTCCGCCGGCACGGTGAACACCGATGGCGCATTACTGGTCGAGGTGCGCACGTTACTGCAGGATACGACGCTGGCAAAAATCGGTTACGCCGCCGTGCCCTACGATCCGGAAAGCGCCGAAGGCATCATCAAGAAAGCCAACCGTGCGATGCTCTACCGGTTGTTCTTCGCCGGCTTTGCGATGATGAACATGCTATGGGTCTCGATCGCGCTGTATAGCGGCGCGAGCCAGGATGAGTTCCGCGATTTCTTCCACTGGATCGGCCTGGCATTGGCCACGCCGACTTTGCTGTATGCGGGCTATCCGTTCTATCGCGGCGCATTCGGCGGGCTGCGCGGCGGCCGCCTGACCATGGATCTGCCGATCGCCATCGGCCTCTCCGTCACCTATGCCTATTCGCTGTATGTCACGGTTGGCGCCAGCCAGACCGGCGAGGTGTATTTCGACACCGTCACCAACCTGATTTTCGTGATCCTGATCGGCCGCTATCTGGAAGGCATGTTCCGCCATCAGGCCATTTCCGCGACCAAACGGCTGATGGAATTGCAGCCGCGCGTGGCGATCGTGATGCGC
>JAUXSD010000155.1 GCA_030681525.1 Solirubrobacteraceae bacterium
GGCTGCTCCATCGAGGACTACACGGGCGACCCGGACGGCCCGATGTACTGCATGGAGCATGCGGCGGCGCGCATCGCCGCGGCCGCCGAGGCGGCGCACCGCGGGCCGGTCCACCTCGTCCTGACCGCTCGGGCGGAGAACCACATCCGCGGCAACCCCGACCTCGACGACACGATCGCCCGCCTGCGCGCCTACGGCGTGGCCGGCGCCGACGTGCTCTACGCGCCGGGCCTGACGCGCATCGAGGACATCCGCCGCGTGGTGGCGGAGGTCGGCCGTCCCGTCAACGTGCTCACGGTCCCCGGCGCGCCGCCGGTGAGCGAGCTCGCCGCGGCCGGCGTGGCACGCATCTCGACCGGCGGGACGCTCGCGATGGCGGCGATCGACGCGGTCGCGCAAGCCGCGCGCGAGCTCCTCGACGAGGGCACGTACGGGTTTCTCGAGCGAGCCCGCGGCGGCTCGGCGATCGCGCGGCAGGCGTTTCGCCACGACGCGGCGTGAGCCCGAGCGTCTCGAGCGGGCGGGCGCGCGTCGGCCGCTTCACGACGGTCGTGGTGGCGTCGCGACGGCGCCGGGTGCGACTACCATCTGCACCGTCACACGCGCGCGACGGCGGGGAGCGCCGCGCTGCGCGTCATCCGCTCTTGACGTGAGGAGAAGTGCCCATGGCTTTCGAGGTTGGAGATCGCGTCTACGCAGAGAAGTCCGGCCGCCGCCGGCGCACCGCGCGCCAGCCGATGCGCCCGGGCCGCCACGGCGTGATCGTCAGGGTGCTGCGCGGCGACCCCAACCCGCGCTACGAGATCAAGTGGGACGAGGGCATCACGACCGTCTTCTCGCCCAGCGGCGCGTCCCTGCACGCCGACCCGAACTACGTGGCGCCGGAGGGCTCCTCGCAGAGCTAGCGCTCGCCGAACGCCGCGCGCACAGCGGCGAGCGCGGGCTTCGGGCGCCCGCCGAAGTCGTACAGGCCCTTCTCGTTGAGTCCCGGCGTGAGCTTCAGGCCGGGCCGCAGGTCGAGCACCGAGCCGCCGCGGAAGTCCGGGCGCAGCGCGTAGTCGCGCAGGTTCCAGACGATCGCCCCGCTGAGGCCCGGCGTGGCGCGCAGCTCGCGCAGGCGCCGCCCGAGCAGGGCCGCCTGAAAGGCCGTGCCGCCGAACGCGGCGCCCGCGGTGCGGGTGCTGCCGGCGGCGCCGAGCTCGGTGACGACGAGCGGCTTGTCCGGATACAGGCCGCGCTGCTTCTCCAGCCGCTCGCGCGTCATCGCCGCCTGCCCGGCGGCATCGCGGTCCAGGCCCTCGTACCAGCCGACGTAGTCGGTCACGCCGATCGCGTCCAAGGTGGCGAACACCCCCGGCCGATTGGGCAGCACGCTCCCCCACAGGTCCGCCGCCACGGGCCGGGTGGGATCGAGCTCGCGCAGGCGCGGCACGGTCTGGCGGATGTACTCCTGCTGGCCGGGCTGGCCGTTTCCGGCGACCTCGTTGGTGAGCGTCCACGCGAGGATCGACGGGTGCGCCTGGCCGGCCTCCGCGACGCGCAGGACGCGGTCGCGCGCCGCGGCGAGCTTGGCGGGCGTGTCCGCGCGCCAGCGCCCGCCCGGCTCCCACGGCCCGACCTCCTGCCAGACGAGGATGCCGGCCGCGTCCAGCCGCGCGAGCAGGCTCTCCGAGAGCGGCAGCTGCGAGCGCGTGGCGTTGGCCCTCGCGGCGCGCAGACCGGCCACGATGCGCGTCTCGTCGGCGGCGGTCAGCGCATCGCCGCGGCCGCGCACGTCGGGCGGCAGCGCGACGCCGCGCAGCACGAGCGGCGCGCCGTTGAGCTCGAGCCGGCCGTCCGCCCAGCCGATCTCGCGCAGCCCGATCCGCTGCTCGAGCGTCGCCTCGCCGGGCACGACGAGGCGCAGGTCGTAGAGCGCGGGCCGGTCGGGCGACCACAGCCGCGGGGCGTCGATCGTCACCGTCGCGCTCAGCGCGCGCGAGGTGCCGCCGCCGATCCCGGCGGGACCGAAGCTCACGGTCTGCACCGGCTGTCCGCCCCGCGAGAGGACGCCGCGCACGTCGAGCGTGCGCGATGGCCCGCGGTTGCGCACGCGAACGCCGATCGCCACCCGCGCGCGGCGGCCGCCCGCCTCGACCCGCGTGCGGAGGGTCAGCGCGCCGAGCTCGCTGCGCCCGAGGCGCATGAGCGTCACCGGCCGGTTCAGCCCGCCGTAGTTGAACCACGCGCGCGCCCAGCCGGTGTCGGCCTGGCGCTCGGGATCGCGCCAGTCCACGCGCACGGCGACCGTGTGGCGGCCGGCCTGGAGCGCGACCCGAGCGCTGAATGGCTCGTAGGCGCCGACGTGCTCGCGGACGTTCTCCCCGTCGACGTAGACCGCGGCGCGGTGGTGGGCGGACTCGAAGCGCAGCGCGTAGCGGCCCGCGACCGGCACCGCGATCTCGCGCGCGTACCAGCCGACCGAGCCGGCGTAGGCGCGCCGGCCCGCGGCTCCGCTGAACGCGGTCGCGTTGGGCGAGTGGGGAACCTGCACGGGGCGGCCGCGCCACGTCCCGCGCGCCCAGCCGCGATCGCGGCCGCGGTCGTCGGGGTCGGCGCGGTAGCGCCAGTCGCG
Source organism: Solirubrobacteraceae bacterium (assembly GCA_030681525.1). Lineage (GTDB taxonomy): Bacteria > Actinomycetota > Thermoleophilia > Solirubrobacterales > Solirubrobacteraceae > CADCVQ01. Next base: position 2,615 of record JAUXSD010000155.1, read on the forward strand.
CAGCGCGACGATCGCGCTGCCGGCGGGGCCGTCGCCGGTCTGCGCGAGCGCGGCCGCGGTGGCGCTCGGGGCCCGCGGATCGACCGGGTCGTCGCCGCTGAGGACGACCGCCAGCGCGACCGCGCAGGCGACGATGACGAGCAGCGCGGCTGGAAGGAGGCGGCGGAGCATCCCTGGTGCAACGCGAGACTAGATGGTTGGTTTCGCGACCGGTGCCGCCACGAGCCCCGACCGCGCCGCAACCCGGCGACGGTCTAGGATCGCCGCGGGCCCTCCGGGCCGGCCGCACCCGTGACCCAGCGCATCCTCATCCTCTCGTGGGAGTACCCGCCGATCGTGGCGGGCGGCCTGGCGCGCCATGTCCACAAGCTGTCGGAGGCGCTCGCCGCGCGGGGCGTCGAGGTCCACGTCCTCACGCGTGGCGCTCGCGACCACGTCGCCGAGGAGCTGCGCGGCGGCGTGCACATCCACCGCGTCGCCGAGTCGCCGATGCCGCGCGACCTCGACGCGTTCGTGGCGTGGGTCGAGGGCATGAACTCGCACATGCACGCGGCCGGCCGCCGGCTCGGCAAGCGGCTGCGCCCGGACCTCGTGCACGGCCACGACTGGCTCGTCGCCGGCGCGGCGGCCGCGCTGGCCGAGCGCCTGGGCTGCCCCTATCTCACGACGATCCACGCGACCGAGTACGGCCGCCACCAGGGCTGGGTCGACAAGCATCCGCAGTCCTACATCCACGGCATCGAGACCTGGATGGCGCGCCGCGCCGACCACGTCATCACCTGCTCGCACTACATGCGCGGCCACGTCGCCGACGTCTACGAGATCGACGAGGCGCGGGTCACGGTCATCCCGAACGGGATCGATCCGGCCGACCTGCAGCCCGTCGCCGACCTCGGCGAGCTGCGCGCCCGCTTCGCGCAGCCCGACGAGCGCCTCGTGCTGCTCGTCGGCCGGCT
>JAUXSD010000163.1 GCA_030681525.1 Solirubrobacteraceae bacterium
CACCTTCTGGCCGGGATTGATGCCCTTCAGGATCGCCTTGTCCTTGACCGCGAAATCCATGGTCATACCGGGCCAACCCAGCGATTCGACCGGGCCGTGAGTCATGTTGACCTTGCCGTTCCGCAAGTCGACGCTGTTCACCACACCTTCCGCCTTGTGTGCCTGCGCGGCTGAAGCATTATGCTCCATGCCTTGCATCGCGGCGTGATTAATGCCGGCTTGGTGTTCACCCGCCAAAACCACGCCGGAGCCCGCTAATAGAGCAATAATCAAGCTGCTTGAAATTAAGTTTTTCATGTTAAATCTCCGTATTTAATTTAGTGATGAGTAAAAACTGTGGCTGTTCCATCGGTAGATACCAGCAAGGTGTCATAAGTGACACTGTGCTCACTTTCTATGCCGAGCATCCCGGTCAGTGTTTGTGCATATCGCCAGAACCCATAGACATACAGCCCATGTCCATCATCATGTGATGCTCTTCCATCATCTGCCCCATCATGTCACCCATAAGTTTCTGGTGTTCGTTGATCCAGTCCTCATGTTCCTGCATGTTCATACCGGCATTGGGTTTCATGGCCTGCATTTTTTCCATCATGCCGCGCATCATTTGCATGTGCTCGCTCATCAGCTTCTGGCGTTCCGTGCCTTTAGCAGCTTCTGCCTGTTGCAGTTTTTGTTTGGCTTGCAGAACACTCTGCGTCATCTGCCGTTGAAATTCATCCTGTCCGGCGATGGCGGAAGCGGATAAAAAGCCGATGCTACAGACGGCAAGTGTGACGATCATTTTGTTGATGGTTTGCTGTTTCATGGTTAAGGCTCCTAATTTCCAAATAAAAAACCGAAAACTGACAGATGTCAGCCAGAATGTATTGTGTTGCTGCTTGACGCTTGCATCCTTTTGACGGTTACCATTGTGCCTTCAGATCCTTTACCGAAAGCTGACAGCAATATTACAAGTTTGTAATCTTCGTGAACTGTTCCGTGACTGCGCGCACAATACGCATGTAGAAAAACATCTGGGGTGAGCAAGATGAAAATCCTGATCGTCGA
>JAUXSD010000169.1 GCA_030681525.1 Solirubrobacteraceae bacterium
ACAACCTGCTCGCCACCGGCGCCGACCTCGTCGCGAGCGGCAACATCGGCTGCCTGACGCAGGTCGACACGCACCTGCGCCTGCGCGGCCGAGAGCTTCCGATCCTGCACACGATCCAGGTCCTCGACCGGGCCTACGAGAACTCCTTGGAGGAGCTGCGCCGATGACGCCCACCGTGACCACCACCGAAGGACTCGACGAGCGCTCGCGCACCGAGATCCTGAGCGCCGACGCGCTCGCGTTCCTGGAGGAGCTGCACGGCCGCTTCGGCCCGCGGCGGCGCGAGCTGCTCGCCGCGCGCACCGAGCGCCACGCGGCGCTGCAGGCGGGCGGGACGCTCGACTTCCTGCCCGAGACGAAGGAGATCCGCGACGGCGCCTGGCAGGTCGCGCCGCCCCGCGCCGACTACGCCGATCGCCGCGTCGAGATCACCGGGCCGACCGACCGCAAGCTCGTCATCAACGCGCTGAACTCCGGCGCGCGCGGCTTCATGGCCGACTTCGAGGACGCCAACTCGCCGACCTGGGTCAACCAGGTGTCGGGCCACGTGAACCTCGTCGACGCGATCGAGGGAACGATCACGTACGAGAGCTCGGAGGGGCGCCACTACGCCCTCGGCGAGCGTCCCGCGACGCTGCTCGTGCGACCGCGCGGATGGCACCTCGACGAGAAGCACCTCTCGTTCGGCGACGGCGAGCCGTTCGCGGGCGCGTTCCTCGACTTCGGGCTGTTCGCGTTCCACGGCGCGCGGCGGCTCCTCGACCACGGCTCGGGGCCGTACCTCTACCTGCCGAAGATGGAGCACCACCTCGAGGCGAGGCTGTGGAACGACGTGTTCGTCTTCGCGCAGGAGGCGCTCGGCCTGCCGGTCGGCACGTTCCGGGCGACCGTGCTGATCGAGACGCTGCCGGCCGCCTTCCAGATGGAGGAGATCCTCTACGAGCTGCGCGACCACTCCTACGGGCTCAACGCGGGACGCTGGGACTACATCTTCTCGATGATCAAGTGCTTCCGCGACCGGCCGGAGTTCGTGCTCCCCGACCGCAACGACGTGAAGATGACGGTGCCGTTCATGTCGGCCTACGCGCGCCGGCTCGTGCAGACCTGCCACGCCCGCGGCGCGTTCGCAATGGGCGGCATGGCCGCGCTCATCCCGTCGCGCACGGACGCCGAGGCCAACCAGCGCGCGATCGACGCCGTCCGGGCCGACAAGGAGCGCGAGGCGGGCCTCGGGTTCGACGGCACCTGGGTCGCGCATCCCGACGTCGTGCCGGTCGCGATGGCGGCCTTCGACGGCACGCTGGGCGCGGCCCCGAACCAGATCGACCGCGCGGTCTCCGTCGAGCAGATCACCGCCGGCGACCTGCTCGACGCGGCGTCGACGCCGGGCGAGATCACCGAGGAGGGGCTGCGCGGCAACCTCAGCGTCGGCTTTCAGTACATCTCGTTCTGGCTCGGAGGCCGCGGCGCCGCCGGCATCAACAACCTCATGGAGGACGCCGCGACCGCGGAGATCTCGCGCTCGCAGATCTGGCAGTGGATCCGCCACGGCGCGCAGCTCGCCGACGGCCGGACCGTGACGCGCGACCTCGTCGCCCAGCTCCTCGACGAGGAACTGGGGAAGATCCGTGCCGAGGTCGGAGACGCGACGTGGCGTGCAGGCCGTCCGGAGGAGACGCTCGCGATCTTCCAGCGCGTCGCGTTCTCCGAGGACTTCCCGGAGTTCCTCACGCTGCCGGCCTACGAGCTCCTCGACTAGCTGTCCTGCCCGCGGACTTGCTGCACGCGGGTGAGGGGTGCGCGGCCGTTGGCGGCTGAGTGTGGTCGGTAGCGGTTGTAGTAGCGGATGAACGATTGCAGGGCGCGGTCGCGGGTCGTGCTGTTGGGCCATTCGCGGCCGTGCGCCCACTCGTCTTCGAGGGTGCCGAAGAACCTTTCGAGCTTGCCGTTCCAGCGCGGCGCGTAGGGCGGTATACGGATGTGGCGAGCGCCGAGTTCGCGCAGCGTCTGGGCGAACAGATGGCCTGTGTAGCACTTGGCGTTGTCGCTCATCACGGCCTCGATCGGGCCGCAGCCCTGCTCGTGCATCCATGCAACGCCGCGGCGTGCACTATCTGCCCGCAGCGACCGCACTGCTTTTCCTGCTGTCTAGACCGCATTGCAGGCCGTTCTTGCCGATGAGGACGCCTGCCCGTGCTGCGGTCACGCGGGTCGGTCGGGTCGGCGACCGTTTCGGTTCCTTGGATGTGAGACGCACTCTCCCAGACGGCGAGGAGCGCGGATGATCGCGCGCCGCGGCGTTCCAAAGGTTGTGTTCACAAGGCCGTCCCCGAAGACGAGTACGACCGCGACTACCGGTACGGTGCGGCCGTGGAGCTGGGGTACGCGCGCGTGTCGACCGTCAAGCAGGACCTCGAGCGCCAGATCGACGCGCTGACCGCGGCGGGCGTGCCGGCCGACCGGATCTACCTGGACAAGAAGTCCGGCGCGACGGTCGACCGGCCGGGGTTGCGGGCGCTGATCGATTACGCGCGCGAGGGCGATGTGATCGTCGTGCACACGCTCGACCGGCTCGGGCGCACGGTCCGCGACACGCTGAACCTCATCCACGAACTCGCCGAGCGCGGGGTCGGGCTGCGTAACCTCGCCGACCCGATCAAGGTCGACTCCGGCAACCCCGATGATCCGATGGCGCAGCTGGCGGTCGTGCTGTTGGCGCTGTTCGGGCAGATGGAGCGCACGTACGCGATGGAGCGCGCCGCGCACGCTCGCGCCGTCGCTGCCGCCAAGGGCCGGCGCATCGGCCGCCCCGTCATTGTCGACGCCGACAGGCTCGCCTACGCCGCTCATCTACGTGACGGCGGCCACACGATCGCCGAGATCGTCGCCAAGACCGGGATCGCGCGCTCGAGCCTGTACCGGCACTTGCCGCCCCGCGCTGCACCCGCGCTTACCGCCGGCGGCGGGGCTACCGATGAGGACCGCGAGCGAGAGCAGTGAGCGCCGCGCACGGCCCGGCGCTGGCGGAGCTCAGCGAGGTGGCGCGAGCGAGAGCGCTGTGGCGCTGGAGCGTGCTGCGCCCGCATCTTGAAGACGGCGTGGCGCTCGTTCACGCTGCACGCGACGCCGGGGTGCCCGAACGAACCGCGCAGAGGTGGCTGGCGCGCTACCGCGACGGCGGCCTGGTCGGGCTCGCCGTATCGCCGCGGTCAGACCGGGGGCGGCGACGCATGCCCGACGAGCTCGTCGCGGTGATCGAGGGGATCGCGCTGCGACGCCCACGGCCGGGCGTCGCGACGGTCCATCGCCGCGCCGTGCAGGTCGCCGAGTTCCACGGCTGGGCGCCACCGAGCTACGCGACCGTGCACGCGATCGTGCGAGCGCTGGACCCGGCGATGGTCACGCTCGCGCACGACGGCGACAAGCGCTACCGCGAGGCGTTCGATCTCATCCATCGCCGCGAGAGCGAGCGCGCGAACGACATCTGGCAGGCTGACCACACCGAGCTTGACCTCTGGGTCATCGACTCGTCCGGGCAGCCGGCGCGACCGTGGCTCACAGTCATCGAAGATGACCACAGCCGCGCCGTCGCGGGCTACGCCGTCAGCCTCGACGCGCCGTCGGCGATGAACACGGCGCTGGCGCTGCGCCACGCGATCTGGCGCAAGACCGAGCCGGGCTGGCACGTGTGCGGGATCCCCGACGTCTTCTACACCGACCACGGCTCGGACTTCACGTCGCGCCACGTTGAGCAGGTCGCTGCCGATCTGAAGATGCGGCTGGTGTTCTCGCTGCCCGGACAGCCTCGCGGCCGCGGCAAGATCGAACGGCTGTTCAACACGATCAACCAGATGTGCCTCGCCGAGCTGCCCGGCTACGCCCCACGCGGCACGCCGGACCGCGCGAACAAGGCGGCCCTCACGTTGCCCGAGCTCGACGCCGCGCTCGGTACGTTCATCCGCGACAGCTACCACCAACGCCTTCACGGCGAAACCGGCCAGCCGCCGCAGGCGCGCTGGGACGCCCGCGGTTTCCTGCCGCGACTTCCCGACTCGCTGGAGCAGCTGGACCTGCTGCTGCTGACGGTGTCCCGGCCGCGCAAGATCCACCCTGACGGCATCCACTTCCAGGGCCTGCGCTACCTCGACCCGACGCTCGCGGCGTACGTCGGCGAAGCGGTCGTGATCCGCTATGACCCGCGCGACCTCGGCGAGATCCGCGTCTTTCATCGCGACCGGTTCCTTTCTCGCGCGGTGTGCGCGGAGCTCGCCGGCCGCACGCTCGCGCTAAAGGATCTGACGGCGGCTCGCAACGCCCGGCGCCGCGAGCTGCGACGCGGGATCCGCGAGCGCGACAGCCTCGTCGACCGGCTACTGGCCGTCCACGACTACGACTACAACGCTCACCCGCCGCCCGCCCCCGAGACGCCCGCCGAATCCGAGCCGCGACCCCGCCTGAAGCGCTACCGAGAGGAATAGCCCGTGCCCGACGTCGCGACGCAGTTCGTGGTGACCAAGGAGCATCGGCGCTTCAGCGAACTCTGCGACGCCGTGCGCCGCGAGCGCTACATCGGCGTCTGCCACGGCCCGCCCGGCGTCGGCAAGACCGAGTCCGCGCGCCGCTACGCCAACTGGGACGAGCTACAGCCCGAACTGCGCCATTCCACGCTCACCAATGCACCCGGTGACGCAGTCGACATGAAGGCGCGCACGATCTTCTACACGCCCAAAGTCCACAACACACCGCGTCTCATCGACAAGGACGTGCGCACACTGCAAGACCGCCTCGGCTGGCTGATCGAGTTCGGAACCGCCGGCTCGAACTTCAAGCTCTCCGACGTCGGGACGTCCGGCGAGCGACTCGTCGAGCTGCTGATCATCGACGAAGCCGACCGATTGAAGACCCCGAGCCTCGAGCAATTGCGCGACCACCACGACCGTACCGGCATCGGACTCATCCTGATCGGCATGCCCGGGATCGAGCGGCGGCTCGCGCGCTACCCACAGCTGTACTCGCGCATCGGCTTCGCGCACGAGTATCGGCCTCTCAGCAGCGACGAGCTCGCGTTCGTCCTCGAGCACCACTGGAGCGCGATCGGGCTAACGCTCTCCCCCAGCGACTTCACCGACGCCGAGGCCGTCGCCGCTGTCGCGCGCATCACCGGCGGCAACTTCCGACTCGTCCAACGCCTCTTCGCCCAGGTCACCCGGATCCTCGAGATCAACAGCCTCGCAACGATCACACGCGAGGTCGTCGAAACCGCCCGCGAAGCCCTCATCATCGGAACTGCCTCGTGACGCCCAAGCCTCGGGAGCCGTCCTAGCCGTCGCAGCAGCCGCCATCGACTGATCGAACAACCCCGCCACCTAATTCTCAAGATCACAGACACAGCCTCGGCACGTGCTCGAGGCGGCGGCAGCATCCGTGTCCTGGAAAGGCAATTCTGGGACATATCGTGCGGGTAGCCGCACATCATGTGCGCTGGGGTTACCGGGGCCAGCGCGTGCCACACTCGGCGCCGATGGCTAACCTCGGGAGACGCTGTGGGCAATGGAGCCGCATACCGCGGCGTGGGCGGGACGATGGCCGCGGGCGTGGACGGGCGACTGCCTCTAGGCAGCGCGGCGGTTGTTCACGGGCAATTCTC
>JAUXSD010000095.1 GCA_030681525.1 Solirubrobacteraceae bacterium
GCCTGCCGAAGGCCGACAGTTGCGCCTCGACGACGACGGTGGACGAAAAGAGCCGTGCGTAGACAGGTATGCGGATGCGCCGCGCGCGGGACGCCGCCAGACTGGGTGCGACATGGGTTATGACGGGCAGCGCACCCAGGCGGTTAGCGCGGGTGTGGCGACGGCGAACTCAAAGCCGATCGGCGGCGGGATGATGGTCGGCGGGTCGAGGTTGCCGTGTGGCCCGAATGCGGGGTGTGAGCGGATGCCGGGGATGTCGCGCACGACGATCGCGACGCCCCGTCGCGGCTGGTCCGCACCGTGGTCGGAGCGCGCGATGACCTGCCCGGCGCTGAGGCCGGTCTTCCAGCGAACGTATGGCACGAGCTTGTGGTTGGGAAGCGAGATCGGGCCGCAGCGCCGCGCGGCGCGCACGGCCGGTTCGGCGAGCACGCGATCGAGGTCGGCGAAGACTCGCTCGCGCAGGCGCAGGTCGGCGTGGACCTTCGCGGGGTTGATCGTCGTCGCGACGTACGCCGCTCCGCCGAGCGCCGCCAGCATCGCGGCGATGGCCCAGGTGCGCCTCGCGGGCGAGCGGCGCGCGAGCAGTTCCCAGCCGCCGAGGGCGTGGCCGGCGAAGAGGAAGATGCCGAGCGCCGCGGCCGCGAAGTAGCGTGGGATCACCGAGAAGCCCTGCGTGGAGACGACGAGGAACGTGGCGATGCCGCCTGCGGTGAGCGCGAGCGGGACGGCCGCGCGCTGCGGCGCGCGCCACAGTCCCACCCCGAGCCCGAACGCACCGAGGGCGAGCACCGGCGCCTTGACGTATTCCTCGGCCGACGAGACGGTCGCCCGCGGCAGATCGAGCACCGATCTCGTGCGGCCGAACTCAGACGCCGAGCCCGTCGTGTACGTCCAGGTAAACAGCGGCTCGCCCATCAGTACGAGATCGGTCAGCGCCCACAGCAGTGGCGCGGCGGCGACCCACAGCAGCGCCTGCAGGCGGCTGCGGGAGTCGGCGGTACGCCATGTCCAGGCGGCGTACAGCGCCGCGAACGCCCAGGCCTCGGGGCGCAGCAGACCGGCCGTGACGAGCATGAGCCACACCGGCAGGCGCTGGCGGTGCTCGCCGGCGCGCACGTCGCCGGCCACTCGCACCGCAGCCCATACGAGCAGCGCGAGGTACGGGACGTCGACGTAGCCGAACCCGGCCAGAAAGGCGAAGTTCAGCCGCGTGAGCAGCAGCGCGCCCGCGATCAGCCCGGCCACGAGCCCGAGCGTTACCGCGCCGAGCCGCACGACCCCCGCGACGAGCGCGACGTACGCCGTCAGCGTCAGCACGACAAGCGCATGCGGCGGGGCGCCCGCGGCGACGAGCGGCAGCGAGACGACGAGCGCGAGCGGGTGCTGCGTGGGCGCCCGGTAGGCATCAAAGGACGGCCGGACGCCGTCGAGGATCTCGCGCGCCCACAGCAGCGAGTAGATCGAGTCGTAGGTCGGCAGCGTGGTGTACGCGACGAACCCGGCCAGCACCGCGAGCGCGAGCACGCCGATCGCCGCGACCGCGAGAGGTCGGGGCACGTCAGGAAACCTGGAGCAGCACCATCGTCCACGGAAACGGCCGCGCCACCGCGACCGGCTCGCCGACGGTTCGGCACAGCGAGATGAACGCGCCTGCGCTGAAGTGCTGCACGTTCCCCGGTGAGTTGCCGAGCGAACCCAGGTACGCCCCGCGGGCAACGTTGAGTATGCGCCAAACCGGCTCGCGGGGAACGGACACGAGCACGTGGCGGCGCGCAACGCGCCGCAACTCGGCGAGCGCGCGTGCCGGGTCGGGCGACTGCTCGAGCATCTCGATCGCGCATGACATGTCAAACGAGCTGTCCTCGAACGGCAGCGCGTGCGCGTCGCCGACGACGAAGTCAAGCCCCTCGCGGCGGTGCTCCTCCCAACACGTGCGCAGCCGCGGACTCTCGCGATCCAGGCCGAGCGCTCGCCCCGTGCCGGCCCGCCGCGCCATCCGGGCCGTGACGATGCCCTCGCCACAGCCGACGTCAAGCAGGTCCTGCGGTCGCGCGCGATCGACCATCCCGTCGAGATCGCGCAGGAAACGCGCGACGAGCCGGCGGGCAACCGGATTGGTCGTGGCGTACTTGTCGTACGTGTTGCCGGCCGGGCCTCCCACGCCAGGCATCCTGCCAGCGGCTGAGGTAGCTTGCGCGCCCATGGCTCGCTTCTTCATCGTCGGCGGGGCGGGCTTCATCGGCGCGCACCTGACGCGCCGGCTACTGGACGCCGGAGACGACGTCGTGGTGCTCGACGCGGGCGTGGACTACCGGCGCAGCCCGCCGGCACAGACCCGCGCGCTGCTCGAATGGCGCCGCACGGTGCTGCTCGACGGCGCGGAGATCATCACCTGCGACGCAGCCGACGCGGCCCGGCTTCACGACGTGCTCGCGCGGCGATGCCCCGAGCACGTCGTGCATCTCGCAAACCTTCCCCTCGCCGACCTGGCCGCCGCCGACCCGGTGCTCGCCCGAGCGAGCATCGTCGACGCGGCGACCAACGTCCTCACCGCCGCCGCTTCTCTGCCCCGCCCGCCCTCGTTGACGTACGTCTCGTCGAGCATGGTCTACGGCGACTTCGCGACGGAGCCGATGGGCGAGGCCGGGCCGCTCAGGCCCCGCTCGGCATACGGCCGGCTGAAGCTCGACGCCGAGCGGCGCCTGTCGCAGGCGGCCCGGCGCACGGGGATGGCGCTGACGATCGTGCGCCCGGCTGCCGTCTACGGCCCCGGCGACGTCAACGGCAGGGTCCTGCAGCGGCTCGTCGACGCGGCGACGCAGGCGACCCCGTTCGTACTCACCGCAGCGCCCTCGACGAGGATCGACTTCACATGGTTGCAGGACGCCGCGGCCGGGATCCAGGCGGCGGCGCTGCGTGCCGCCGGCCCGCCGCGCGCCTACAACGTCACGACGGGGGCGGCGCTAACTATGGCCGCGGCGATCGACATCGTGCGCACGCACGCGCCCGCGCTGGACATCGTCACCGGCGGCCGCGACGACGCCACGCCACGGCGCGGGACGCTCGACACGTCACGCGCGCGGCGAGAGCTCGACTGGGTCGCGCAATGG
>JAUXSD010000182.1 GCA_030681525.1 Solirubrobacteraceae bacterium
CACCGCCACGGCGAGCGGCGACGGCAGCCGCGCGACGGCAGGCTTCGGCAACGGCAACACCGCCAGGGCCGGCGGCACCGACAGCACCGCGCAGGCGGCCGGTGGAAACAGAAACACTGCCACGGCCGGCGGCGACAGCGCGGTCGCCATCGCAACCGACGGCAACAGCAACACCGCGACGGCCAGCGGGCTCGACAGCACCGCCACGGCAGTCCAGGGCGACAACAACACCGCCACGGCCAGCGGCGACGACAGCCGCGCGACGGCAGGCTTCGGCGAGGGCAACGCCGCCACGGCCGGCGGCACCGACAGCACCGCGCTGGCGGCCGGTGGAGACAGCAACACGGCCGTCGCCAACAGCCCCAGCTGCGTGGCGGTCGCCGGCCCGGGGCCCGGCGACACTCAGACCTGCTGAGCGCGTGTGCATGAGGATTCGAGAAGGCCGCTCGCCGGGCGGCCTTCTCGTTGCCTGCAGGGCAGCTCACTGCTGCACGTCGGTCGGCGGTTCCGCTGTCGACCGGTGTGGACGCCCCGATTAGCGACCGTTTCCGAGGCCCGCGCGGAGCACCCGCGTCTCGGCCTCGGACGCGAGCTACGGCCGCGGTGATGACGCGCCGAGTGCGGATATCGCACCTGGCGCGTCACAACCCACGGCGCGCGACGCGCTGCTGCTACCGAGCAACGGTGTGGCGAATAACTCGCGCCGGACGCGAACCATCCGCCACACCCGCCGCCGCACGGACAAACGGCATCGCGCTCGGCTCACTGTTCCGCTGAACGTTCCCTTGTGTTGTGGGGAGTAACTGCGCCCGCCGCAGCGCGCGATCGCATCCCGAACTGCGGTGGGGATTCTGAAATCCACAGACCCGCGCCGAGTCGTCCGACGGTGCAGCCATGGGACGGCTCGTTCGGGATTGGCTGGCGGCGAACCCGCCCTCCGGCGTCAGCCGCGGCCGACCTGGTCGCGCAGGCGCTCGATCTCGCGCAGCAGTTCGCGCTGGCGGCGGATGACGTCGTCGAGCTGGCGCTCCACCGCCGTGCCACCGCCCGGCGTGGTCGTCGTCCCGCCGCCCGCGCCGCCCGGGGTGGTGGTCGTGCCGGGGGTCGTCGTCGTGCCGCCGGGCTCCTGCTCCTCCTCGTCGGCGCCGGCCGCGCCGGGCGCGACGGCCTCATCGGGCACCTCGCCGGTGCGGATGTAGTTCAGCGTCTTGGCCTCGGCCCGCGGATCGCGGTCGTTGTCGAAGATCGCGACGAGCTTGTTCGTCTCGGCGTCGACGACGACCGTCTTGGAGACCGAGTTGGCCTCCTTGGGGATGATCGACGTGAGGTAGACCAGGCCGCCGTTGACGAAGACGGGACGCGGCTCGACCACCTTGAAGTTGCCCGACCCGGCGGCGCCCGGCGCGCCGTCGCCGAAGTCGATGCCGGGAATCGAGACGGCGCGCACGGCCTGCAGCGCACGGCGGTTGCCGCTCAGCGACGTGCGGGCGGGCACGCGCCAGATCCGCGTCTTGCCGGTCGTCGCGTCGGTCAGGAAGATCGCGCTGGCCGCGAACGCGCGGCCGTAGGGCTCGGCGACCGACACCCACTGCGGGCCGAGGCCCTGCGGACCGAAGTCGACGAGGTAGGGCTGGCGGTTGGTCTCGGTGTCGGTGATGCGCGTCTGGTTCTCGTGCACGAACCAGGCGTTCCACAGGCCGCCCTTGTACTGGTAGGCCTCCTGGATGCGGCGCGCCTGCGTGTCGGAGAACAGCCGGCCGGTCTCGGCGAGCTCGGGGCGGCGGGCCGCCTCCTCGAGCTCGAGGTCCTCGATGGCGCCGTCGGGGGCGACGACGAAGACGCCGCCCAGGACCGGCCGGCGGATGAGGATCCCCTTGTACTCGAGGTAGGGCACGACGAGCCGCGGCCCGGCGTCGGTCTCGATGCCGACGGGTTCCTCGAGCGTGATGAGGAAGCGCTCCTTCAGCAGCCGCCAGCGCAGGTTGTCGGTGATCTGCAGGCCCGGCGCGACCTCCATCTCGGCGTCGCCGTAGCGCAGCTGGCGCGCGGTCTGCTCGGCGTCGAGGGAGACGATGCCCTGGCTCTTCTTGCTGAAGATCCGAAACGCGCCCTGCGGGGTGCGCAGCGCCGTCCAGATCAGGCCGTCGTCGGTGTTGACGATGCGGAAGTTCGTCAGCGTCTCGGTCGGCGAGTTGAAGGCGCTGGAGGCGTTGACCTCGGCCACCTCGCGCGGCACGATGCGCACCTCGCCGCCCGCGGGCAATCCGGGGATCGCCTCGTAGGTCGTGTTGCTGACGATCGCGCGCTGGACGAGCGGTCCCGACAGCCCGCCGAGGATGACGAACGCGAAGAACGCGAGGATCGGGAAGGCGAACAGGTAGCCGGGCGGGCGCACGCCGGTCTTGAGATCCTCCAGCGTGCTCCAGCTGCGCTGCGAGCGGCGCAGCAGCACGGCGCCGGCGACGAGCAGCAGGATCGGCGGCAGCCACACGATCGGCTGCGTCCAGAAGAACATCGCCAGCCCGTGCCAGATCGGCCGCACGAGCCACAGCACGACCAGCGCGACGAGCGCGACGACGAGCACGGCGGGCTTCACGGAGGAGATCAGGCGGCGCATCCCGCGGCGCACTCTATGGCCTCGGCCGCGCGCTTAACGGCGATGGCCCCGCCGGGTGGGGCGGGGCCATCGTCACGATTGCTCGCGCGCGGGCGGCTGGCCGGCCGCGCCACGCCCGTGCACGCTCGCTCAGCTCGGCTGCGGGACGATCCGCACGTACGGCCGCGGCGAGTCCCAGCCATCGGGCCAGATCTCCTTGGCGGCCTCGTCGGAGACCGAGCCCGCGATGATCACGTCGTCGCCCTGCTTCCACTGCGCCGGCGTGGCGACCTTGTGGTTGGCCGTCAGCTGCAGGGAGTCGATGACGCGCAGGACCTCGTCGAAGTTGCGTCCGGTCGTCATGGGATAGACGAGGACGAGCTTGATCTTCTTGTCCGGGCCGATCACGAAGACGTTGCGGACGGTCTGGTTCTCGGCCGCGGTGCGATCGGTGGCCTCGCCCACGACGTCGCTGGGCAGCATGCCGTAGAGCTTGGAGACGTTGAAGTCGTCGTCGCCGATGACCGGGTAGTTCGGGGCCGATCCGGTGATCGCCTCGATGTCCTCAGACCACTTCTCGTGGTTGCCGACCGGGTCGACCGAGAGGCCGATGATCTTCGCGTTGCGCTTGTCGAACTCGCCCTTGATCGAGGCCATGTAGCCCAGCTCGGTCGAGCAGACGGGCGTGAAGTCGCGGGGGTGGGAGAACAGGACGCCCCAGGAGTCGCCGAGCCACTCGTGGAACGAGAGCTTGCCCTCGGTGGTCTCAGCCTCGAAGTCTGGTGCCGTATCGCCGATCGTCAGAGCCATGTGCATCCTCCAATGCGTGAATTAGGCTAAAAGCGGGTGGCATTCAAGCTATCAAGTCGGCGGCGCGTGCTTCGCGAGCACGACCACCGACGGATAGCCGCGCCGAGGGAGGCGTACCCGATACGTCGCGACCCACCCGGCCCGCGCGAGGTCGTCGGACGGATCCCAGGGGCGCAGGGCGGCGCAGGCGGACGGACTCCCGCGCGCGAGCAGCCGCAGCGCAACCCGGACGAGCGGGCGATCTGACCAGACCGTGACGACGACCAGGCGAGACGATGCGCCCGGCGCGAGCAGCCGCCGCGCCTCGGCCAGCACGGCGGCGCGCTCCTCGGCGCCGAGCAGGTGCAGGACGTACGCACAGCTCACCACGTCGGCCCAGCCGTCGGGCAGCGGCACGGCCCGCGCGTCGGCTTGGAGCGTGGACCAGCCGGGCGGCAGGGCCCCGGCGCCGGCGAGCATGCGCCGCGAGCGGTCGACGCCGACGGCCGCGCGGGGCCGCTCGCCGGGCCGGGTCGCCAGCCGCCGCAGTACGAGCCCCGTGCCGGTCCCGAGATCGACGAGCCGCTCGTCCGGGCGCGGCGCCGCCACCCGCAGCGCCGCATCGATGGCCGCGATCTCCCAGCGCTCCTGCGCGGGGTAGCGCGCCGCGTGGCGATCCCACGTCGCCGCGGCCGCAGCGGTGTCGGCACGGTGCGCCACCCCCCGATCTCAGCACATCGGGCGCCCGTGGACGCGGTCCGTCAGCGCTCGCCCTTCGCAGGCTCGGCCATCTTGCGGTGCAGCTTCGCCTTGGCGCTGTCGGGCAGCACGCGGCTGGCATGACCCTGCAGCTTGGTCTTGACCGACGCGGCCAGGACGCGCTCGTGGCCGCCCATGAGCGCCTCGAAGCCCTGCCGCGCGACGGCGCCGGGATCGTCCTTCGGTCCGGCGCCGACCGGTGTGTCGAGCATGTCCGCGCGAGCGAAGAACTCCGTGTCGGTCGGACCGGGCATGAGCGAGGTGATCGTCACGCCGGTGTCCTCGAGCTCCTCGCGCAGCGCGAGCGCGAAGGACTGCACGAAGGACTTCGAGGCGTTGTAGACCGCCTGGAAGGCGCCGGGCATCGTCGACGCGATCGACGACGTGAACAGGATCCGACCCTCGTCGCGGGCGACCATGTCGCGCACGACGTACTTCGCCAGGTGCACGGTGCTGCGCACGTTGAGGTCCACGAGGCGCAGCTCGTCGCGGAGGTCGGTGTCGGTGGCGAACGCGCCGCCCGCCCCGACGCCGGCGTTCAGCGCGGCCGCGGCGAGCGGCCGGCCCGCGGCGCGGACCGTGGCGTAGACCTCGTCGACGCCGCCGGGCTTCGCGAGGTCGACGCGGACGGCGGTCACCCGCGCGCCGTCGTCGCGCAGGCGCTCGGCGGCGCTGGTCAGCTCGGCGTCCTCGGCGGTGATGACGAGGTCGAAGCCGTTCTCGGCGAACTGGCGGGCCAGCTCGAGGCCGATGCCGCTGGAGGCGCCGGTGACCAGCGCGAGGGGCCGTTCTGCGGGGCTCGTTGACATGGGCACCCTCGTGCCCGCTGGCGGCACGCGGTGAACCCTCGGTTCAGCCGGGCTCAGCGCGTGGCGGGCGCGGTCGTCGGGTCGCGCTCGGCGTGGGCCAGCGCGACGGTCTGCATGCGCTCGATCGAGTTGCGCACGAGCCGCGAGACCTGCATCTGGCTGACGCCGAAGACCTCGCCGATCTCGGCCTGCGTCATGTCCTCGACGTAGCGCATGTGGAGGATCTCGCGGTCACGCGGGCTGACGCCGCGCATGAGGCCCTCCAGCAGGACGCGCTGCTCGACGAGGCCGTAGCCCGCGTCGTCGTCGCCGAGCCGCTCGCCGAGGGAGACCGTCGTGTCGTCCTGCCTGGCGACCGGCGCGTCGAGCGAGCTGGCGTTCGCGGCCCGTCCGGCGTGCAGCGCGTCGAGCACCTCCTCCTCGGCGAGACCCATGTGGTCGCACAGCTCCGCGACGGTCGGCGCGCGGTGGTGGGCCTCGGTCAGCTCGCGTACGACGGCGTCGACGCGCAGCGCGCGCTCGGCCAGCGCGCGAGGCGGCCGGACCGCCCAGGCGTGGTCGCGGAAGTGACGCTTGATCTCGCCGACGATCGTGGGCACGGCGTAGGACGAGAACGCGATGCCGAGCGTCGGGTCGAAGCGGTCGACGGCCTTGACCAGCGCCAGCGCAGCGACCTGCGTCAGGTCGTCGAGCGAGTCGGCGCGCCGGTTGTAGCGCCCCGCGAGCCGGCGCGCGAGCGGCATGAAGCGCTCGACGATCGCGTCGCGGTCGCGCCGTTCGCCGGTGCGGTGATAGCGCGCCAGCAGCTCGCGGTCTTCGCGATCCCGGCGTTCGCGGAACGCCGGGTCGGAGCGTTTGGTGGTGCCGTCCTCCGACGAGGAAGGGGAGATGGCCTGCATGTCCGATACCTCCGCAAAGCTGGTGTGAGGAGGTATCCGGCACTCCTGTCAGGCCAGAGAGTGCGAACTGCCGCCGATCATCGCTGCTGCCGCGGCTCCGTCGGGGGACAGAACACGACCGCTCCGTCTCTGTACCCGAGATCCGAAGAGCGCACGCAGGCCTGGCGCGTTTGTGGTGTCGCGCGAACCGCGCCCGGGCCGGCCGGCCGCACGCGGCGGGCCTGCGGGGGTTTGGCGCCGGGCGGGGCGGGTGAACACCAGCCGACGATGGCGGGCGACGACCGGCTTCTGCGGATCTACATGGACGACCAGCTCGCGCTCGGCGTGCTCTGGCGCGAGATCGCGCGGCGCGCGCACAGGGCCGCCGGCGCCGGCGCGGAGGGCGCGGCCCTGGGCGGCGTCGCGGCAGGCATCGCGGAGGACGTCGTGACCTTCAAGCAGATCATGCGCCGCCTGGGGTTCAGTACGCGGACGCCGAAGAACGCGATGGCGATCGTGGCCGAACGGCTCGGCCGTCTGAAGCTCAACGGCCGGCTCGTCAGCCGCTCGCCGCTGAGCCGCTTCGAGGAGCTCGACTTCCTCGTGATGGGCATCGACGGCAAGGTCGTGCTGTGGCAGAACCTGCGTGACGGGGCCGGGCTCGGCCGGCGCCTGCCGGACGTCGACTTCGATCGGCTCATCGAGCGCGCGCGCCGCCAGCGCACCGAGCTCGAGCCCTTTCACGCGCAGGCGGCGCGCGACGCGCTGGGCTGACGCGGCGCGGCGCGCGACGTGAGCGCCGTCACGGCTGGGTGGCATCGCGCCGCGCGAGCAGCAGCGCCCGCTCGCGCGCGTTGTGTGTCAGCGACGCGGCGCGGTCGAACTCCGCGCGTGCCTCGTCGTCGCGGCCGAGGCGGGTGAGCAGCTCGCCTCGCACGCTCGGCAGCAGGTGGTAGCTCGCCAGTGCTGATTCGCCGGCGAGCGCGTCGACGATCTCCAGGCCGGCGGCGGGGCCGAACGCCATCGCCACGGCGACGGCGCGGTTGAGCTCGACGACCGGCGAGGGCGCGATCTGGCCGAGCGCGTCGTAGAGCGCCGCGATCCGCACCCACTCGGTCTCCTCGGCGCTGCGAGCCCGCGCATGGCAGGCGGCGATCGCCGCCTGCAGGCCGTAGGACCCCAGCGGCGCGCCGAGGCTCTGCGCGCGCTCGAGCGCGCGCAGCCCGCGCGCGATCAGCAGGCGATCCCAGCGCGCGCGGTCCTGGTCGAGCAGCAGCACGGGCGCGCCGGCGGCGCCCACACGCGCGCGCAGGCGCGACGCCTGCAGCTCCATGAGCGCGACGAGGCCGTGCACCTCGGGCTCGGCGGGCACGAGCTCGGCGAGGATGCGGCCCAGGCGCAGCGCCTCCTGGCACAGCGAGGGCCGGATCCAGTCCTCGCCCGCGGTGGCCGAGTAGCCCTCGTTGAACACGAGGTAGACGACCTCCAGCACCGACTCCAAACGCGCCGCCCGCGCGCGCTCGCCGGGCATCTCGAAGGGGACGTTCGCCTCCTTGAGCGTGCGCTTGGCGCGCACGATGCGCTGCGCGACGGTCTTCTCCGGCGCGAGGAAGGCACGCGCGATCTCGGGGGTGGCCAGGCCGCCGAGCAGGCGCAGCGTCAGCGCGACGCGCGCCTCGCGCGAGAGGACCGGGTGGCAGGTCATGAACACCAGGCGCAGCAGGTCGTCCTCGATGTCGCCGTCGAGCGCGGCGTCGAGGTCGTCCGTCTCGCCCTCCGGCAGGTCGCGGCCGAGCTCGGCGTGCTTGCGCTGCAGGCGCGCGTTGCGGCGCAGCACGTCGATGCCGCGGTGCTTGGCGGTGGCCATGAGCCAGGCGCCCGGGTTGTCCGGGACGCCCGACTCAGGCCACTGCTCCAGCGCTGCCACGAGCGCGTCCTGCGCGAGGTCCTCGGCGAGACCGACGTCGCGCACGAGCCGCGTCAGGCCGGCGATCAGCCGCGGAGACTCGATCCGATGGACGGCCTGGATCGCGGCGTGCGCGCCGGCGGTCATCCGCGCGCGGCTACTGCCTCGCCTCGAGCTGCTCGCGCATGCGCTCCTCGGCCTCACGCAGCTCCGGCGTCAGCTCGTCGCCGAAGTCGGCGGCCTCGAAGACCTGCCGGACCTCGATCTCGGAGTCGCCCTCCATCGGGTTCGGGCAGCGCTTGACCCATTCGAGCGCCTCCTCCATCGAGCGGACCTCCCACAGCCAGAAGCCGGCGATGAGCTCCTTGGTCTCGGCGAACGGACCGTCGACGACGCTGCGCTCGGAGCCGCTGAAGCGCACGCGCGCGCCGTTGGAGCTGGGGTGCAGCCCCTCGCCGGCCAGCATGATGCCGGCCTTCACGAGCTCCTCGTTGTACGTGTTCATCTGCTCGAGCAGCTCGGTGCTCGGCATCTCGCCGGCTTCGCTCTCGGGGGTTGCCTTGACGATGACCATGACGCGCATCGGATGCCTCCTGGGGTTGAGATTGCCCTTCTATCCATGCGTCGAACGACCTGCGCCGAAATCGACACGGATGTTCCCGGTCCGGTCCCGGCGACGTCGCAGAGGGTGGGAGAGATCAGCCCAAGGGGGGGTATTCCGGCGCCCGGCGCGAGCCAAGAATGGCTCGCATGAACTCTTCTCTCTCACTCACCAACCGGGCCCGCTCGATCGAGCGCTGGGTCATCGAACGGGTCGCGTTCTACCTGGACTGCCACGTGCGCGACGTCGACCAGACCGTCCCGCTGGCGGAGACCGGGATCGACTCGGCTTCGGCGATCGGCCTGTGCGGCGACGTGGAGGATCACTGGCAGATTGACGCGGACCCCACGCTCGTGTTCGATTACCCCACCATCTCCGACATCGCAGCGTTCATCGCGGGACAACTGGCGCCCATGGAGCTCGCCGCGTAGCCGTGATCGTGGGCATGGATGGCGATCAGGACTGAGGGAACAGCGCCGGCCGACTTCGTCTCGCACGTTCGTGCGCAGGCAGCGCACCACGCCCGGACCCGGTCCTACACGTATCTGCGCGGGGTCGGTCGCGAGCTCGTCGAGGAGGTCGTGACCTACGAGGACCTCGACCGCGGCGCGAGGGCGATCGCCGCCTGGCTCGCCACCCGCCCGGAGCGCGACCGCCCCGTCCTGCTGCTGCACGCCGACGCGATCGACTTCCTGCCGGCGTTTCTCGGCTGCCTGTACGCCGGCGTGGTCGCGGTGCCCGCGCCGCTGCCGCACGACGCCAGGAGCATGCAGCGGACGGTCGGGATGTTCGAGGACGCCGACATCGGCCTGGTGCTCACGACGCAGGCCTCCCTCGGCCCGCTCACGACGTGGGCCGCCGACAGCGGGCTGGCCGAACGTGTCACGTTCGTCGCCACCGACGCCGGACCGCTCGGCGATCCGGCCGACTGGCAGATGCCGGAGCTGACCGGCGAGACGATCGCCTTCCTGCAGTACACGTCGGGTTCGACGAGCGAGCCCAAGGGCGTCATGGTCACCCATGCCAACCTGCTGCACAACTGCACCGTGATCGCCGCGGCCCTCGAGTTGGACGACACGACCATCGGCGCGGGCTGGCTGCCGCACTTCCACGACATGGGCCTGGTCGGGCAGCTGCTGACGGCCCTCCACGTGGGCGCAGACCTCGTGTTCATGTCGCCGATCTCGTTTCTCCGGCGACCGATCCGGTGGCTGCAGGCGATCGACCGCTACGGCGCGACGGTCACGGTCGCCCCGAACTTCTCCTACGAGCTGCTCGCGCGCCGGGTCTCCGACGAGGACCTCGCCGGCCTCGACCTCTCGACCCTGCGTGTGGCGCTCAACGGCGCCGAACCGGTCCGGCCCCACGTCCTCGACGCGGTCATCACGCGGCTCGGCGCCGCGGGCTTCCGGCCCGACGCGTTCGTCGCCTCCTACGGGATGGCCGAGGTGACGCTGCTGGCCAGCGCGAGCCGGGTCGCGCGGCCGCCGCGCTATCTCGACGTCGATCCGGATGCCCTCGAGCGCCACGAGGTCGTTGCCTGCGACGCGGACCGCGCGGCCCGGCTGGTGAGCAACGGACCGCCGCGCGGCGTGGACCTGCGGATCGTGGACCCGGAGACCCGGCGGGTCCTGCCGGCCGCCCAGGTCGGCGAGATCTGGCTGCGCGGGCCGAGCGTCGCGGTCGGCTACCTGCACCGGCAGGAGGAGAACGCCGAGAAGTTCGACGCCCGCACCGCCGACGGCGACGGGCCGTTCCTGCGCACCGGCGACCTCGGCGCGCTGCACGACGGCGAGCTCTACGTCACCGGGCGGCTGAAGGACCTGTTGATCGTCAACGGGCGCAACCTCTACCCGCAGGACATCGAGGAGGCGGTCTCGAGGATCCACCCGGCGCTCGCCACGGCGCCGGGCGTCGTCTTGAACGTCGACGCCGGCCGCGAGCACATCGTGGTGATCCACGGCGTCGACGCCGGCGCGCTGGACGGCATGACCCCGGAGGCGCTGACCGCCCAGATCAGGGGAACGGTGGCGCGGGCCTTCGACGTGCCCGCGCCCAGCGTCGTGCTCGTCAAGCGCAGCGCCGTCCATCGCACGACGAGCGGCAAGGTCCAGCGGCGATCGATGCTGGCGGCGTTCATGGCCAACGGCGTCGAGGGGCTCGTGTGCGAGGCGATCGATCCCGCCGTACAACGCGTGCGCGCGAGCGCCGGCGCGTGAGAGGGACGCCATGACCGCGATTGCGATCGTGGGGATGGACGGCCGGTTCCCCCGGGCGCCCGACCTCGATGCCCTCTGGCAGCTGTTGCTGGCCGGCGGCGACGGCATCGCCGAGGTACCCGACGACCGCTGGCCGGTGGCGGACTTCTACGACGCGGCGGGCGGACCCGGCACGTCCAACACCCGCAACGCCGGCCTGCTCAGCGACGCCGATGCCTTCGACCACGAGTTCTTCGCGATCGCGCCCAGCGAGGCGGCGGCGATGGACCCGCAGCAGCGACTGCTGCTGCAGACGGCATGGCGCGCGCTGGAGGACGCGACGATCGACCCCCGCTCGGTGGCGGGCTCGAACACCGGCGTGTACGTCGGCCTGATGGCCAGCGAGTGGAGCAGCGTCCACCTGATCGACTTCGCCCGCATCACCGCCCAGCACGGCTCGGGCGCCGGCTACTTCATGAACGCCAACCGGCTCTCCTACCACCTCGATCTCAAGGGTCCGAGCGTGGCGGTCGACACCGCCTGCTCCTCGTCGCTGGTCGCGGTGCAGCAGGCCTGCACCGCGTTGCGGGCCGGCGCGTGCGACCAGGCGCTGGCGGGCGGGGTCAACCTCGTCCTGACGCCCGCGCTGAACATCTTCTACACGCAGGCCGGGCTCTCCGCCCCCGACGGGCGCTGCAAGCCGTTCAGCGCGCACGCCGACGGGATCGGCCGCGGCGAGGGCGTCGCGGTGCTCGTGCTGCGCCGGCTGGCCGACGCCGTCGACGCCGGCCTGCCGATCTACGCGGTGATCGAAGGCGGTGCCGTCAACTCCGACGGCCGCAGCAACGGGATCACCGCGCCCAACCGCTGGGCCCAGAAGCAGGTCCTCACGAGCGCCTACCGGGACGCCGGTGTGGCGCCCGAGCAGATCGACTTCGTCGAGGCGCACGGCACCGGCACCGTGCTCGGCGACATGATCGAGGCCAAGGCGCTCGCCGACGTGCACGGCCGCGGCTCGGGCCGCGCGGCGCCCTGTGCGATCGGGTCGATCAAGGGCAACCTCGGCCATACCGAGGGCGCCGCCGGCATCGCGGGTCTGATCAAGGCGGCGCTCAGCCTGCACCACGGCATCCTGCCGCCGAGCCGGTTCGCCGACGAGCCCAACCCGCAGTTGCGGCTCGCCGACAACGGCCTGCGGCTGGCCGACGAGGCCACCGCGTTGCCCGGCGGTGTCGTGCGCGCCGGGGTGAGCAGCTTCGGCATCGGCGGGACGAACGCCCACGTCGTCCTGGCCAGCGCTCCCGCGACGCGCGACGCCGGCGACGGAGCGCCATCGCGCGCCATCCTGACGGTGTCCTCGGCCGGCCGTGACGGGCTCCGCCGGGCGGCCGCGGGGCTGGCCGACGACCTCGGCGCGAGCCCCGCCGGACGGTTCGGTCAGCTCGCCTGGTCGAGCAACCGCGTCAAGGCGTCCGGGCGCCACCGGCTCGCGATCTGCGCGCACGACCGCGACCAGGCAGCCGACGCGCTGCGCGAGGCCGCCGCCGACGAGGCGAGGTTGAGCGCCGTGTCGGGCGTCGCCCGCCCGATCTCCGCCGGGTGGCTGTTCACCGGCCAGGGGTCGCAGTACCCGGGGATGTCGCGCGCGCTGCACGACACCTGCGCGCTCTACCGCGACGCGCTCGCCGCGGTCGACGACGCGATGGCGCCCCACCTCGGCCGGTCGATCCGCGAGCTGCTCTTCGAGGCCGACGGCGACACGATCGACCGCACGGAGTTCGCCCAGCCCGCGATCTTCGCGCTGGAGTACGCCGTCGCCGCGGCGCTGGCCACCGTGGGTGTGCTCCCGGCCTGGATGCTCGGCCACAGCGTCGGGGAGTTCGCGGCCGCCGTCATCGCGGGCGTCTTCGACCTGGCCGACGCCTCCGCGCTGGTCGTCGCCCGCGGCCGGCTCATGCAGGAGCTCCCCGCCGGCGGCGGGATGCTCGCGGTGGGGACGGGGGAGGCGGAGGTCGCCGACCTGATCGCCGGGGAGCCGGCGCTCGGGCTGGCCGCCGTCAACGGACCGCGCGAGGTCGTGATCTCCGGCGACGCGAGCGCGCTCGAGCGGGTGCGCGGCGAGCTGAGCGAGCGGGGGGTCGCGCACAAGCGGCTCGCCGTCTCGCACGCGTTTCACTCGCCGTCCATGGCGCCGGCCGCCGCCGCGTTCGGCGAGGTCGCGTCCCGGTTGGCCTACGGCGCGCCCGAGATCCCGATCTACTCGACGGTGCGCGGCCGGCTGCTCGCGTTCGACGAGCCGATGGACGGCGCCTACTGGGTCGAGCAGATCACCTCGCCGGTGCGCTTTGCCGACGCCGCCGGCGAGGCGCTGCAGGCCGATCCGACCCACCTGCTCGAGATCGGGCCGCGGCAGATCCTCGCGCCGATCGTCGCCCGGATCGCGCCCGGCAGCGATATCCCGGCGCTGCTGCCGTGCCCCGGCCCGGCGGCGACCGGGGACGAGCTCGACGAGGTCGTCGCGGCGCTCTACCGCGACGGCCTCGACCCCGCCTGGGACGCGCTCTCCGAACCCGGGCAACGCGTCCCGCGGCGCTTGTCGGGCTACGCGTTCTCGACGGATCGCCGGTTCTGGATGCAGCAGACCCCGCCGGGGCAGGGTGGTGCGGCGCCCGCCGCGCCGGCCGCCTCGAGTCCCGTCACCACGTCGAGGGAGGATCCCACCATGGATGGGCTCATCGCACTCTTCCGCGAGCAGAACGCCGTGCTCGCCGCGCTGGCGAACAACGGCGCCAGGCCCGCGACGTCAGCGGCGGCCGGCCGACCCGACCGGCCGGCTGCGCCCGGCGCGGCCGGCGCGACGCAGATCGCGGCGACGGTGCGGGCGCAGGCCGCGCTGGTCAGCGGCTTTCCGCAGGACACCCTGCGCGACACCCACTCCCTGACCGGCGACCTCGGCTTCGACTCGATCATGGTCACCGACCTCGCCGGGCGCATCACGCAGGCCCTGCCCGGCGTCACCTTCGATCCCGGCGCGTTCACCTGGGAGGCCACGATCGGCGACCTGATCGCGCACCTCACGGGGCGCGCCGGCGGCGCGGCGGTGCCTGCGGCCGAGGCCGAGGCCGAGGCCGTGCCCGTCGCGAGCGTGGATGGAACGCAACCCGCGGCGGCGGTGGCCGAGGAGTCGCGCATCGAGGACTTTCCCGAGGTGCGCGAGATCGCCGACCGGTTGCGCGGCGCCGCGGCGCTGGGCCTGGAGAACCCGTACTTCCTCGTCAACGACGGCGTCACCCGGGACACCTCGGTCATCGACGGCAACGAGACGGTCAACTTCTCAAGCTACAACTACCTCGGGCTGTCCGGGCATCCGGTGGTCACCGCGGCGGTGCAGGACGCCGTCGCCCGCTACGGAAGCTCCGTGTCGTCGAGCCGGCTGCTGTCCGGAGAGAAGCCGGTGCACCAGGAGCTGGAGGCGGAGCTCGCCGCGCTGCTCGGGAGCGACGACGCCATCGTGCTGACCGCCGGGCACGCCACGAACGTGTCGGTCATCGGCCACATCGTCGGCCCCGGCGACCTGCTGATCCACGATGCGCTGGCCCACAACAGCATCATGGAGGGCGCCAAGCTGTCCGGCGCGACGCGCCGGCCGTTCCCGCACGACGACGCCGCCGCGCTCGACGAGATCCTCACCGCCGTCCGCCATGGGTACCGCCGGGTGCTCATCGTGGTCGAGGGTGTCTACAGCCAGGATGGCGACATCGCCGATCTGCCCGCGCTCATCGACGTCAAGCGGCGCCATCGCGCGCTGCTCATGATCGACGAGGCGCACAGCCTCGGCGTGCTCGGCGCCGCCGGGGGTGGCGTCGGCGAGCACTTCGGCGTCGACCGCGCCGACGTCGAGCTCTGGTCGGGCACGCTGTCGAAGTCGCTGGCCAGCTGCGGCGGGTACGTCGCCGGCAGCCGCGAGCTCATCCAGTACCTGAAGTACACGACGCCGGGCTTCATCTTCAGCGCCGGCATGACCCCGGCGAACGCGGCCGCGGCGCTGGCCGCAGTGCGGCAGATGCGCGCCGAGCCCGAGGCGCTCGCGGCGCTGCAGCGCAACGCCGAGCTCTTCCTCGAGCTGGCCCGAGCGGCCGGCGTCGACACCGGTGACAGCGCGGGCACGCCGATCATCCCGTGCATCGTCGGCGACTCGCTGAAGACGTTGAGGCTCTCGACCGCGCTGCTGCGCCGCGGCATCAACGTCAACCCGATTCTGTACCCGGCGGTGCCCGAGGAGCTGGCCCGGCTGCGGTTCTTCGTGACCTCCTGCCACTCGGAGGAGCAGATCCGCCACGCCGTGCAGGCCCTGGCCGAGGAGCTCGCGCTGCTGCGCGAGCCGGTGGCGTGACGGCGTGGGCACGCTCGCCGACGCCAACGGCTACGTGGCCGCGCCGGCGCGACCGGCGGCCCTGCGGCTGTTCTGCTTTCACCACGCCGGCGGCGGCGCCTCGCTCTACCGCGGCTGGCAGCGGGCGATCGGCCCGCACGTGGCGGTGTGCCCGGTGCTGCTCCCCGGACGCGAGGGCCGCGCCGCCGAGCCGCGGTTCACGCAGCTCGACGCGCTCGTCGCGGACCTCGACGCAAAGCTCGGCGACCTGCTCGCCGAGCCGCACGTGTGCTTCGGTCACAGCATGGGCGCGCTCGTCGCCTACCGGCTGGCCTGCCACCGCAGGGCGCGCG
Organism: Solirubrobacteraceae bacterium; assembly: GCA_030681525.1. GTDB lineage: Bacteria > Actinomycetota > Thermoleophilia > Solirubrobacterales > Solirubrobacteraceae > CADCVQ01. The sequence goes on from JAUXSD010000182.1 coordinate 15,262, forward strand.
GCGAGAGCCTTCCGCGGGCCCTGCTGCTGTCGTCCTATCCGGCGCCCCACCTGGCCGCGCCGATGCCGGAGGTCGACGAGCGCGACGACGATGCGTTGATCGGCCTGCTGACGGGGACCGGCGGGCTCGCGCCGCAGGTGCTCGACTGGCCGGGCGGTCTGACCGAGCTGCTCGCCGTCGCCCGCGACGACCTGCGGTTGTGCGCCGGCCACCGCGACCGCGGCGAAGCGCCGCTGCCCTGCCCCATCCACGTGTTCGGCGCCGACGCCGACGCGCTCGTGGGCGAGCCGGACCTGCGGGCATGGGACCGCCAGGCCGCGTCACCCGTCGACCTGCACGTCCTGCCGGGCGATCACTTCTTCATCCGCGACGATCCCGCGCCGCTGCTGGAGCAGGTGCGCTGGCTGCTGCGCCGCTACATGTAGGCCGGCGTGATCCTGGCCGATGCGAAGGAGTGCGCGGTGTGGTGGACCGAGGTCGGGTGCGCCGATCCGGCGCTCGCCGCGCTGCTGCCGGCGGCGGAGCGCGACCGCGCGGACCGGCTGCGGCGCGCCGTGGACCGCGACCGCACGATCGTGGCCTGGGCGCTCGTGCGGACGCTGCTCGCTGAGCTGCTCGGCGAGGCTGCCGCGGACGTGGCGATCGAGCGCCACTGCGTCCGGTGCGGCTCAGCCGATCACGGCAAGCCGCGCCTGGCCGACCGATCCGCCGGCCTGCACTTCTCGCTCGCGCACTCGGGGCCGCACGTCGTCGTTGCCGTGAGCCGCGCCGGACCGGTCGGCATCGACGTCGAACACCTCAAGGCGAAGTCCGACTATCGCCCGCTGTACCGCAGGACGCTGACCGCCGACGAGGCCGCCGCGTTTCACGCGGCCGGCGCGCGGCCACACGACTTCCTGCGCACCTGGGTCCGCAAGGAGGCGGTGACGAAGGCCGTCGGCACCGGCATCGCGACGCCCTTTCACACCTTCGCCGTGAGTGGGCCGGAGGAGCTCGGCGCGCTGCTGACGTGGCCCGACGATCCGTCGCTCGTCGACCACACGACGGTGCTCGACCTGCCCGGCGACCCGGACCGCCCGGCCGCCGTCGCGATCCTCGCCCGCGACGTGCGCATGAGCGAGCACGACGGAGCGCGGCTGCTGCCACGCCGCGGCCGTCGGTGAGGCGCGGGATCGGCACGCCTGGCCGCCCGATGCCTCCCGCCGGGTGGCGAGACCCGGATGCGCACCTTCGGACCTGGCGCGTCACGATGCCCGTCTGGAGGGTGGGGTGAGTCGGATGACTCGCGCGGACCGCGATGAAACCGACTCATCCCCGCCGCGTACGTCGTGAGCCCCGGCGCGGCGGCACGCAACCACACAGCGCATCCCCGCAGCGATGCCTCCGTCAGATTGTTCGTGGGTCGGGCAGTGGCGGCCGGGCGACGCGCTACCCGCCGGGGGCCCCATCCTGCGCGGCCCGATCGCCCTCGGGCAGCACGCCGGCCGCAAGCTCGCCGCGCTTCCACTCGGGAATCGGCGTGGCGATCCCGGCGCGCGGGACGTAGGCGGACCGCTCGACGAGCGCCATGCGGTGGATGTAGCGCGGGCAGTTGGGAAACACGCGCTTCGCCTGCACGCGGATCACGAACTGCGCTTCGGGCCAGTCGGCGAGCAGCTCGTCGTCGTGGCTGACCGACGCCGTGCCCTCGACGCGCAGGCGCGATGGGCGCTCGGCGACGAAGTCGATGAACAGCAACCCGACCTGCGGGTTGACCAGCGCGTTGCCCCACGACAGGAACATCCCGTTGCCGTCGTAGTTCGGGAACGCGAGCGTGTGCTCGTCGAGGACGCGGACGAAGCCCGGGGCGCCGCCCTTGTAGGAGCACTGCGGCTGGCCGCCGAGGTCGGACGTCGCCAGAAAGAACATGTCCATCCGCTCGATGAACGCGCGGTCCTCGGGGCGGATGTGGTCGTGGGCCGTGCGCTCGTCGATGCGATCGGCGAGCCGGCGGGTGTCGAACCGGTCCTGCAGCTCGCGTGATCCCTCGTGATAGCGCTCGTCCATGCGATCTCGCGGCTCAGCCGGGCGATTGCTCGCCGGAGCTCCACTCCGGCGCCTCGTAGACGCCGCCCGGTACGCCGCCGACGATGAGGACGCGAAGGCCGTCGGATCCGCTGGACAGGACGCGCGGCGTGCCGGCGTCCACGCAGACGAGGTGGTCGCCGTCGAGCGCGATCCGCTCGTCGCCGACGACGACCGCACCCGAGCCGCGCAGGGCGACGTAGAGCTCCTGCTGGCCGGACTCGGCCTCGTCGTGCGACTTGGTCTCGTAGTCCGGCGGCAGGTCCATGATGTTCGCGCCGAACGCCTCGATGGCGAGTCCGGGACGCACGAGCCTGGCGAAGCCGTCCCAGAGCGTGGGCAGCTCGTCGATCGAGCTGGCGCGATATCCGGTCATCGCTGACCCCTTCTCAAGCGTGCCTGGCTTGAGCGTCGGAATCTGAGCGCACACGGCATGCCGGCTCCTCTCGTGGTGGTCTCGCGGTTGACGGTATCGTGAGGCTGTGACGGGGGCAAACGGACGTATGCCGAGCCTGCCGGCCGTCACCGCCCGGACGATGCTGGAGCAGCTCGCCGCGGAGGACAGGCCACACCTGGGGCCCGTCTCACTGCGCGGCCGGTAGGCCATCAGGCGACGGCGACGTTATGGAACGATGGAGATCGCGTCGCAGCCGAAGAACTTGTGGGTGTCTCCGCCGCCGTCGATCCAGTCGCCCTTGACGCATGCCTCGGTGTCGAGCGGGCCGATGCCGGTCTGTTGGGTGCGAAAGTGCAGCAGCATGTCGCTGTCGCCGTCGCGGGTGGTTTCGTCGAGCTCGTAGGAGTCTTGTGGATGGCCTTTGCCGTGGCTTTCGGGCGCCCCGCCGGACTCGTCGAACACGATGTCGGCGGGACCGAAGCGCACGCTCGTCGGATCGATCGTGGTGGCGTCGAAGGCCAGCGGGTTGCCGTATTCACCGGCGTCGGTCGTCAGGACGGCAACCGGGATGTTGCCGTTGGCGCCGAGGTTGATCGGGTTTCCGCCGCCGGGCTTGATGTTGATCGTGACCGGGACGACGCAGATGACGTCGAGGTTGACCGTAGCCTCGTTGTTGGAGAGGTCGGGGTCGGTGTCGGCGGGGTGCGCCGGTGCGATTGTGTTGACGAACTCGAACGAGTGGTTGCTGGCCTCTTGGCATTCGATCGTGAAGTGCTCCTGGACCTCGCGCTGCTCGTCGAGGTCGAGCGCCGGCTCTTCGAGCACGAGTTGTTCGGGCGAGACCGTCGTGCCGGGCGACGCGGTGGCCTGCGTCGTGAGGCGCGCGTCCATCGGTGCGGATGGCCCGTTGTTGGTGATCACCTTGCGCAGCGTGATCTGCGTCGGCTCGCCGACGAGGATCTCGGCCGGCGGGTCGACGGCCTCGAAGCTCACGATCTCGAGGTCGGCGACCGCGACGACGTCGGTGTCCTCCGTGACGGTGTTGCCGGACGGGTCGGGATCGATCGTGACGCCCGCGACGGTCGCGCTGTTGGTGATCGTGGTCGGCGCGCCGGCCTCGTGAACGAGGTCTGCTGCGACGTCGACGACGATCTCGATGGTCTGCGTCTCGTCGTCAGACAATGTGCCGAGCTCGCACGTCACTACGCGCGCGGGGGCTTCGTCGCAGCCGGCGTCATCGGAGACGTAGGTGGTGCCTTCGGGCAGCGCGTCGGTCACGCGGACGTTGGGGACGTCGTCGGGGCCGTCGTTGGAGACGGTCAGCGTGTAGGTCAGCTGCTGACCGGCGACGACGGGATCGGGCGCGTCGCTCTTGTCGATCGACAGGTTCCCGTCGGGCAGGCTGACCTTCCACACTCCGCGTCCGACGGTGCCGACGTAGAACACCGATGGGTCGAAGGAATCGAAGTAGCGATGCCAGATGCGTGGCAGTGTGCCGGTCACCTTCGCCCAGCCTTGGCCGCTGTCGGTGCTCATGAACAGCCCGGAGTCGGCTGCGCCGGCGATCACCACATCGGGGTTCGTCGGGTGGAAGGCGACCATCGTCGGCTGCCGGTAGCCCGTCGTCGGTGGCGTGAACCAGCGCACCTCCGGGCCGAAGCTGTTGGCGTACTTGAAGGCGCCGTCGCCGGTCATCAGCGCGTCGAGTTTCGTGTCCGGGTTCCAGCTCGCGCCGCCGTCCGTCGAGAACACCATCCGCGGCCCCGACGGGGCGTAGTCCGACGCGTAAAGGCGGTTGGGGTCGTTCGGGTGGGCACCGAATATGCCCACGGTCGTCAGGCCGGCGTCCGCGGACGTCCAGGTTCCGTTCGCGGCGGTGCCTGTGTACTTGAACAGATGGCCGCCGCCACCGCTGCAGAGCCCGTCCGGGTTGGCGTTGAGGTTGTCGTCGGTCAGCACGTAGAAGGTTGGAGTGCCGCCTGACACCGCGACCTGCACGGAGCAGGCGTTGGCCGGCGTCGTCGCCGCCCCCAACTGCGTGTAGCTGCCGCCGACGTCCTGCGTGATCCAGATCCCTCCCGTGCCGTTGGCGCCGGAGACCTCGAAGGCGGCGTTGCCCTTGGTCTGGGTGACGAAGACATAGCTGTCGTCAGCGAAGGGCTGGATGCTGTCTGTCTGCTGGAACCATTGCAGCCAGCCGCCGGTGTTCGGTGCGCCCGCGTTGGGCGGCGTCATCGCGGAGATGTTCGTCGGGTCGTCTGCGGGCGCCTGCCTCAGGGTCGTCGTGGGGCAGCATTTCGTGGAGAGCACGCGTTCGGAGTCGGCAGCGAGTTCCCAGATGTCGCAGCAGTCCGGGTTGCCCCAGCTTGCGCCGCCGTCGGTGCTGTACCAGTAGCCGGAGTCCATCAATCCGAAGTACAGGCCTGTCTGGTTGCCGGCCAGCGCGTTGCCGGTGAGGTCGTACAGCCAGGTGTCATGCAAGCCGACCATCGCTCGCTCCCACGTCGGCGTGCAGTCGTCCGAGCGGTAGACGCCACCGTCGTTGGAGTACAGATACGGACATCGAGGAGTACCGTCGGTCGGGTCGAACTCGAGGTCGGCCGCGTCGTCGTGCGCGGCGCCCGTGATGTCTGTCCCCAGCGCGCCGACCGTGGGCGCTCCGTCGCTGAGGTTCGTCGCGGCCGGGCACCGTGTCGGGAGCGTCGAGTCGTCGCAGCCGGTCACGACGCGGAGCTTCGGGCCGGCCCCGTAGTACAGGTCGAAGGTGTTGTCGCCGGTGCGGTTGGTCTCCACGAAAACGCGCCGGTTGCCAGGGCCGTCCTCGAGCATCGTCCAGTTGGCGCCGGCGTCCCTGCTCTCCCACAGCGCGACGTTGTTCTGGGTGACGTACAGCACGTTGCTTTCCAGCGGCGAGGCGGCGATCGAGCAGACGTCGCCGGCGTTTGGCAGCGTCGACGGCGTCCAGTCGTCGCCATTGTTGACCGAACGGAAGTGTCCGTCGGAGCCGCAGATGTCGACGATGCCGCCGGGCTGCGCGACGACGTCCCAGATTCGCAGCTGGTTCGTCGACGGATCGGGGTCGACGTGCGACCAGTTCACGCCGGAGTCGTGGCTGACCGCCACGCCGCAGGCGGTGCCCACGATGACGTGCTGCGGTGCGTCGGGAACGATCCCGATGCCGAAGGCGGACGGTTCGTCCCAGGACGCGCAGCCCGGGCTGGTATCCGGCACGTTCGCATGCGTCCAGGTGGCGCCGGCGTCGGTGCTGACGTTGATGCCTGAGCGCGGATCTGTGCGGCCGTCGTACAGCGATGTGGCGTAGACGGTGCTCGTGGCGCTGGGGTCGGTGTCGACGTCGAACGTGACCTGCGGAGAGTGATCGCCGAGGTGCGACCAGGTCTGGGCGCCGTCGGTCGTCTTGAAGATGCCGCCCCATTCCGACGCGGCATAGGCGACCTGGTTTTGGCCGGCAGGGACCTCCAGGGCGTTGACGCGTCCGCCCTGGGAGTTGTTTCGGCCTTGCGGCACGATCGACGCATCGGGGTTGATGTCGGCCAGCTGGAAGGGTGCGGCCGCGGCACCGCCCGCTCCGCCCAGCGACGCCAGCAAGACGAGCAGTGTCGTGCGCGCCGCCACGCGACGGACACGGCGATGACCCCCCGGACAATGAGCCCCTGCCTGTTCCTGACGCATACTTTCCGGACCCCCGTTTCGCGCGCCGGAGCCTGCCGGATCGACCCTTTCACACCGGCCACCCCAGCCTTATGTGCGATTGCGCACATAAGGGCGCCGGCCTCGGGCCTGCACCGCGCCCCGCCGTCCCACACCCCGACGAGTTGCCGTCGCTGGAGCCCGTCGTTCGCCGGCCGCCGAGCGCGGGCGCGTCGACACGTACCGGCTGCGCCGGCGAGGACACCGCCTCGTAGCGGCTACGGCTTGCGCCAGCTCAGCGGCAGGTCGTTGGCGAGGCCGTAGGCGAAGCTCGTGTCGGCCGCTCCGGGACCGTTGGCGTTGCGCAGCGACCACGTGGCACCGGTCTTGACGCCGACCGTGTCGTCGCCGTCGGCGTCCCAGTCGCCGGTCACCGGATAGCTGCTGCTCGCCGTCCCGAAGGCGACCGGCCCGATGTCCGGCGAGCCGGTGCTCGGGGTGTGGCGCAGGTTCCACGTCGCGGAGTTGTAGGTGTACGTCCCGACCCCGTCGGTCCCGTCGCCGTCCCAGTCGCCGGCCACGGGGACGGTGGCCGGCCAGGTACCCGCCCCGAACGTGAACGACGGCAGGACCGTGCCGGTGCTGAGGCGCACCTGCCAGGTGCCGTTGCGGAACACGGCGACGTCATCGGTCCCGTCGCCGTTGAAGTCGCCCGCGACCGGGAAGCCGCGCGGATCGCCGAACGTGAACGTGATGTCGGCCGCGGTGCCCGTGGTGTTCGTGTTGCGCAGCTTGAAGACGCCGCCCTCGAACGTGCCCGCCGTCTGCAGGCCGTCGCCGTCCCAGTCGCCCATGATCGGCGACAGCGGCTTGCTGCCGTAGGTGAAGGTCGCGTCGGGTCCGCCGGCGGTGAGCGTCTCGCGCAGCAGCCACGTCGTGCTCGTGCGCACGAGCGCCGGCAGCGACGGGGTGACGGTGTCGCTGGCGACGATGACCGTCAGGCGCGACGTCGACCCGTCGGGCGCGCGCGCGGTGATGACGTGCACGCCGTCGGTCTCCAGGACGATCGGGCCGTCGTACGGGGCGTACGCCGAGCCGTCGACGCTGATCGTCGCGGTGCTGCGCGCTTCGCCGCTGATGCGCACGGTGACCGGCGGCTGCGACGTGCCGCCCGTTCCCGGCGGCGGGTCGGCGACGAGCGGCGGTGCGTTCGCGCCGGGCGCCGAGGCTGCCGAGAGGCCGATGCCCCGGCCCTTGTCGGTCGCGAGCCCGACGTTGCCGGCCGCGTCGACGAGCTGGACGAACGCCACGCCCGCCGCCTGCGCGTCGCCGGGCAGCGGGCCCGTGCCGCGCGCGTGCCCGCCGGACATCGTCAGCGTGAGGCTGCGCCAGACGCCCGCGGCGTCCTCGTACAGCGCGACGCCGCCCGTCACGTCGGTGTCGGGCGTCGTGACGTCGAACGTCACCTTGCCGTTCGCCTTCGCCGTCACGATGTTCTCGATCCGCGGCGGGTCGAAGTCCGTCGAGCGCGACCGCAGCACGTCGCCCGCGATCCGCGAGAAGAGCCGCTGGGTGCCCAGCCCCGCCGGATCGGACGGGTCGGAGATGAATTGGCCCGCCGCGAGGTTCAGCCGCACGTGACGGCCGTCGGCGGCGGCATGGTCCTGCACGCGTTGCAGCGTCGCCGGGAAGGCGACGTCGTCGGGACCGATCTCCGGCTCGTGCGCGGCGAGGTCGACCGTCGGCCGCGAGAAGACCGGGTCGACGTTCGCCACGTCGCTCGACGCGAGCGCGGTGATGAGCGCCCCGTGGACGACCGCGCCGTCGGTCGGGGTCACGTCGAGGTCGGTGCGCGGCTGCAGCGGGCGCAAGTGGGTGGCGATCGGGTCGCGGCCGTCGGCGGTCCAGTAGCGGCCGCGATCGGTCGTGACCTGGCTGAACTGCGGCTGGACGTCGAAGCCGGTCTTCGCCACGCCCGCCGATCCGCTCGGGTCCGGTGGCGGAAGCGCCGGCGCGCCGAGGCCGCCGGTCGATCCCACGCGGTACATCGGCAGCCCGTAGAACGTCAGTTCCTGCAGCGCCTTGCCGTCGTAGACGCCGGGAGCGCCGAGCGTCGCGAAGTACTGCTGCTTGGCGTACATGAGCGCCTGGCCGGCGGTCGAGTCCCGCGTCGCGAGCTGGCTGGCGAAGCCGGCGAGCAGGCGCTCGGAGTACGCCACGCTGCCGGTGTCGCCGTACCCGAAGCCCGTGTTGCCGACGAACGCGCTGCCCGCCTTCGTGAGCTGCGCCGCCCAGTCGCCGAGGCCGGGATCGCCGGCGAGGCCGTACGCGTCGATCGACGACAGGCCGGCGTGGCAGCCGATCGTGAAGAGCAGGCTGCCGGGCGCCGGCGATGCGTCGGCGGCCTGCAGCAGCGGGCCGTCGGCGGCGGCCGGCAGTCCCCTGTAGTGGTCGTAGTGGCCGTTGATCGACGAGATCCCGCCGCCGGCGCGGTTGATGTAGGCGAGCGCGTCGGCCGCCGTCCATGTCTCGTCGATCCGCGCCGAGACGTTCGCGGCGCCGACGATCGTCTGCACGTTGTCGCGGATCGCCGCGGCGCCGTCGGAGATGAAGTCATAGCCCGTGACTCGTGCGCTGGCGACCGGCAGCACGCCGCCGGCGGCAACGTACTGGTCGATCTGCGCGGCGATGTCCGCCGGCTTCTCGACGAGGCGCCCGAGCCCGACGTCGGGCAGCGCGAGGGTGCCCGTGAGCCAGGCCTGCGGGTCGAAGTCGCCGTACGGATCGTCGCTGAGGACCAGGCCGCGCCGCAGCGATCGCGAGATCGGGGTGTCGGCGCCGCCGGCGGTCATCGCGTCGGCCTGCTCGCGCTCGTTCGCGATCCCGACGAGGTCGGGAACGCGGCCCTGCGGCAGCAGGTCGTCGCCGCCGACGAGCACGATGTGGCGCAACTGCGCAAGCTGCGGGCGCAGCCGGTCGACGACCATGCCGATCGCGCTCACGACATCGTTCGCGGCGCCCGGCGAGCACGGCTCGGCATCCCATGCCGCGAGCGCCGCGCGCACGGCCGCACCATGGGTCGGGTCGGCTTCGACCGGGATGACGGCGCCGCCGACGCCGGGCGCGCCGGCGAGCGTCGCGAGCTTGCCGGCGAGCGTCGCGCCCGAGCCGGGGTACGCGGCCTCGGTGCGCTGGCGGTCCCAGAGGATGAGCGTCTGCGTCGTCGTCGGGACGCTCGACGGGAAGGTTCCGAGCGTGCCCGACCCGAGGCCCGTGCGCGCGGGGATGCACTGTGGCTCGGTCCCCGGCGGCGTCACCGTGATGCGGAGCCCGTAGGCCTCGTTGGAGACGGCGCCGCCGGCCGACGCGACGGTCGCGAGGAAGTCGCTGCCGGCGTCGCCGCTCTGGACGAGGAACGAGACGCTCTCGTTCGTGGTGCCGCTGCGGTTGGAGATCCCGCGCAGCGGTAGCGCGGCGAGCGACGCGGCGCCCATCGGCATCCCGGTGACCGCGTCGGGCGACGGCGTGTCGTCGTCGCCGTTGAGGTCGACGGACTGGTCGGGCAGCGGCGGGTCGGCGAGCACCGCCTCGGTCTGCGCGCGCCGGCGGCTCGGCGGGACAGGGATCCCGGCCTTCGGTCCCTGCACGAAGAGATCGTTGTCGGCCGGCAGGTTCGACAGCGAGACCGTGACGACCGAGCCCGCCGCCGGCGCGTGGATGCGGTACGCGTCGACGTCGCCCGCGCTGGGGATGTAGCCCGTGTAGAGCCGGTCCGGCGCCAGGACCCGCGTCGTGCTCGAGTCGCCGGGCGGATCGCTGCCGTCGAAGATGTCGTAGGACGCGCTGCGTCCCGTCGCGACGAGCCCGCTGCCGGTCGTGATCGTCGGGGTGATCGTGCCGGTGCCGAGGCCGGTCGGCGGCTCGGCGTCGAACGACACGCTGGCGAAGGTCGGAGCGCCCGGGGAGACCCCGTCGCACCCGTCCGACAGCGCCTTCGGGTCGGGCCCGTCGTGCATCCGCGTGAACGTCCACGTGTCGCCGTCGACCACGGGATCGTCGAGGTCGTACTGCTGGCTGTGGATCAGGAACTTGCCGGATCCGGGCACGTAGCCGAGCTTCGGGGCCTTGATGGCGATCGTGAGCCCTTCGCCTCCACCGGCCGGCGGGGCGACCTCGCCGCACACCACGACGAACGACGTGCCGAGCGCGAGGCGGTTGTCGTTCGTCGTGGAGCGCTGGACGAGCGCGTCGAGGGCGGACGCTTCCTCGGGCGACAGCTCGGAGGTCGGGGCGATGCCGGGCAGCAGCTCCTGCAGGGTGTAGAGCTGCGCCGGCCCCGCCGGTGCGCGTGCCGACGCGAGCAGGTCGCCGAGCGTGACGTCGGAGAACGCCCCCGGATCGGCCGCCTGCTTGGCGGCGAGCGTGGTCGCGCAGTTCGCCGTGCAGCCGATCGCGTCGTTCACGTCCTGCTGGCGGAGCTTGCCCAGCGGCGTCGCCGCGAGCTCGATGGTGTTCAGCGTGATCTCGCCGAGCGGGGCGCGCAGGTCGCCGCTGCCCATGACCTCGTCGGTGAGCGCGACCGGCACGCCGTGCCAGTAGCCGCGCAGGTTCGCCCCGAGCAACTCGAGATCGAACGTGTGGGTCACGGCCGGGTCGACGCCCCCCGCGCCGCAGCGCGGTGCAGGACCGAGGCCGACCAGGTACTGACACCACGAGACGCCGGCCGACGGCGGCGGCAGCGCGTCGAGCGGGCGACCGAGCAGCAGCAGCGACGCGACGCTCACGCGCCGCAGCACCCCGCGCGTGGGATCGAGGTCGCCGAGCGTGACGTCCGGGATCGGGTCGAGGTCGAGGACGTCGCCGAGCGTGATCGTCTGCAGCGGCGAGTTGCGCAGCGGCGTCGACTGCAGCACCGCGGTCCAGCCGCCCGAGTTGCGCAGCGGCAGCTCGGTCAGCGGTGAGTTGCGCAGCGGCGAGTTGCGTAGCGGCGAGTTGCGCAGTGGCGAGTTGCGCAGTGGCGAGTTGCGCAGTGGCGAGTTGCGCAGCGGGGTGGCGGCGATGGTGCCGCCGACCTCGCTCTGCGCGTCGCTGTCGGGGTCCGGGCGCGCCGCCTCGTCGAGCGCCACCGATCGCCCGCCGACGTTGATCCTCGACGGCACCGCCTGCGCGAGCACACGGCGCAGCGGGCTCTCGTCGGTCAACCGGAACGCGTTGAGCCCCAGGCCGGGGCAGTCACCGGCGAGGATGATCGCGTCGCCGCCGGTCTGTGACAGCAGGCTCATCGCCTCCAGGTTGCGGGCGCACTCGGACGAGCCGTTGAAGACGCTTTCGTAGACGAGCTCCCCGGTCGGGTCGAAATGCTCGAGCAGCGAGACCGGGACGCCGCCGGCGAGCGCGTACGCCGAGCCGTCGGGGTAGAGCTCGACCTCGTCGAAGTCCGGCGCGTCGACGAGCACGTGGCCGCCGGTGCCGAAGCTCTGTCGCGGGGTGCCCGCCGGGCTCAGGCGCACGAGGAACGCCGGGCCGGCCGCGCTCTGCCCGCCGGCGATCGTGATGTCGCCGGTCGCGCCGACGGCGACGTCGGTTCCCGTCTGCGGCGCGGGCGGAAGGCCGAACATCGGGCCGTCGGGGTCGCCGACGGCGTCGACCGTCGCCAGCCCCGCCGTGCCGAAGCTCGGGTGCGGGACGCCGAAGTCGCTGAGCACGAGGACGTGCAAGCGCGCCGGGACGCTGTCGGCGCCCGTGAAGTCGCCCGTGCCGGTGAGGACCACGCCGCTGGCCCCGCGCAGCTCCATCGCCCGCAGCGCGCCGCCACCGGAGGTGAACGGACCACCCACGATGCCGTCCCCGCCGCCGTAGGCCGAGTCGAGCATCGCCTGGCCCGGCGTGGCCGGGTGAAACGTTCCGAGCCTGATCCGCGCGACCGTCCACGCGCGGCTCGTCACCGCGCCGCTGACCTGCACGACCTGCGCCGCGACGAGCAGGTGCTGCCCGTCGGGCGTGAAGCGGACCGCGACCGGCACCGGCGGGGCGTTGCCGCCGAGCGGCACGTCGATGGTCTGGTCGGCGAACGGCCCCTCCGGCTGGCCCGGCCGCGTGGCGTCGACGATGCGCACCCGCAGCACGCCGGCGGCCTGCTCCGCCCAGGCCGCGGCGGCGAGCTCGCGGCGGCCGCTGGCCCAGGCCGGCGAGTTGACGAACCACGTGTCGAGCACGGGCACGCTGGGGCTCGCCGAGGCCGGGGCGAGGTCGAGGCGTCCGCCCGGGAAGACGTCGGACGCTTCTCCGGCGGCGTCTGTCGCCGCCAGCGCCGCGCCCGTCGCGTCGACACCACCGAAGTACGTGATGTTGTGGAGCGCGGTCGTGATCTCCGGCGAGTACGTGCCCGCTCCGATCGGGACCTGGGACCCGTAATAGGGGTCGAAGACATTGATCGTCGCGGCCCCCGCGGGCACGGCGAGGGTGAGCGCGACGACGAGCGCGAGACAGGCTGCGGTGCGGTGCGGGCGCCGCCGGCGCCGTTTCAGAGCGTGGACCCCCCGGCCCGACACGTTGCTGGTCCCCTTGTCGGCACGACGTGCCCCAACGACGCCGATTGAGGCGAGTCTGCCTGAGGCCCGGCCGGAAGTCACCCCGGGACGGTCCGATTCTCGGACCACCGATGGGCCGTCGACCGGTGTATCGGCGGGTCTGCCCATCTCAAAGCGCGATCAGGCAGGCCGCGCCGAACAGCGCGACGCCGTGAAACGCCTGGTCGACGAACACGGCCAGGAGCCGATCGTCGTCCGCGTCCGCGCCCTTGACGGCGAGCATGTAGGCGCGGACGGCCCGCCCGTCGTCCTGGATCGCGTGCGGGACGATCACGGCGATCGCGATCAGGGCCGCGAGCCAGCCGCGCGCGGCGGCGATCCAGAGCCAGGCGGGTGCGAACGCGAGCGCGTACGTGGCGATGTGCGAGGCCAGCGCACGGCGGGACAGCGGATCCGGACCGAGGCCGCCATGCTTGTGGCTCGCCTGCCAGTTGGTCTGCAGGATGAAGTCGCCGGCGAGGTGACAGACAGCGAACACCGCGAGCACTTCGGCCCATTCCACGGCTACGCCATGCCTGCCCGGGCCACCGGGACCACGATCGAACGATCGGCGACGTCGAGCCGGGCGAAGAGCTCGTCGGCCCGTTCCTGCAACGCGACCGCATCCGGTGCGCCCAGCCGCGCGAGCACCTCGGCGGACTGGGCCTCCTCGAACTCGGCCGAGGCGCCGCGGGCCGTGTCGAGGCTCGTGCGCAGCAGCTGAAGCGCCGCGGGCCCGTCGCCGAGCCGGAAGAGCGCGATCCCGAGCACGCGGTCCAGCGCGGCCAGCAGCACGGGGTTGCCGCCCAGCGCGACCGTCCGCGCGCGGGCGCCGCTGGCGAGGTTCGCCGCCGCACCCCAGTCGCCCGCGCGCAGCAGGCGCTCGGCCTGCCGGCTGTCGGTCTCCGCGACGTCGTCGGCGGCGCCGATGCGCTCGTACCCGTCGCGGGCGCCGGCGAGCAGCAGCTCGGCATCGACGAGCCTTCCGTCGCGCGCCGCGAGGCGTCCGAGGTTGCTCGTCGCCAGCGCGACGCCGATCGGATAGTTCGCCGCCGTCCAGACCGCCAGCGCCTCCTCGAACAGCGTGCGGGCAGGATCCAGGCGACCCTGGTCGGACAGGATCTCGCCGACGTTGTTGGCGGCCGTCGCGCTCTGGACGACGTCGCCCGTGCGGTCGCGCTGGCGCTTGCTGCGCTCGAAGAAGTCCAGCGCCTCCGCCCAGCGGCCGGCGAAGTACGCGTTGACGCCGAGGTTGTTGAGCACGATCGCCTGCCCCGCCGGCTGGTCGAGCGCCTCGTAGATCTCCAGCGCCTGCGGCAGCAGGGAGGGATCGGGCCGGCCCTCGTCCACGAGCGCCCAGTCGAGCAGGTACAGGCAGTGCGCCAGCGACGCCCGGTCGGTCGATCGCCGGAGCGTCGCGTGCGCGTCGGCGAGGACCACCGCCGCGCGCCGGAAGCGCCCCTGGCGCAGCAGCGCGGCGCCGCGGCCGACGAGGAGCTGGGCGCGAACGGTGTCGGCCTCGTCGCCGGCGGGCGCGTCGCGGACGCTGCGCAGGCCGCGGGCGAACCAGCGCAGCGCCTGGTCGTAGCTGGCGCTGCGCTCGCGCAGCCAGCCCTCGCGCCGCTGCAGGTCGGCCACCTCGAGCGGCCGCCCGCTCGCGGCGCGCCGGGCCGCCCGGTAGCCCGCGGCGGCGTCGGCGTAGCGGCCGGCGAGCTCCGCGCAGTCGCCCAGCCGCGTCGCGACCTCGCGCAGCTCGTCGGCCCGCCGGCGCATGTGGCGGCCCGCCTCGAGGGCGCGCTTGAGGTGCGTCGTGGCCTCCACCGGCGCGCCCGCCCGCTCCGCCCGCGCGGCGGCGAGGCCGGCGTAGCGCCATGTCCGGGCGTGGTCGCGCGCCATGTCGAAGTGCAGCGCCAGCGCGGCGGCGGCCTCCTCCCCCGACCGCGCCTCGATGGCGAGCCCGGCTTCGCCGTGCAGTGCGCGCCGGCGGCGGTAGGCGAGGCTCTCGTACGCCGCGTCGCGCAGCAGCGCATGCGCGAAGGAGAGCGTTCCGTCGCCGCTGGCCTCCAGCACGCCGGGCACCGGCGGCGGGGCAGCGCGCAGCAGAGCCTCGAGGTCGGCCGCGCGGCAGCGGGCGCCGAGCACCGACGCGACGCGCACCGCCTCACGCTGCGCCGGCTCGAGCGTGTGGATGCGGACGGCCATGAGCGCATCGACGCGGTCGGGCAGCGCGTCGGGGTCGCTGCCCTCGCGCACCGCGCGGGCGAGCTCGGACAGCAGCAGCGGGTTGCCGCGCGCACGCTCCACGAGGCGCCGCACGACCGCGCTCGGCAGCCGCGCGCCGCCTGCGTCCACGAGCGCGATGGCCGCGCGGTCGCTGAGCGGCTCGATCGCCAGCATGCGCGCCGACGCGATCGCGCTGGGATCGAGGCCGGTGGCGACGTTGCGCCGCGTGATCACCATGCACCAGCCGCAGGCCTGCGCCTCGCGCGCGAGCGCGACGACGACCGCCGCGCTCGCGTCGTCGAGCCAGTGCCCGTCCTCGACGAGCAGCACCGACCCGGTGGTCAGCCGGTGGCGCAGCAGGCGGGCCACGCCGTCCGCGACGGCGCGCTGCCGGGCGGCCGCGTCGAGGTGGCGGGTCGCCGGGCTCGTCTCGGCGTCCAGGCCGATCGCGGCACAGACGAGCCCGTCGGCCGGCTGCGCTCCGTCGCTCGTGGCCGCGAGCGCGTCCGCGAGCGCGGCGGCGGCGGTCGCCGGCGGGGCGTCGCGCGGGATCGACAGCATCGCTCGCAACGGGCCGTTGAGCGCGCCGTAGGGCGTCGCCACGCCGTACGCGCGGCCGTCCACGCGGAAGCGGACCTTGTCGCCGAGCGCGTTCGCGACGAGGGCGGACTTGCCGAGGCCCGGCTCCCCCGTCACGACGACGATGCGGCCGGCGCCCGGGCTCGCCGTGCGCCGTGCCTGCGTCAGGAGCGCGTGCTCGGCGTCGCGGCCGACGATGGCCGTCGCACGCGGCTGCCGTCCGACGAGCGACGGCGGCCCGGCGATCGCCGTGTGCACGAGCTCCGACTTGCCCTTCGCGGCGAACGGCGCGAAGGGCTCCAGTGCCCAGCCGGCCTTCGTCGTGTCGAGCGTCCCGAGCGTCGCGAGGACCCGTCGCGGTGGCGCGCGATGGGCCACGCGCGCTGCAAGGTTGACGGTGTCGCCCATGACGCTCCACGCGCGCCGGCCGCGCATCGACACGTCGACCATGAAGCCGCGGCCCGACGCCGCACCCCCGGCGACCGCGAGCGGGACATCGGTCTCGACGACGGCGCGCAGGGTGCTGAGCAGGGCGTCCGCGTCGGCCTCGCCCGCCACCGGAGCCCCGGACACGAGGTACGCCTTGAAGCCGTCCGCGGCGCAGTCGAGCGACACCACGGTGACGCCGTGATCGGCGCAGGCGCCGTGGACGCGCTCGACGACGGCCTCGATCGCCGGCCCGGCGGCCCCCGGGTCGTGGTCGAGGAGCTCGTCGAGGCCGCGGACGACGACGAAGCCCGCCGTGACCTGGCGATGCTCGCTCTCGACGCTCTGCGCCAGGTGCCTGGCCAGACCGTGCGGCAGCGCCTGGGCGGCGATGTGCTCCTCCGCCGCGGTATCCGAGCCGGCCCGCGGCACCGCCTCGCACGACGGGCGGGCGAGCAGCGGGGAGCCGGCCTGCTGGCGCGGCCCGAGCAGCTGCGGATCGAGCGCTCGCGCCGTCGCCGGCGCGACGAGGATCTGCCCGGCCGAAGCCTCCCCCTCGCAGGCGCAGACGGTCGTCGCCGTCGGGCCGACGACGATGAGCCCGCGGTGCGGCCTACCGGCCGCCGCGAACAGCAGCGGCCCCGACGCCACGCCGAGGCTGATGGACAGCTTGGCGCGGCCGAAGCCGGTCGTGGCCTGGCGAAACGGCCACAGCGCGCGCTGGAGGTCGTACGCCGCCGCCGCGGCACGGGCCTCGTGCCCCGGGTCGCGGAACCCGACGATCAGCGCGTCGCCGCCGAAGCCGAGGACGTCGCCACCGAGCTCCTGCGCCGCGCCCGCCAGGCGGTCCATGATGCGATCGATGAGCGTGATGAGGGCCTCGGTCCCCTCCCGGCCGTGCTTGGCGAGGCGCTCGGACAGCGCGGTGAAGCCGGAGACGTCGGCGAACAGGATCGAGCCGTCGATCCGGGTCAGGCCCGTCCGCTGCTCGGCGATCAGCTCGAGCAGGATCTCCGGGACGTACGGCGTCAGCGGCCGCGTCACGCGCTCGTCTCCATCCGGGGATCCGCGCGCGCCGCCGCGCGCATCGCCGGCAGGTCGGCGATCTGCAGGTAGCCGCGGGCCTTGACGATCCGTCCCGCCGCGACCTCGGCCGCGAGCAGTTCGGTCACGGTCGTGCGCTGGGCGCCGAGCACCTCGGCCAGGTCGGCGTGGGTGAGCGCGATCCTGCCGTCGTCGTAGTGGCGATGCAGGCGCAGCAGGATGCGCCGCAGCCGGACCGGCTGGGGGATCAGGGTCGCCTCGAGAAGCTGGTCGGTCAGGCGCCTCACGGTGTCGGCCAGCACGCCCATGACCGCGGCGTCCACCTCCCGCGTGGCGGCGCGCAGCGCGTGCAGGCGGTGAACGTCGAGCATGAGGACGTCGGCGTCCCGGACGGCCACGACCCAGGCGGTCCGGCGCGGGACGCCGGCGAGCGCCATCTCACCGAGCACGTCCTCCTCGCCGAACATCGCCAGGACGAGCCGGCGGCTGTCGCGCGCGGCAACCTGCACCGAGACGAGCCCGGACTGCACGACGATCACGTGGTCGGCCGGGTCGCCGGCGCGGAAGACCGACTGCCCGGCGGAGAACCGGCGTCGCACCGCGTGGGCGAGCAGCGCGTTGCGCTGCGCTTCCGGCAGGTCGGCGAACGGCCCGAGGGTGACCGGCCGCGTCGAACCGGAGCCGCCGCCGCTCACCGGAGCAGTCTCCGCGAGGCGCGGCGAGCCTGCCGGCCGACTCATCAGATCGCCGCCTGCTGCGCGTCCAGGTGGGCGTACAGGCCGTCGCGACGCATCAGCGCCTCGTGCGAGCCGAGGTCGCGCAGCTCCACGCCGTCGTACGTGATCGTTCCCGCCGAGATACGGCGAGCCTACGTGCGGTCAGAGGAGTTGTCTGTCGGCAAGCCGACACCGTCGCGAAGGGCGCTGCAGACGGCCAACTGGCCGCCGTTCGCGCTCTGCGCAGCCACATCGTCAAGCCGTCCGAAGGCAGTCTCACCGATGGCGAACCTACGCCGGGCCCCCCGGGCGAACCACCCAATCCTGGACACTGTGGGCATGCCCGAATGGAGGAAGACGAACTTCGAGGCTCTCGAGGACCGCAGTCCGGCCGACGTGCCGATGCGGTGGCTGTTCGCTCGCCAGGACCTGGACTCCCCGGAGCTCGGCGTCAGCCGCTTCGTCTACGAGCCGGGTGCGCGGATGCCGTTCGCGCATCGCCATCGCGAGCAGGAGGAGGCGTACGTCGTGGTCGGTGGCTCCGGGCGCGCGAACCTCGACGGAGAGATCGTGGCGCTGGGCGTCTGGGACGTGCTGCGGGTGGCGCCCACGGTGGTGCGGTCCTTCGAGGCCGGGCCAGAGGGCCTGGACCTGATCTGCATCGGCGGGCGCCGACCGGATGGCGGCGACGGGGAGACCGCTCCCGACCCCTGGCAGTAGCCCGCGACGGCCGGCCGCATGGCTCGGTCACCGACAGCCGTTCGCGCAACCGGACCGGCCAGGCGCGTCAGGCGGAGGCGATGGATCCCCAACGCTTGCCTACGTCACCGCCCAAGCGCTCACCGATCACAACGGACGGCCGATCAATGACGAACCGCTGCAAATCGACAAGACCAACTCGTCAGCGACGTCGAGGACGTACTGCGCCGCCGCTGCGACGACAACGTTCAGGAAGGCCGTCGATGCCGTGCATTGACCCGTTCTCGATCAAACCTGTAGAGCGTGACTGCATCTGCCCGATCGCCAAGCCCGGCGAGCCGCATTCGCTGGCGTGCGCCGCTGCGTTCAAGGCGAAGTTGCTACAAGGCAAGGCCACGCTGCGTACGGCGTTCGACCGGCGACTGAACGCCGCGGGCAACTAACCGCCCTGCAGCGCGGAGACGCGCAGCGGCGATCAGCGCCTGAACAACCGGCTCCGCTTCCGACTCACGACACTAGCTATTTGCCCCGGAAATAGTCGGTGGGTCTGTCCGGTCTGACGCGGAGAATTTTGCCTGCGAGTTGGGCGAATTCTGGGGGTCGGGATGCTGCGGTTGGCCGGGGAGCAGGTCGAGTCGCTGTTTGATGAGGCGTTGCCGATCGAGGTACGCGAGTTGCCACACGATCTCGCGCGCCTCGACGAGTTGTTGAGTGATCCGGCGTTGCTTGCGCCGATCGCTGAGCGCTGGGAGGCCTCGGCCAGGGACCGTGGTCGGCCGACGATCGCAATGACGCTGTTTGTGCGGTTGATGGTGGTCAAGCAGCGCTCGGGCTGGGGCTATGAGACCTTGGTCAAGGAGGTTTCGGACTCATTTCATCTGCGGCGCTTCGTCGGGGTGTCGGTGACGGCGTCGGTGCCGCACGAGTCCACGATCCGCAAGCTCGCCGGGCGTCTGGGCCCCGAGATCGTCGACGAGATCACCCGTGTGTTGATCGACAAGGCGGTGCGCGAGCGGCGCTTCAGCGCCCGGGCGATGCGCGTGGACTCCACCGTCGTGGAGTCCGACGTGCGCTGGCCCTCAGACGCCGCGCTGGCGTTGGATGCGACCCGCCGGTTGGCGCGCGAGGGCGCCCGCCTTGAAGGCTTGATCGGCGCCGGCGCCCAGCATGTCGTCGATCGTTCCCGGGCCGCGGGCAAGCGATTGCGGCTGATCGGCCGGACCGTCGGGCGGCGACTGGGCCAAACGGGCGGCGCGCGTGCGCAGGTCCTCAAACTGACCGGCGAGACCGGGCAGCTCGTCTCGCGCTCGATCCGCGAGGCGCGCCGCCTGGCCGCTCAGGCCCGCGCCACGGCCCGCGGCCGCGGCGCCCAGCGCAAGCTTCACGCGGCCGAGCGCCTGGAGCATTCGGCCGATCAGGCCGAGACGGTCGCGCGGCAAATCACGCAGCGGCTGGCGGGCGAGAAGATCACCGACCGGCTCGTCTCACTCGCCGACCCCGACGCGCGGCCGATCGGCAAGGGCAAGCTCGGCAAACGCTACGAGTTCGGCTACGTCTTTCAACTCGCCGAGCTGACCGCGAACACCAGACGCGGCGCCAGGGGCCTGATCCTCCCAGCGGCCACCCAGATCGGATCACCCAACGAGAACGAGCTGCTTCCCGCCACCGCCGCCGAGCTCACACGACTCGGACTCATACCACGCGAGGTCGCGCTGGACGGCGGCTTCTCCCCACCCGCAAGCCAGGCCACGCTGCCCGACAGCACGCTGTTCATCGCCGGCCGACAACAACCCCCGACCCGCCGGCCCCGCAAGCGACTGGCCAGCTACCGCAACGGCTGCGAAGGACGCATCAGCCACCTCAAACGCCGCTACGGACTACGCCGATCACGCCTCCGAGGACACCCAGGAGCCCGAACCTGGGTCGGCTGGGGCATCCTGGCCTACAACCTCGACACCCTCTCCATCCGAACCGGCTGACAGCCTTCCGGGCGGTCGCTCACCCCGAGCGCCAACTCGCAGAAACGACCGCGCACCCGCGCGGTCGTTTCATTTTCCGGCTCCCCGGCCCCGAGTTTGTCCGGGGCAAATAGCTAGCTAGCTAAGCTAGTAGGGCCGCCCGATCACGCACACCGCGGCAACCGGGCGCAGGTCCTTGACCAGCACTTGGTCCACCGAGAACTCGGCCAGCCGGATCCGCTCGCTCAGCCGGGCCGCCAGGTCGCGAGCCCGGCCGGGCTGCGTGTGGCGAGCGTCCCAGAAGAGATAGACCGCTCCATCGGGGGCGAGATGCCGCCGGACGATCTCCAGCGCCTCCTTCGGCTGAAGCCAGAAGGGCGCGACGTTGAAGGCAAAGACCTTGTCGAATCGCTCGGCCCCGAAGTCCGCATTCTCGAGCGCGGCCGTCTGCAGCACCGCCCGGCCTCCCGCGACGTGCGCGCGATTGCGACGCGCGGCCATCTCGATCATCTTCTCGGAGCGATCGACCGCGGTGATCTGTCCGCTGGTCAGCCGCTCGCAGACCAGCGATACGGCCACGCCGTGTCCGCAGCCGACCTCAAGTACGCGATCGGTGGGGTCGAGCGCCAGGGTGTCCACCGCCCACACAAACCGTTCGGAGGGCCTGCTCGCCATGCCTCATTCTGCCTTCTCCGAACGGGGCCGCACGTCGGCGACGCACTCCGTGATGTATCCGACGGCCCGTTCGCTGCGGCGCAGGCGCCCGCCCGAGGCCGCGATCCCGGCGCTCGTGGTGCACGGACGCCGCGGCCGTTCGTCGTTGCGTGACGTGCCTCGAAGTGTTCCGGCCTGGCTGAGTGGCTCACGACGAGGACTCGTCATGACCCCGGCGGGAATGTGGCGGCGGGGACGGCCCACTTCGATGGTATTGTCCAACCATGCGCGCAACCATTGATAAGGCAGGCCGGTTGGTCATCCCGAAGCGGCTGCGCGACGATCTCGGGCTGCGCCCTGGAGTCGTCGAGGTGCATGCCGAAGGCGCCGGGCTACGCGTCGAGCCGGTGATGGAGGACTCGTTGCAAGAGCGCGACGGAAGGCTCGTGATCCCGGCGGCCGGAGCCGCCATCGACGACGAGCTTGTGCGCGCGTTGCGCGATGCCGGCCAGCGCTGACCTGCTCGTCGACACGAGCGTGGCCGTCGCGCTCGCGGTCGCCGATCACGAGCACCACGAGGCGACCATGGAGGCCGTCGGCCGGCGCAGGCTGGGCCTCGCCGGACATGCCGCGTTCGAGACGTTCTCGGTGCTGACGCGCCTCCCGTCACCGGCGCGCCGCGGTCCGGCCGTGGTCGCGCGCCTGCTCAGCACGAGCTTTCCTGCGACCCGATTTCTCGGCGCGCGTGCGACCGCGGCGCTCCTGGCCGACCTCCACAACGCCGGCATCGCCGGCGGCGCCGTCTACGACGCGCTGGTCGCGGCGGCGGCTCGGGAGCATGGTGCGGTCCTCGCGACGCGCGACCACCGAGCGCTCGACACGTATCGGGCGCTCGAGGTCACGGTCGAGCTGATCGGCTGACACTCGCGGCGCCGAATGAGCTTCATCGACTTGGAACGTCCGACTCTGCGCGCGGGCGACTGGACCACGACCTACCGCCGACTGAGGAGGGAGCAGGCCGCGGCCGCTCTGCGCACGGTGATCAGTGTGCGCCCCGCGTTCTCGCGTGCCGCTCACGTCGGGGCGCCCGGCTCGGGTCGACGATGTAGATGTCGCTGCACATCAGGTCGGTCGCGTCGCCGAGCACCCGGGTCGCAGCGGTCAGCGCTTCGTCGCCGGGACGCTTGGACAGCGGGGTGAGCGCGGAGGCGAGGAGGTCGCGCAGCACATCGGGGATGGGTGGGGCGTCGGCTGACGAGGAGCCGCGTTCGTGGAAGCGGATCATTGCCTCCACGATCGTGATCAGCGTAAAGCTCGTCTCGACGAGCTGCTCGACGAACGCGTCGAGCGTGTCGGGGCCTGAGGAGGTCATATCCAACCTAAGGGCCGTAGCGACCAGAGTTCGCCCCCCCATTGGTGTCGTGCGGACTCGAAGTCCCGCCAGAGCCCACCCCGACCGGCCTTGACAATGTGCGAGTTCGCTCGGGTGCGCGTGTCAGCGCCGCGATCACGGTCCGCTGGGGACAGACGACCGGCTGCCGAGTCAGCCTTCGCCAACGCCGCGACACAAGCCGATGCCGCTTCAAGCGCTCACCAGCGTCAGGTCGCCGCGGCATGGGGACAGCGCCACCCGCTCCCCGTCTGGACCTCCAGAACTGGGTGGCGGCGGGTCGCGGTCCCGCCTAGCGTTGGCGGGGATGGCACAGGTGCCCTCGATCCCGCCACACTCCCGATCGCGTGATCTCACGTAGGCGCGGTCGCCGAGTATGGACCCGCATTCGTATGCCGACGCCACGTTGGGCTGGCTCGCACCCCCACACGCTGCTCTCGGCAGCCCCGCGTTCTTCTTCACGTTCGCGGTCATCCAGGCGGGCGTGTTGCTGGTCCTGGTCCGGTTTCTGGATGTCTACGGTCGTCAGCCGTTCGGCCTGATCGCCCTCGTCGCCGTGTGGGGTGCGACGGGTGCAGCGGCGATCTCGGTCGTCGGCAACGAGTTCGTGAAGGGGCTGTTGTCGGGCGATGTCGGGATCGTCTTCGGAGATGCGATCTCCGCTCCGCTGGTCGAGGAAGCCGCCAAGGGGGTTGCGCTGCTGGCTGCCGTCGGCCCCGTGCGCTGGCTGCTGCGCAGGGCCGGGGTCGACCTGTTCGAGGGTGTCGGCGCCGGGATCGTCTACGGCGCGGCGGTGGGTCTTGGGTTCGGGTTCACCGAGGACGTGTACTACCTCGTCGACGAGGCCCGCACTGCGGGCATCGACGCCGGGTTTGACACGTTCCTGTACCGGCGTGATTTCTTCGGGCCGGCGATCCTTCATCACGCGGTGTTCACGGCGGCGTTCGGTGCCGGGCTTGGCTTTGCCACCTGGAGCACGGGCCGCGTGCGCAAGATCGCGTTCCCGGTCGCGGGCTTCGCGCTCGCGGTGCTGATGCATGCGGTCAACAACGGTCTCGTCGAGTTCGTCCTCGTGCTCGAGTACGGGGTCGGTCAGACGGCGGCGTGGCTGCAGGACCCCGCCGTCCTGCCGGCCGCCGAAGACACCGCTTCGACCGTGCGGCGGCTCATGCGCGCGATCGACTTCTACTACCTGGCGATGTTCTTCGGGGTGGTCGTGCTCTGGACGCAGCGCCAGCGGCGGGTGATCCGCGAGGAGCTCGAGGAGGAGGTCGACCTCGGGCTGATCAAGCGCGCCGAACACGAGCTGATGTTCGACCGCGGGCAGCGCATCACCGCGGACTGGCGGCTGCTGCGCACGGGGCAGCTCGAGCGTCTGCGCCACCAACGGCGACTGCGCGGTCAGCTCGGGCAGCTCGGCCTCCTGAAGTGGCGGACCCGCCGCTCCGGCAAGGACGTCTCGCGCGTGAACCGGGCACGGCGGGAGATCGCGACCCTGTCGACCTACGAGGTGGTCCCCGCCAAGCTCCCGGTGGCGCCGTCTGCCCTCATCGGCCGCGAGCGCGAGCTCGAGGAGATCGCCGCGGTGCTGCTCGGTCACGACGTCCGCGTCGTCACCCTGATGGGACCGGGAGGGACCGGCAAGACGCGGCTTGCGATTGAGGTCGCATCGCTGCAGCGCGATCTCTTCTCGGCGGGCGTGTTCTTCGTCGATCTTGCCCCCCTGTCTGACCCGGACCTCGTTCCGAGGGCGATCGCGGACGTCCTGGAGGTGCCGGTTTCCCACGGCGAGTCGGTCGTCGCGGTCCTCGCAGACCATCTTCGCGACAAGCAGCTGCTCCTGGTGCTCGACAACTTCGAACAGGTCACCGGCGCGGCCGCGTCGCTCGCCGAGATCCTCAGGGAGACCGGGCGGGTCAGGGTGCTCGCGACGAGCCGGGAGCCGCTGCGGATCTCCGGCGAGCACGAACTGCCCATCCCGCCGCTCGAGCTGCCCTCCGCGGACGGCGAGGTCACTGCCACCGCGCTGGCCGGTAACGCCGCGGTCGCGCTGTTCGTCGAGCGCGCTCAGGCCGTCGACCCGGCGTTCGGGCTGACGGACGGTAACGCGGCGGCGGTCGCCGAGATCTGCATCGGCCTCGACGGTCTGCCGCTGGCGATCGAGCTCGCCGCGGCGCGCACGAACGTCCTCACGCCCGAGGCGATGCTCGACCGCCTCGGCGGGCAGCTCGGGATCCTGACCGGCGGCGCGCGCGACCTGCCCGCTCGCCACCAGGCGCTGCGCAGCACGATCGACTGGAGCTACGACATGCTCCCTCCCACCGAGCGGGCGCTGTTCAGGCGACTGGGTGTGTTCGTCGATGGCGCAAGCATCGAAGCGATCGAGGTCGTCTGCCGAAGCGACGACGACACCCCGCAGACGGTGCTCGACGCCATCGGGTCGTTGCGGGACAAGAGCCTCGTACGGCGAGCAGACGGCGCGGGCGGCGAGCCGCGGTTCGCGATGCTCGCGACGATTCGCGAGTACGCGCTCGAGCGCCTGCATGACTGTGGCGACCTTGCACAGACGCTCGAGCGTCACGCGAGGTACTTCGCCGATCTCGCCGAGCAGGCCGAGGGGCATCTCGTCAGCGCCGACCAGGCGGCCTGGTTCGATCGACTCGACAACGAGGTCGGCAACCTTCGCGCGGTCCTGCAGTGGTCCGGCGACGCCGGACGGTACGAGCTCGGGCTGCGGGTGGTCAGCGCGCTGCCGCGCTTCTGGAGCATGCGCGGCCTCACCGATCCGTCGCGCTGGCTGTCCGAGGCGCTCACGCGCGACACCGGCGTCTCGCCGCCCGTCGGCGCCAAGGCGCTGTTCGCGGACGGGTACGCCGCCCTCGACCATGGCGACTTCGCGCGGGCCGAGATCCGCTTCGAGGCTGCCGCGGCTGCCTTCCGAGCGCTCGACGAGCCGCGCGGCACCGCCGCAAGTCTCGCGCAGCTCGCGTTCCTGCTGCTGGCCCGCGGGGAGCTTGAACGCGCCATCGAGGTGGCGCAGGAGAGCGTGCGACTCGCCCGTATGGTGGACGACGCGAACGTCGAATCGGTGGCGCTCAGCACGCTCGCGGACGGCGCGGCGCGCTCCCATGACTACGCACGCGCGACGGAGCTCTACGAGCAGAGCCTCGAGCTCCGGCGCCAGCTCGGCGACCGCCGCAACATCGCCAACGCGCTGCTGAACTTGGGTCGGGTCGCGCTCGTCAGCGGCGAGGATGAACGCGCTCGGACGCTGCTCGACCAGGGTCTGGCGATGGGCCGCGAGGTCGCCGACAGCTGGAGCATCTCGGTCGGTCTCGCCAGCCTCGGCCGGCTTGCCCTGCGCCAGGGCCGGCACGCCGAGGCGTCCGAGCTGCTCGGACAAGCGCTCGAACGGGCCGTCGAACGTGGCGGCAAGCGGCTCGCGGCGGAGTGCCTGAACGCACTCGCCGACGCCGCGAGCCATAGCGCGCCGCATCGATCGGCGCGGCTGTTCGGGTCCGCCGAAGCGCTCCGCCGTGCCACCGGCGGGTCGCTCTCTCCGCTCGAGACCTCCGCCACGCAGGAGACCGTCGACGGCGTGCGCGCGACGCTGGGCGAAGACGAGTTCGCCACACAGTGGAACGCGGGCCTCGCCCTCAGCCTCGAGGACGCCCTCGCCTTCGCACTCTCCGGATCGCCCGGCGATCCAGGATCAACGCGCGGCGCCGAGGTCGAGGCCTACCACGAGGCCGAGCTGGGCAAGCTGCTCGCACGGGTCCGCGAGGCGATCTCCCGCTACGACGCCGACGCGATCGACGCGTTCGAATTGGACGAGATCATCCGTCACTACCAACGCGCGACGCAGAAGCTGTCGGCCTACTGCTCCAACAGCGAGGCGATGCGCGGCGACGGGAACGACCACGACTGGTGGGACGCCGGCCGTGCCGGTCGCCGACCGCGTGGCCGACGCCCGACGTGATGAGTCGGCCCGACCGCACGCCGCCGGCGACACCCGGCCCTGGAGTGTCCAGGATTGGGTGGTTCGGGGCCGCATGTCGATCGTAGGCTCGCGCGAGTAGACGGGCCACGATCGCCAGCAGCGCTCATGCGCGCCCGGCTTGAGCAGCGTGTCCCCGGGTGACCGCAGCTTGTGTCGGGAACCCGACCGACAACGCGAGAGACGATCAATACGTTCGTCGCAACACCGATCGCCTGAGAGGCGGATGCGTTATGAGCAGGGGTATTATCGCCATCCTCGTAGTGAGCGTCGTAGTCCTGTCGGGGGGTGTCGTCTTCGCCATGAGCGGCGATGGGGGCGGTCGAACGGCCGCGATCGGGGACACGACTGGCTTGTCGATCAACGACGTGGCGGTGACCGAGGGCAACTCGGGTTCGAAGTACGCGACGTTCAGGATCACCCGCAGCGGCAGCACCACGGGCAGCGTGCAGCTCACCTACGCCACCGTCGACGGCAGCGCAGCGGGGTGGAGCGACTTCGACGGCGCCGACCAGCCGGTGACCTTCAACGCCGGCGAGACCTACAAGGACGTCAGGATCCTCATCCGCGGCGACAGCGTCGCCGAGGCCAACGAGACGTTCAGCGTCCGGCTCGACAAGGTCACCGGCTCGACCGTCGTCGACGGAACGGGCCGGGGGACGATCGTCAACGACGATGCCGCCTTCAACGTCATCGACGCGGCGGCGGTCGCCGAGGGCAACTCCGGCACCAAGCAGGTGGCGGTCAAGATCACCCGCACCGGCTCGACCACCGGGACGTCGAAGGTGACGTGGCAGACGGCGAACGACACAGCCCTGGCCACCAGCGACTACGTGACGGGCTCTGCCACCGTGACCTTCAACGCGGGAGAGACCGAGAAGCTCGCGATGATCACGATCAAGGGTGACACCGCGTTCGAGAGCAACGAGCGCCTCTTCGTCCGGCTCTACTACCCGTCCGGCGCCGGCATCGTCGACTTCGAGGGCAACGTCCCGATCACCAACGACGACGAGCAACCGGCCACCACAAGCTGGCTGACGGTCAACAACGTGACGGTGACCGAGGGCAACTCGGGCTCGAAGACGGCAACGTTCAGGATCACCCGCCACGGCAGCACGACGGGCACGGTGTCGGCGACGTACACCACGTTTGACTCCAGCGCGCTGGACGCCAGCGATTACACCTGGATCGGCGGGCCGGTGGTCTTCTACGCCGGGGTCACCTACAAGGACATCCCGGTCGTCATCCGCGGCGACACCGTCGCAGAGGCCAACGAGACGTTCGGCCTCCGGCTCGAGAAGGTGACCGGCGCGACCCTCGCGTCCGGACCGGGTCAGGGCACGATCGTCAACGACGATGCCGCTTTCAACATCCTCGACGCGACCGTCGCCGAGGGCAACAGCGGCACCAGTCAGGTGCCGGTCAAGATCACCCGCACCGGCTCGACCACCGCGACGGCGCAGGTGAGGTGGACGACCGCCAACGACACCGCCGTGAGGTCGCGCGACTACGTGACGGGCTCTGCCACCGTGACCTTCAACCCGGGAGAGACCGAGAAGCTCGCGCTGATCACGATCAACGGCAACACCACGCCGGAGCCCGACAAGCGCTTCTTCGTGCATCTCTATACGCCCGTCGGCGCGGGCATCGTCGACTGGGGGGCCAACGTCACCATCACCAACGACGACGTGCAACCGGATCCCGCAAGCACTGAACCGCTCATCAAGATCCAAACCGGGGTGTTGGCGAGCGAGGGCAACTCGGGCACCACGCAGGTCGCGACGTTCAGGATCACCCGCACCGGCAGCTTCGCGAACACGGTGACGCTGACCTACGCCACCGTTGACGGCTCCGCGCTGGCCACCAGCGACTACGTCAGCACCAAGAAGTCGCTGACGTTCAACCCCGGCGACGAGTACAAGGACGTCACGATCCCGATCCGCGGCGACACCGTCAACGAAATGGATGAGGGGTTCGCTGTCCAGCTCGAGAACATCACCGGCGCGGGCGCGGGGGAACGGACGAAGGGCCTGGCCTTGATCATCGACGACGAGTAGGCGTCTCGCGCGGACGAGGCGGCGACAAGACGCTGTCCGCGAGCCCCTCGCGGAGCTGCTCCCGGCCTGCGGTGTCGACCTTCAGACACCGTGGGCCAGGCGCAGCTCCGCGGTGCGCAGTGTCACGAGCAGGGCCCTGGGCGACAGTGCGGCGGGCGGGCGACGTGGACCACGCCGAGCTCCGCGAGCAGCGTCGCCGCGCGCTCCGTGTCGGCCGGGTCGCCGTGGAGGCGGCCGCGGATGTCGAGGCTGAGGGCCTCTTCGAAAGGGAGGCGGCGGAGATCGCGAGGATGAGCCGTACTCCGGACGGCCCCGACACTCTCGGGGCCTCCGGACCTTAAGACGCTCTCCCTCTCGACAAGACCTGTCGGAGAACATGGAGTCAGTTCAGGCCAGTCGGTCGCGCGGGGGCGCGCAGCCTGCGCGACGTCGCCTGCGCCGATCGTTCGGACCGGTTCGAGTCCGGGCCTTTCACGTGCGTATGGCGAGACCCGGACTCGAACCGGGGACACCACGATTTTCAGTCGTGTGCTCTACCAACTGAGCTATCTCGCCGCGGTCGGGGAGGATAACGCCGTCGGTGCGGCGTCCGGAAACGCCGGCCGCGCGGCTAGCGACCCGACCAGGCGCGCAACTCGGGCAGCGGGTCGATGGGCGTGCCGCCGGGCGCGCGCCAGCCGACCTGCCAGATCTCGAAGTGCAGGTGCGGCGCGCCGCTCGTGGTGCCGGTCGCGCCGACCTGGCAGAGGGGCTGGCCGGCGCTGACCGCGGCGCCCTCGGCGACGACCGTCGAGCGGCGCAGGCTGTGGGCGAAGAAGTAGTCGCGCCCATCGGTGGCGTCGAGCACGACGTACTCGCCGGCGCCGCCGGACTGGTAGCTCGTGGCGCTGATCGTGCCCGCGTACGGCGCGACGATCGGCGTCCCCGCCGCGGCCATGATGTCCTGGCCCTCGTGGACGTGGCCCGTGCGGCCCGCGCCGAAGCGCGCGCCCGCTTCGCCGAAGTCAAACGCCCCGGCGATCGGGAAGACGCCGGGACCGCCGGGCGACGCGGCCGGCTCGGGCACGAGCGGGGTCGGGCCGCCCGGCAGGACCGGCGGCGGCGCCGGAACCGTCTTCGGGCGCCGCACCACGATCCGGGCTCGCCCGGGATGCCCCGCGCTGCGCCGCAGCGTCCGCCCGCGCGGGTCCTTGACGTGCAGGCGCACGACGTAGCGCCCCGTCTGCAGCATCAGGGCCTTCGGCAGCCGCACCTTCAGCGCCTGCCCGGTGCGCACCCGGCCCAGCGACTTGCGCGCGACCGGCCGGCTGCCCGGAAGCCGCACGACGACGATCCGCGCCCGCACCCGCACGACGCCGCGCTGGCGCACGCGCAGCCGGACGACCGGGGTCGGATCGCCTGCCGTGATCACGCGCGGCGTCACCGTCAGGCGCGAGGCGACGGGGCGCTTGTCCGGGACCGGCAGGGGGTCGCCGAAGGCGGCCCCGCCGCTGCGCAATCCCGACGAGCCGGCGCCCCCGGCGGCCGCCGGTGCCGTGAGCGCGACGAGCGCGAGCAAGACGGCGACGAGAGGCGCGAAGCGCATGAAGGGCAATGTCGGTCAACCCGACCCCGCCCTCAAGCTCTGCAACGCCGCGCCCTCGCGGGCGCGTGAGCTACGACGCCGAATCGAGCGCGAGCGACTCCGCCACCTCGTAGACGCCGTTGATGACCACCTCGTCGACGAACTCCGCGATGGCGGCGCGGCGCTCCTCGAAGTCGCTGGCGTCCTGGCTGCCCTCGAGCTCCTCGAGCGTGCCGTCGAAGAAGCCGAACGTCACGACCTCGTCGGGGTCGGCGAGCCCGCGCAGCATGTGGAAGCGCACCCAACCGGCGGGCGCTTCGTCGGCGGCGGGCATGAACGCCTCGCGGAACTGGTCGAACGAGCCGGGCTTGAGCCGGCGGACGGTGTGGGCGCAGAGCATGTTTCCTCCTCGCTGGGACGTCGATGAGCCCGCAGTCTGCGGCGCGCCCTGTTCGTTACGCAATACGCAGGGGTGGTGCGGTCCATGCCTTGGGGCGCTGGGAGGCGGGCTGGGCCGCGGGGAGCATGCGAGGCGTACTCAATCAACTCCTCCCGAACGGAGCACTCATGCGCAAGATCGCCACACTCCTCGCCGCCGCCACCGCCACCGTGATGCTGGTTGCAGGCTCGTCCGCCGTGTCGCCCTCGTCGGCGCAAGCCGCCGCATGCAAGTGGAAGATGCCGTCCTCCGCGCGCATCGTCCAGGCCAACAACCACACCGTGCACCTCACGTACAGCCGTACCTCGCGCACCTGGTCGGCGAAGGCCTACAACAAGGGCAATTACGCCACGACCTCCACCGAGGTCGCGTTCACGAGCTTCACGCCGCGTCTCGTGAAGTTCATCATCACCTGGGTCAACGACACCGCCGGCGTCTACACCGCCACGATCGATCGCGACGGGTTCGTGACCGGCACGACCCGCGACCGCTTCAACCCGAGCTCCAAGGCCTCGTTCCACATGGCCACCCGCGCCCGCTGCGGGTGACGGGCGCAACACAGCCGAGCAGAGCGAAGGGCGGCCGCCGGCCGCCCTTCGCGCGTTCGCGCTCAGCGCGGGTCCGTCAGCCGTTCGACCTGGTCGTAGACGACGAGCCTGCGCTTCGTGCCCGTGACGCGCACGATCCCGAAGTAGCGAAATCGGCGGAAGTTCGCAGGCATCGCGACCCCGTAGGCGCGGGTGTAACCCGTCTCCTTCTTCTCGCCCGTCGACAGGTCGCCGCGGGGGCCGCCGCCGAGGACGACCATCGCCGTGGTCGGGACGCCCTCCACGCTGCGCACGCTGTCGAGCGTCTGAAACAGCAGCAGCTGGTAGCGCGGGCCGCCCGGGGTCAGCTGGATCCGGATCGTCGGGGGCGGCTCGCCGTAGTCGACGAGGCCGGCGTTCGCGACCGCCGTCGTGCCCGGCACCGATCGCATCGTGATCTGGTTGCCCTGACGCTCGCCGTCGTCGTCGTCGGACGTCGTCGCGGGCGTCGCCGCGGCGCCCCCGGGCGGGTCGGAGTCGCCGGCCAGCGACGCCAGCCCGGCGCCGGCGGCGAGGGCCAGCAGCAGGACCGCCGCCACGGCGACACGCCGTTTCCAGCCGCCGAGCCGCGCGCCGCGGTCGCCCGGCGTCGGCGTCGGCGCCGGCGCCGGCTCCCGCTCCGGCGCGGCAGGACCAGCCGTCCCAGCCGCGGGCTGCTCGCGGCTTCCCGTCGTATCGCGGATGACGGTCTCCGGGACGCCCTCGTCGGCGAGCGACGCGGTCCCGTGCGCCGGCGTGCTGATCGCCCGCTCGGCCTGCACGATCATCTCCGTCGCGCTCGTCTGGCGCTCGGCCGGCTCCTTCGCCATCCCACGCGCGATCACGTCGTCGACCGCCGGCGACAGCTCGGGCCGGTGGCTCGTCACGCGCGGCGGCGGGTTGGACATGTGGGCGTTGAGCACCGCCACGTCGGACGGCTGCGGGAACGGCACCGTCCCGCACAGGCATTCGTAGAGCACCGCCGTCAGCGCGTAGACGTCGCTCGCGGTGCCGGCGGGCTCGCCGCGGATCTGCTCGGGCGAGACGTAGTCGATCGTGCCGACGAACTGGCCGGTCTTCGTCAGCGCACGGTCCGCGGAGCTGCGCGTCAGGCCGAAGTCCGCCAGGTAGGCGTGGCCGCGGGCGCTGACGAGGATGTTCTGCGGCTTGATGTCGCGGTGCGTCATGCCGGCGGCATGCGCGGTGTCGAGCGCGTCGGCGATCGGCCTGAGCAGGCGGACCGCGTCCTCGCCGCCGAGGTCCTCCTCGGCGATGAGGTCCTTCAGCGTGCTGCCGCGCACGAGGCGCATCGCGATGAACAGGCCCTCGTCGGCCTCCCCGGCCTCGTAGACGGTGACGATGCTCGGGTGGTCGATCGACGCCTGCAGCTCTCCCTCGCGGCGAAAGCGCGCGCGGAACACCGGATCCTGGCTGAGGTGCGGATACATCACCTTCAGCGCGACGGTGCGGTTGAGCGACAGCTGCGTCGCCTCGTAGACGACGCCCATCCCGCCGCGGCCGAGCACGGACTCGATCCGGTATCCGGCCACCTGGTCTCCGGGCTTCATCGCGACGCCATTTGACCACATCGCGGGGGCGTCGAGGGGGCGGATCGAGGGGTGGTGCGTTCCACGCCTTGGGGCGCTGGGACGGGCGATCGGGCGCGCAGATCATGGTCGAACACCCGCCGCGCCGAGCGGCACGACCAAAAGGAAAGACATCATGCGCAACTCCATCGCCAGCGTCGCCCTCATCGCCGCCACGGCCGTCGCCGGGCTCTCCGCCGCCCCCGCCGCGCAGGCCGCCGACTGTGGTCCCTACGCCGAGCGCCCCGCCAAGGCGACGCAGATCGTGCTGCGCGGCACGGTCAAGAAGGTGCCCGTGCAGCAGCAGGCCACGCGCATCACGCACTGTCTCATCAACAACGAACGCGCGGCCGTCGGCGCGCCGCCGCTGCGCTATCACGCGCTGCTGAGCGCGCTCGCCCACAAGCACAGCCGCGACATCGGCACGAACGGCCTCCACGCGTCCAAGGACCCGCACCGCGGCTCGGCCGGAAGCACGACAGCGTTTCGCCTCAAGCCCTACACCGCGAACTTCGGCAAGGCGTTCTTCAAGATCGCCGAGACCGTGACCGAGAACCCCAACAGCTCCCCGGCGACGGCCGTCCGCTGGTGGATGAACAGCGACGACCATCGCCCGATCCTGCTCGACCCCGAGCTCGAGGACATCGGTGTGGGCGTGCACCTGCGGCGTCCGGGCGGAGGCGCCGGCGCGACGTACACCGCCGACTTCGGGACCGCGAGCAACGGGTGACCCGATGAGACAGCCGACCGACCGGGGCGCGAAGCGATTCGCGCCCCGCGGTCGTTCTCAGACCCCGTCGCCGAGGTCGCGCTCGGAGATCTCGCCGCTCTGCAGCGCGAGCTCCACGAGCCGCGCGCGCTTGCGGTTCTGCGGCAGGTCGACGATGCCGAACTTCACGGTCAGCGCGCGCAGGTGCGTCTTGACCGCGTCGATGCTGAGGAACAGGTCCTCGGCGATCTGGCGGTTGGTGGCCGGCGTGGCGTACGAGCCCTCGGCCAGGACCGGGCGAGCCAGCGCGAGCAGGACCCGCCGCTGCGCCGCGGTGATCGCCAGCTCGGGCGCATCGACCCCGATCGACGTGCCCTGCGTCGTCGTCGGGCGCGCCGCGACCGGCGCGCGGTAGACGACGGTCGTCGCTCCGAAGCGCAGGCGGTCGCGCTCGGCGAGGCGTCGGCGCCCGCGCAGGCGCTCGCCGTTGAGGTACGTGCCGTTGCGCGAGAGGCCGTCGTCGGCGACCGTCCAGCGCCCGCCGAGGTGCTCGATCTCGGCGTGCAGGCGCGACACGTCGGTGTCCCAGTCGAGGTTCACGTCGACCTCGGAGCCGCGCCCGACGATGATCCGCCCCTGGCGCTCGGCGTCGAGCACGACGATCTGCTGGCGGCCGGCGTCGTCGGTGTAGAGCAGAAACGGGTGCCCCTCGCGCTCGGCCGCCAGGCGCGCCTTCAGCTCGGTCGGGGTGGCCTGGTGCAGCGGTGTCGGGTCGGTCATGTGATCCTCAGCGCTCGAGCATCCGCGCCAGCAGCTCCAGCGCGCCGGCCTTGGCCAGTGGCTCGTTGAGGTTCCCGCATTTCGGCGACTGCACGCAGGAGGGGCAGCCGTCCTGGCAGCCGCACTCGAAGATCAGGCGATGCGCGTCGGCGACGAGCGTCTCGAAGCGCAGGAACCCCTGCCGCGTGATGCCGACGCCGCCGGGGTGGCCGTCGTAGATGAAGATCGTCGGCCGGCCGGTCTGCGGGTGGTAGTTCGTCGACAGGCCGCCGATGTCCCAGCGGTCGCACATCGCCAGCAGCGGCAGCACGGCGATCTGCGCGTGCTCGGCGGCATGCAGCGAGCCGAGCAGCTTCTCCAGCGGGAAGTCGTCGGCCAGCAGGTCGTCGTGCAGCTCGAACCACAGCGCCTGCGTCCCGAACGTCGTCTCCGGGAGATCCAGCCCCTGCAGGTCGATGATCGAGTGGTCGGAGATCTTCTTGCGCTGGTAGGCCAGCACCTGCTCCGTGACGGCGACCCGGCCGAACGAGAGCTGCACGCCGCACGTGTCGCGGCGATCGAGCAGCGCCTCGATCTCGGTCATCGTCTCCTTCTTGGGCTGCGTGTAGAAGTCGCCGCCGAACGGCTCGACGAGCGCGCGCTGCGTCGCGATCTCCAGCCGGTCGACGACGTAGGCGCGGGCCTGGTGCAGGTAGATGGCGCCGTCGTGGACGGTCGTGTGCGCGCGCGCCGACTCGACCGTGCCGAGCAGCTCGCCGTTGACCGTGTCGATGATCGCGTAGGAGTCCGGCGAGGCCGAGCGCAGCGACACGCGCGCCGCCGGATAGTCCTCGGGGTGGCGCAGCAGGTACATGCCGTCGCGCTCGATCAGCTCGCCCATCGCGACCAGCGCCTGGGCGTGCGCCTCCCAGCACGGCCCCAGCGTCTCGGCGTCGGGCGCGCTCAGCGGCCCCTCGTGCGCGGCGCACAGCAGGTGGGCGAGATGGATCGGCTCGTTCTCGTGGTCGAGGATCGCCGCCTCGACGGGGCGGCCGAGGAACTCGTCGGGGTGGCGGCAGAAGAACTGGTCCAGCGCGTCCTCGCCGGCGACGTAGACCGCGAGGCCGCGGCCGCGGCGCCCGGCGCGACCCCACATCTGGCGCAGCGACGCCACCGTCCCCGGGAACGTCACGACGACCGCGGCGTCCAGCGCGCCGATGTCGATCCCCAGCTCCAGCGCGTCGGTGGTGATCACCGCCAGCAGCTCGCCGCGCATGAGCCGGCCCTCGAGCTCGCGGCGCTGCTGCGGCGTGTAACCCGCGCGGTAGGGGACCACCAGGTCCTTGAGCGTCGGGTTGGCCAGGCCGACCATCCGCGCGACCAGCTCGACCGCCTTGCGCGACTTGATGAAGCAGATCGTCCGTGCGCCGCGCCGGACGAGCTCGCCGACGATCTCGGCCGCCTCGCCCAGCGACGAGGCGCGGGTGCCGAGCGCCTCGTCGGTCAGCGGCGGGTTCCACATCGCGATCTCGCGCCGCGCGCCGGGCGCGCCGTCGCGGTCGACGAGCGCGATCTCCTCCAGGCCGGTCAGCTCCTCGGCCAGCTCGACCGGGTTGGCGATCGTCGCGCTGGCCAGCAGGAAGCGCGGCTCGGTGCCGTACGCGTTGGCGATCCGCCGCAGCCGTCGCAGCACGTTGGCCACGTGCGAGCCGAACACGCCGCGGTAGACGTGCGCCTCGTCGACGACGACGACCGCGAGGTTGGAGAGGAAGTCGCCCCATTGACGATGGTGGGGCAGGATCCCCATGTGCAGCATGTCGGGGTTCGTGAGCACGAGGTTCGCGCGCCGCCGGATCTGCCTGCGCTGCTCGCCCGGCGTGTCGCCGTCGTAGATCGCCGGCCGCACCTGCTTGGTCAGCCCGAACGCGTTGATCGCGCGCGCCTGGTCCTGGGCGAGCGCCTTCGTCGGGTACAGGTACAGCGCGCGCGCCTTCGCGTCGCGGCACAGGACGTCGAGCGTGGGCATGTTGAAGCACAGCGACTTGCCCGACGCGGTGCCCGTCGTGACGATCGTCGGGCCCTCCCAGGCCGCCTTCAGCGCCTGCGCCTGGTGGGACCACAGCGACGCGATCCCGGCCCCGCTCAGCGCCTCGCGCAGCGCCGGGTGAAGCTCGTCGGGCAGCGGCTCGGTGATCGGCTCGCGCGCGCCCTCGAAGGCCTCGCGCACGAGCCGGCCGTCGGCGCGGCCGAGGTCGAGCAGAGCGCTCCAGGGATGGACTTCGGGGGCGACGGACACGGCGCTGCCATAGTACGAGCGCCTTGGCGGTGCGCAGCTTTCACCACACGGAGTTTCCGGCCGATCGTCTGCGCGCCGAGCGGATGCCGACGGTCTCGGTGTGCGTGCCGGCGCGCGAGGAGGCGGCGACGATCGCCGCGATCGTGCGGCCGCTGGTCACGCTGCGCGATGCGGGCGTGGTCGACCAGGTCGTCGTGCTCGACGACGACTCGCAGGACGAGACCGGCGCGATCGCGGCGGCCCTCGGCGCCGAGGTCGTGCGCCCGGCGGCGCTGCTGCCCGCGTTCGGGCCGGTGCTCGGCAAGGGCGACGCGATGTGGCGGGGGCTCAGCGTCCTGACCGGCGAGGTCGTGTGCTTCGTGGACGCCGACTCCGAGGACTTCGGCGCCCACTTCGCCACCGGTCTGATCGGGCCACTCGTGTGCGAGGACGGTGTGCAGTTCGTCAAGGGCTTCTATCGCCGCCCGTTCAAGAGCGCCGACGACCGGGTCGTCCCGACCGGCGGCGGTCGCGTCACGGAGCTGACCGCGCGTCCCCTGCTGGCGGCGTTCCATCCCGAGCTGGCCGCCGTCCGTCAGCCGCTGGCGGGCGAATTCGCCGCACGTCGCGAGCTGCTCGAGCGGACCGCGTTCTGCACCGGGTACGCGGTCGAGATGGGCATGCTGCTCGACGTCTACGCGGCGGTCGGGAGCGACGCGATCGCGCAGGTCGACCTCGACGTGCGCCAGAACCGCCACCAGCCGCTGGAGCGCCTCGCCCCGATGGCCGACGCAGTGCTCGCCGCGGTGACGAGCCGCCTGCGCCGCGAGGGGCGCCTGAGCGCGGCGGAGGCCGTGGACGAGCCCCTCGAGCGCCCGCCGCTCGCCGAGCTGCGCGCGTTGCGCGACGTCCGCTGATCGGCTAGGCGTAGCGGCGCTCGCCGAGCTGCTGCAGGCGGTCGATCTCGGCCGCGATCAGCGCCCCGGCGCGGGCGAGATCGTCGATGCGCTCGTCGACGGACCAGTGTCCGTCGTCACCGGGACCGTCGTGGTCGGGGTGGTCGCCGGGCTGACGGACGACGTGGCCGCCGCACAGCAGGTAGGTGTGCGCCGGCAGGCCGTGCTCGACGCGGTCTTCGGAGCCAGCGCCGAGCGGGATCTGCAGCTCGCCGAGCCGGCGCGCGATGGCGATGCGCTCGACGCCGGTGGTCACGGTTTCGCGCAGGGCCTCGCGCGTGGTGTCGAGCCGGGCCAAGACCGCGCGCAGCGGGTCGTCGTCGGCCAGTCGCGACGGGCTGCAGGTGCTGATCGCCGACAGCGTCCGCTTGGCGAGCACGGCGGAGGTCTGGGTCCGCGTGCGCCCGAACGACGGTAGGACCCGTACGCACTCCCCGATGCGGTTGAGCAGCGCGACGACGTCTGCCGCCGCGACGGACGGCTGCCCGGTGACGGCCGCTCGCACCGCGCCGGGCGTCATGTGGTTGGCCGCCTGCTCGCGTGCGCGCCGCGCACGCTCGAGGCTCGTCGGCGTCTCGGAGGGCGGCGGCGGCGGGGGCGGCGGTGCGGGCAGCACCGGCGGTATCTAAGCATAGAAGAAACCGCTTTCAGCGCTATGTTCATATAGAGATTTATTGTGATCGCGTGCGCGGGCGCACCCGTCGCTACGCTCCCTGCCGCGCCGCCATCCCCGGCGTGTCCTCCCAGCCGCAGCCGGCCCACGCCCGGGCGGCGACGACGGAGCAAGGGACCTCGTCTCGGGAACGACGGTGAGCGTCACGCGATCGAGGTCGCCGGCGCGTGGGGTCGCGACCGGAGAGAGAGCGACGTGACGGAGCATCGGGCACTCAAGCAGGCAGCGCGCGAACGGGCGGCGAGCACCGGCGAGAAGTACACCCAGGCGCGGCGGGCGGTGCTCGCGGCGGCGGCCACCGGCGTGAGCGACCCGGTCGGCGCGGCGCAGGCGGAGTTCGACCGCCAGGTCGCGACCCTCGTCGAGCGTGGCTATCCGGTCGCCGCCGGCCTGACCGAGGACGAGCTCCGAGCGCGGCTGGAAGCGCTGCGTCCGGCGGTCGCGGCGCTCGATCCCGCCGCCGATGCGCAGCGCGGCGAGTTCGGGTTCGTCATCGTCGTCTCCGGCCGCCTGGTGCCCAGCGCCCGGGCGATCGCCCTCGTGCGCCGCCGGGACAGGTCGGGGTTTCTCGCGATGCTGACGGCCGACGAGCTGGCGACGTTCGCGCCGATCGAGCCGGTCGCCGTCCCCGACGCCGGCGCGTACCTCATGAGCGGGGTGCAGAGCGGGCGGTCGAGCCTGGACGTCACGCCCGACGATGGGCTCGCCCAGATCCTCGCGGCGGGCCGCTCGCCGCTGACGATCGAGGAGGGCATCGCGCTCGTCACGCAGTTCCCGGAGGCGGTCGCGACCAACGGCGGCATCTCGCTGGCCGGCTCGCGCTGCGGCGACCGGCGGGTGACGGCCGTGTGGATCAGCCGGGGCGCGCCGAAGCTCGGCTGGTGCTGGGCGGGCAACCCGCACACGTGGCTGGGGATCGGCTCGTGCGCGCGGCGGCAGGGCGGCGCGGCCTGAGCGAGCGACGGACGATGCGCCACGATGTGGTCGTGCGCTGCCTCTACGTCGACCTCGACAGCACCCTGCTCGGACCGGGCGGCGCACTGCTGCTCGACGCCGACAAGAAGTTCACGCTGCAGGGCGTCCGCGCGCTGCAGGCGTGCGACCGCGCCGGGGCCGAGGTCGTGCTCATGTCCGGCCGGCGCGAGGCGACCGTCAAGGAGAACGCGCGCCTGTTCGCGCAGCCGGCCTACATCTTCGAGGCCGGCTCCTGCCTCGTGATCGACGGCGAGGAGAGCTGGCTGACCGGCGACTACCTGGCGCACACCGACGCCGGGACGATCCACGACCAGATCGAGGCGGCCGGCGCGCCCGCGCTGCTGCTCGAGCACTACGCCGGGCGCCTGGAGTACCACGACCCCTGGCACCACGGCCGCGAGGTCTCGCACCTGTTCCGCGGGCTCGTCGATGCCGCCGAGGCCGATGCGCTGCTGGCCGAGCACGGCCACGGCGGCCTGCGGCTCGTCGACAACGGCGGCGTGCACCGCCGCTCGCCCGACCTCGTCGCGCTCGACGAGGTGCGCGCCTACCACCTCGTCCCGCGCGGGGCCTCGAAGGCCAACGCCGTGGCGCTGCACATGCGCGCCCGCGGCTACACCGCGCAGGACGTCATCGCCGTCGGCGACTCGCGCGAGGACATGGAGACCGCGAGCAGCGTGGGGACCTTCTGGTTCGTCGCCAACGCCGTCGCGCGCGACCCGACCCTGCACGCGGCGACCGGTTCGCGCACGAATATCCGCGTGGCCGACGCCTCCTACGGGGCCGGTGTCTACGAGGCGGTGGTCACGACTCTGGCCGAGCGCTGACGCGGCGCAGCCTGGACCACAGCCCCGCCCAGAGTCCCGGCGGCGGTCGCCGGCGCCAGCGGGCCGGCGGCGGCACCGTCGTGCGCACGAGCGCGATCCAGTCCTCGAGCGGCAGCTCACCGGAGATGAGCTGCGCGAGCCCCTCGGTGACCGTCGCCTCGAGGCCGGCGTTGCGCAGCGCGCGCGCCAGCAGCGGCACGGTGTCCAGCGCCTCGACGGCCTGCCCGATGCGCTCGGGGATCTCGGCGGCCGGCACGCCGGCGGCCAGCAGCTCGCCGGCCCGCCGGTTGCGGCTCTGCGGCGCGAGCACGGTGGCGACGAGGTCGCCGGTGCCGGCCAGCCCGAGCATCGACTCCGGCCGCGCGCCCTGCGCCTCGCTGTAGCGCCAGACCTCGGCGAAGATGTGCCCGGCCGCGGCGCCGGCGGCGTTGAGCCCCTGCGCCTCGGTCGCGCCGGCGGCGAGGCCGGCGGCGTTCTTCGCGGCGCCCGCCAGCTCGACGCCGATCGGGTCGTTGGAGCGCTCGCAGACGACGCCCGCCCGGATGAACACGCCGGCGATCGTGTTGGCGAGCTCCTCGTTCGTGGAGGCGGCGACGAGCGCCGCGCCCTCGCTGACCATCTCCCGCGCGTGCGCGGGGCCGCCGACGCACGCCACGCGCGCCTCGCCGAAGCGCTCGCGCAGCAGGACGGTCGGCGCGCTGCCGTCGGGCGGCGTCAGGCCCTTGGCCAGCGAGATGACCGCCGTGCGCGGTCCCAGGCCCGACTGCTTCAGGCCGCGGATCGTCGCGCCGAGGCCGTCGGAGGGCACGCCGAGAAACACGTAGTCCGCGCGCCCGAGGCCCGCGTCGACGTTCTCGATGCGCAGCTCGCGCGGGAACTCCACCCCGGGCAGGTAGACGAGGTTCTCGCGGTCCTCCTGCAGCCGCCGCGACTGCTCGAGCGTCCGCGTCTGCAGCGTCGTGCGCAACCCGCCGCGCGCGAGCAGCACCGCCACCGCCGTCCCGAACGAGCCCGCGCCGACGACGACCGCGCGGCGCGCGACGGGCGAGGGCAGCGAGAGGCTGGGCAGGTGGCGGCCTTCGGGCATCGGCCGCGAGGGTACGGCAGATCAGGCGCTCCCTCCGGGTTTGGCGCCGTTTGGGAGGCGGCGCTTCGCGCCGGAACTGCTTCTCTGAGGGTGTGAGTTGACGGGGGTGGCGGCGTTTGGGCCGGGGCCGGCGGTTGCGGCGTGAAGCGGGAGCGCTGGTCGCTTTATGCATGTGGCACATGTACAAGTCGACCAGGCCTGCCGGGTGCGCGCCTGTCGCCGAGGGCCGGTCGAGTCATGCCCTTCATGGGTGCACAACTCGACCCGGCCTCGCGGCCCAACCTGGCCCGAACAACGCCACCCGGGCCAACTCACACCCCTCAGTGATGCAGTTCAACCGCGCCGACGCCACACAAGCGCGGCGCGTCGCGCACCAACCGCTCGACGAGGGGGCGTCGGGGAGCTCAGTGCCCTGCCGCACGCCGGTAGCGCGACACCGCCAGCGGCGCGAACACCGCGATGATCACCAGCGACCACACGACCGCGCCCCAGACGCTGTTGCCGGCCGGCGCGCCGACCCACAGCGAGCGCATCGCGTCGACGACGATCGTGAAGGGGTTGATCTCGGCGAACCACTGCAGCCCCGACGGCATCGACTCCACGGGCACGAACGCCGACGAGATGAACGTCAGCGGGAACACCGCGATGAAGCCCAGCGAGTTCGCGGCCTCCGGCGAGGAGACGATCAGCCCGAGCAGGGCGAAGATCCACGAGAACGCGTAGCCGAAGAGCAGCAGCAGGCCGAATCCGCCCACGATCTCGATGAAGCTCGCGTCGAACGAGAAGCCGATGATGATCCCCGTGACGAGCAGGACGGTGACCGACAGCGCGTTGGTCACGACGTCCGACAGCGTGCGCCCCGCCAGCACCGCGGAGCGCGCCATCGGCAGCGAGCGGAAGCGGTCGATGAGGCCCTTGTGCAGGTCCTCGTTGAGGCCGAGCGCCGTCACGAAGCCGCCGAAGGCGATGTTCTGGACGATGATGCCGGGCAGCAGGAACGCCGCGTAGCTGTCGTAGAAGTCCGGCACGAGGATCGCGCCGCCGAAGACGTAGACGAACAGCAGCACGAACATCACGGGCTGCACGGTGAACGCCAGCAGCAGGTCGGGCGCGCGCGTGAGGCGCACGAGGTTGCGCTCGGCGACGATCAGCGTGTCGGTCACCATCCGGCTCATGCGGTCACCTCCTCGGCGGGCTGCTCGGCGGTGTCGCCCTCGGCCACGTGGCCGGTGAGCGACAGGAACACGTCGTCGAGCGTCGGGCGACGCAGCGCGATGTCGTCGACGTCGACGCCCGCCTGGTCGAGGCGGCGCACCGCGTCCACGATCGTGCCGGCCCGGCGGCGCACGCCGACCCGGACGGTGTCGCCCTCGGCGTGCGGCGGCTCGTCGGACAGCGGCGCGAGCGCGCGCACCGCCGCCTGCGCGTCGGCGCGCGCGGCGAGTCGCACCTCGAGACGCTCGCCGCCGACGCGGTCCTTCAGCTCGTCCGGGCTGCCCTTGGCGATCACCCGCCCGCGATCGATCACGGCGATCGTGTCCGCGAGGCGGTCGGGCTCGTCGAGGTACTGCGTCGTCAGCAGCACGGTGCGCCCCTCGGACACGAGCTCCTCGATCGCGGTCCACAGGTCCATGCGGCTGCGCGGGTCCAGGCCGGTCGTCGGCTCGTCGAGGAAGAGGACCGGCGGCTTGGCGACGAGCGCCGCGCCGAGATCGAGCCGCCGGCGCATGCCGCCGGAGTAGGTCTTCGCGGGCCGGCCCGCCGCGTCGGTCAGCCCGAAGCGGTCGAGCAGCTCGCGGGCCCGCACGGTGGCCGGCCCGCGCTTCATCCCGTACAGGCGGCCGACCATGACGAGGTTCTCGAGGCCGGTCAGGTTCTCGTCGATCGCGGCGTACTGGCCCGCGAGGCCGATCCGGTGGCGCACCTTGACGGCGTCCTCGACGACGTCGAGGCCGGCGACGCACACCTCGCCGGCGTCGGGCAGCAGCAGCGTCGCCATGACGCGCACAGCGGTCGTCTTGCCGGCGCCGTTGGGGCCGAGCAGGCCCATCACCGTCCCGGGCGCGACCTCGAGGTCGACACCGTCGAGCGCGCGCACGTC